>JAQZBU010000138.1 GCA_029237735.1 Ramlibacter sp. | reverse complement strand
CTTCTTGCCGCGCACTTCCACCCACGCATCGCCGTTGTCGGCCTTGGTGATGGCGTAGGGCATGAGGTGGATGTCCTTCTGGACTTCCTTTTCCTCGAACTTGCGGCCGATCAGGCGCTTGATCGCGTACAGGGTGTTCTTGGCGTTGGTCACGGCCTGGCGCTTGGCCGAGGCGCCCACGAGGATCTCACCGTCCTCCTGGTAGGCGACGATCGACGGCGTGGTGCGCGCGCCTTCGCTGTTTTCGATGACCTTGGGGGTGTTGCCCTCCATCACGGCTACGCACGAGTTGGTGGTTCCGAGGTCGATGCCGATGATTCTTCCCATGTTCATTCTCCTTGCTTGCGGCCCGCGGGCCAATTCACGATTCGATGTGTGTTACTTGTGGATAAGCTGTGGCGTTTCAAGCGGCCGGTAGGGGCCTATTTGCCCCCGGCGACCGTCACCAGCGCGGGGCGCAGGATGCGGTCGGCGATCAGGTAGCCCTTCTGCAGTACGGTGACCACCGTGTTGGCTTCCTGTGGGGAATCGGGGGGCAAGGGCACCACCGAGATGGCCTGGTGCCGGTGCGGGTCGAATTTGTCGCCTGCGGCCGGGTTGATTTCGATGACCTTGTTGCGCTCGAGCGTGCTCTTGAGCTGGCGCAGCGTCGCTTCCGTGCCTTCGCGAATCTGCTCGGGCGTGGCGTCCTTGTGGGCGAGGCCGGCTTCCAGGCTGTCGAGCACCGCCAGCATGCTCTCGGCAAAGCCTTCGACGGCGAACTTACGCGCCTTGGAGATCTCGTCCTCGGCGCGGCGGCGGGTGTTCTGCACATCGGCCTGGGCACGCATGAACTGCTCGGCCAGCTCCGCGTTCTTGGCCTGGAGTGCCGCCAGGTCTGCCTGCGCCTTGTTCAGCACGTCGGTGTCGTTGGCCGCTTGCGCCGCCTCGCGTTCCTCCGGGCTGGCGCCCAGGGGGGGTACATCGATGGGGTTCAGCGTGGGTTCGATCCGGTCGTTGTCGGTCATCTGGTTATCGGATGGCATGGCTCGTTCTTGGAAGGGGAAAACACTCAGCGCAGCAGCTTGGGGCCGCAAGGCCCTTTTCAAGCCGCGGAAATAACGTTCAGCTAATTATTCTCGGCGGGTCGGCGGGTTGCGCGCGGCTGGGAGGCGCGGTCGCCCACACTTCGGCCCACCGGTTGAGTGGCTTGAGGTGCCGCACCAGCTCCAGGCCCTCGGCGGTGAGCGCATAGCCGCCCTCAGCCAGCTCCAGCAGGCGCGCCTCCCGCAGTTCCTTGATCCGCGTGTTCAGCACCGACGGGGACATGTCGTCGGCGCTGGCGCGCAGCAGCCGAAAGCTTTGGGGATGCCCGTCGCGCAGCTCCCAGAGCACGCGCAAGGTGCCGCGCCGGCCCAGCAGGTCGAGCAGGGCCATGACTGGCCGGCCCGTGGGCGAGCCGCGCACCGGCCGGCCGGGAAGGGGTAGCGCCGAAGTCATCGCGGCCGATTTTAGCCTCGGACTTTGTCCGGTTTGCGACTGGCGCTACGCAATGTGTAGCGGTATAGTGAAGTGTGCTACGTAATCCGTAGCGCATCAATCACCAACCTGCGGCTCGACAAGCTCCTGGTGCGGATGGCCGACGAAGCACTACACGGCAACCGTGAGCGATGAACTGTGGCCGCAGTTGGCGGCGGTCTGGACGCCGGCCCAGCTGGTCGAGCTCTTGATGTTGGCCGGCTGGTATCACGCGATCAGTTATGTCTGCAACGCCGCGCGCGTACGCTGGAAGATAGGGCCGCCCGTTGGCGCTGAGAAGCAGTCGTCATTGCGGGCTCGACCCGCAATCCATGCAGGCGCGCCAACATGGATGCCGGATCGAGTCCGGCATGACAGATCAGTGCGCGTCGAGCAGCTCGACGTCGAACTTCAGCGTCGCATTCGGCGGAATCACGCCGCCGGCGCCGCGCGCGCCGTAACCGAGTTGCGGCGGGATGATCAACGTGCGCTTGCCGCCGATCTTCATGCCGGCCACGCCTTCGTCCCAACCCTTGATCACCATGCCCGCGCCCAGCGAGAAGGCGAAGGGGTCGTTGCGGTCGACGCTGGAGTCGAACTTCGCGCCCTGCTGGCCGTCGTTGAACAGCCAGCCGGTGTAGTGCACGTGCACGTGCTGGCCGGGCTTGGCCTCGGCGCCGCCGCCCATGGTCTTGTCTTCGTATTGCAGGCCGGAGGGGGTCGTGATCATGGGATGTCCTTTGCTTTGGTTTGTTGAGCGCACGCGCTGTTCAGCGCAGCAGGCCGCGCCGGGCCAGGTCGCGCATGAGCGCCGCGGTGCCGTATGTCCAGGGCGGCACGTTGTCGCTGGTGTTGACGCGATTGGCGAGTGTACCGAGCTGCGGCGTGGACACGGTAACGATATCCCCGACCACATGCGTGAAGCCCTGGCCGGGGCCATGACGGTCCTGCGTGGGGGCGAACATCGTGCCCAGGAAAAGCACCAGGCCGTCGGGGTACTGGTGATTCGCGCCGATGGCCTGGCCCACGAGGTCCAGCGGATCGCGGCTGATCTTCGAGAGGGAACTCGCGCCCTGCATCACAAAGCCTTCCGGCCCCTTGACCTGCATGGACAGGTCGCAGCGACGCACGTCGCCGATGTCGAACTGCGCGTCGAAGAGACGAATGAACGGGCCGATCGCGCAGCTCGCGTTGTTGTCCTTGGCCTTGCCCAGCAACAACGCGCTGCGGCCCTCGAAGTCGCGCAGGTTCACGTCGTTGCCCAGGGCCGCGCCCCGGGCCTCGCCGCGGCTGTTGACCGCAAGCACGATCTCGGGCTCGGGGTTGTTCCACGCGCTGCCGGGATGGATACCGACCTCGGCGCCCGTGCCGACAGCGCTCATCGGCTGCGACTTGGTGAAGATCTCGGCATCCGGGCCGATGCCCACTTCAAGATATTGCGACCACATGCCTTGCTCGAGCAGCACCTCCTTCAGGCGCATCGCTTCGTCGGAGCCGGGGCGCACGGCGCTGAGGTTGTCGCCGATGACGGCGACGACGGCGGCACGCACTTCCTCGGCGCGCGATGCGTCACCGCGGGCCTGCTCCTCGATCACGCGTTCCAGCATGGATGCGACGAAGGTCACGCCCGCGGCCTTGATAGCCTGCAGGTCGCAGGGCGCAAGGAACCAGGGCAGGGCGGGGTCGCGCGCATCGAAGGCGCTGTTGGCGAGCATGTCGGCTGTCGATCCAATGCGCGCTCCGCTTGCGGCGCGCGCGGCAGCCGCGGGGTCCGGCAACTCCAGCAGTTCGCTGCAAGTCGCGGCCACTTTCGATAGGTCGAAGACGCCATCGGGACGCACCTGCACCAGCACCGGTCCGGTGCCGGGCACTTGCGCGCGGCCGATGAGTAGGGCGTTGGCTGCATCGGCGGGCAGCGCCGCCGAAATGTCGAGATGGGACTTCATGGGCAAATTCTAGATGGATGACTTCTTCTTGGTCTGGCTCGCGACCCACTTGGCGGCGAAAGCCGGCAGCTCGTTGAGGCGCTTGAGCAGGTCGGAGCCCGCGGGCGTGACGACGTAGCCGTCGCCACCATGATTGACCAGGCCCGCATCGCGCAGTTCCTTGATGCGGGTGTTCAGCGTGTTCGGGGTGATGCCGCCCACGCTGTCCTGCAGCAGCCGAAAGGTCTGCGCATGACCGTCTCGCAGCGCCCAGAGTACGCGGATCGCGTAACGCGACTCCAGCAACCCCAGCAGCTGGTTGATGGCGGCGTTTTCCTTCGAACTCATGCGGGGCACTCCTCGAGCCTGTTTTATTTTTCGATCGCGGGGAGGCGAGTGTACGCAGTTACTGCTATACAAACAATAGCATCGTCACCAAACTGCAACGCTATTGCGCCGCATCATGCGTCCGGATGAGCCCTTAAGGCTTCACAAGTAGATTTTCTTCAGCAGTCGGATCAGCGTCTTCGCTTCGGTGGGCGACAGACGGCCGGCGACCTCGGTTTCCAGCCCGGCGGCCGTTCGCTCGGCGTCGCGCATGAGTTTCTGGCCGGCCTGCGTCAAGTGCAGCCCCATGGCGCGGCCGTCGCGCGGGTGCGGCCGTCGCACGATCAGTTCGCGCTTTTCCAGGGCGTTGATCATGCCCACCAGGTTGGGCGGCAGAATGCCGAGCGTGGTGCACAGCTGGCGCGAGGTGATGCCGGGGTTGTGCGTGATGAGGGACAGCACCGAGAAGTCGACTGGCCGCAGGTCGTACACGGCCATCCGTTCGAGGAACACTTCGATCACCGCGAGCGCCGCGCGCCGCGCGTTGTACCCGAGCAGGCTTTCGAGGTAGCTGGTGTCGACCTTGTCCACCGCGGGGGCTGCCGCCGCGCCGCGCGGAGTGTTTGCCGCGCTCACGATGGCTCGGCCTCGGCGGGCGCCTTCTTCGCGGCCGCGCCCAGGTAAGTGTCGATCACGCGCGAGTCGCCGGCCAGCTCTTGCGCCGCGCCCTGCAGCGCGATCTCGCCCATCTCCAGCACATAGCCGTGGTCGGCCACTTCCAGGGCGGCACGGGCGTTCTGTTCCACGAGCAGGATCGTGACGCCTGTTTGCCGCAGCGATTCGATCGTGCGGAAAATGTCGCGCACCACCAGCGGCGCCAGACCCAGGCTGGGCTCGTCAAGCATCAAGAGGCGCGGGCGCGACATCAGCGCGCGGCCCACGGCCAGCATCTGGCGCTCGCCGCCCGAAAGGGTGCCGGCCAGTTGCATCCTTCGCTCCGCCAGGCGCGGGAAGAGGGCGTACACATCGTCCAGCCGCTGGCGCCACAGCCGGTTGCGCAGGCGCATCTGGCGGTAGCCGCCAAGCAGCAGGTTGTCCTCGACGGGCATGGAGCCGAACAGCTCCCGCTTCTCCGGCACCAGCGCCATGCCGAGCATCACGCGTTCCTCCAGCGGCAGCGAGCCGACGTCATGCCCATCGAACTGCAGCACGCCGCGTGACGGGATCACGCCCATCAGCGTGTTGAGCAGCGTTGACTTGCCCGCGCCATTCGGCCCGATCACCGTCACGACGCCACCCGGCGATGCCTCCAGGCTGATGCCGTGCAGCACCTCGGCGCGGCCGTAGCCCGCGCGCAAATCGTCGATGCGAAGCATGGGGGTTGTCATCGCGTTGTCCTCATGCTCAATGCTCCGTGCCCAGGTAAGCAGCGCGCACCTCCGGGCTTCGCTGCACCTGCTCCGGCGTGCCTTCCATGAGGAGTGTTCCAAACTCCATCACCACCAATCGGTCGCACACTTGCATGACGAGGTCCATGTCGTGTTCCACCAGCAGGATGCTCACGCCCTCGCGCTGCAGCTGGCGCAGTACTTCCGCCAGCGCCTGCTTCTCCTTGTGGCGCAGGCCCGCGGCGGGCTCGTCCAGCAGGAGCAGGGCAGGGTCGGCGCACAGGGCGCGCGCGATCTCCAGCAGGCGCTGCTGCCCCATGGCCAGGTTGCCCGCAAGCTCGTGGAGGTGCGGCCCCATCCCGATGCGGTCCAGTTGGCGCTGCGCTTCCTTGAACAGTCCGCGCTCCTCGGCGGTGTCGAGCCAGGCCATCGCGCTGAACACGCCCTTGCGCCCGCGCGTGTGCGCGCCGAGGGCGACGTTCTCCAGCACCGTCATGTCGGGGATCATCTTCACGTGCTGGAAGGTGCGGGCCATCCCCTTGCGGGCGATGTCGCGTGACGCGAGTCCGGCCATCTCCTCGCCGCGAAAGAGCACGGAGCCGCGGGTGGGCGCGAGCACGCCCGTGATCAGGTTGAACGTCGTGGATTTTCCCGCGCCGTTCGGCCCGATCAGGCCGACGAGCTCGCCGGCGCGAATCTGGAAGCTGATGTCGTTTACCGCGACGAGGCCGCCGAACTGCTTTCGCACTTCCTTCACGTCCAGCACCAGCTCCCCGCGCGCCGGCTTGGCGCGCTCCGCCAGCGCGGGCGCGTCGGCCCAGTCCACCGCACGGTTCGCGCGCGGCAGGCGGCGCTCCACGAAATCCCACAGGCCGTCCGGCTGGTACTTGAGCATCAACACGAGGGCGATGCCGAACACGATCACCTCATAGCTGCCGCTGGTGCCGATCAGGCGCGGCAGCAGCACCTGCAGCTGATCATCGAGCAGCTTGGTGAGGGCTGCGCCCGTGAGCGCACCCCAGACGTGGCCGACGCCGCCCACCACCGTCATGAACAAATATTCGATGCCCATCTTCAGGCCGAACGCGGAAGGATTGACCGTGCGCTGGAAGTGCGCGAACAGCCAGCCGGAGATGCAGGCGAAGAGCGCCGCGATCACGAAGATCGTCACCTTGTAGCGGAAGGTGCTGATGCCCATCGATTCGGCCATGAGGGCGCCGCTGCGCAAGGCGCGGATCGCGCGGCCGCTGCGCGAATCCAGCAGGTGCAGCAGGGCGATGGCCGCTGCCAGAACGAAGGCCCAGGTGAGCAGGAAGAACCCGCGCCCCTGCCCGAGGTCCACGCCGAAGAGGGACAGGCTGCGGATGCCCAGGATGCCGTCGTATTTGCCGAGCGCGTCGATGTTGCCCATCAGGTAATACAGCGACAGTCCCCACGCGATGGTGGCCAGCGGCAGGTAGTGCCCCGACATGCGCAGTGTGATGATGCCGATGACGAATGCGCTCACGGCGGTGATCGACAAGCCGATGGGCAAGGTGATCCAGGGCGACACGCCCATGTTCACCGTGAGCCATGCGGTGGTGTAGGCGCCGATGCCGACGAAGGCGGCTTGACCGAAAGAGGTGAGGCCACCGACGCCTGTCAGCAGCACCAGCCCGAGGCAGGTGAGGGCGTACAGGCCGATGTAGCTGAGCTGGCTGATCCAGAAATCGGGCAGCGGCAGCACGGCGATCAACGGCACCGCGATGAACAGCCCTAGCAAGCCATGCTGGCGCATGTTCGCGGACCATCGCGACACCGGCTTCGCAGCGGCGCTGAGGGAGGCCCCTTGAGGGGTTGGGGGCAGGTCGCTTCGGGAGGGCGCATCCATCTAGTGGTCCTCGTCCGAATGGGCGCTCGTTAGCGAGCGCACCAAGAGCACCGGCAAGATCAGCGTGAACACGATTACTTCCTTGAACGCGCTGGCCCAGAAGGAACCGAACGATTCGATCACGCCGACGAACAGCGCGCCGAGCAACGCGCCGGGATAGCTGGCCAGCCCGGCCACCACGGCGGCGACGAAACCCTTCAGGCCGATCAGGAAGCCGGAATCGTAGAACACCGTGGTGGTGGGGCCGATCAGCAGGCCCGAGAGCGCGCCGATCAGCGCCGCCATGGCGAAAGTCATCTGCCCCGCCGACTGCGATGAGATGCCCATCAGCCGCGCGCCCAGCCGGTTCACGGCGGTGGCGCGCAATGATTTGCCGCGTAACGTGCGCTCGAAGAAAAGCCACAGCATGGCGATCAGGGCCACCGAGGCCACGGCGATGATGATCGCCTGGCCACTCACCGTGATCGGCCCGAGCGACAGACGAAGATCCCAGAACGCCGGGTTGCGATACCCCTCTGCGCCGAAGAACAGCAACCCGAGCCCGGTCATGGCGAAGTGCACGCCGACTGACACGATCAGCAGCACGAGCGAGCTGGCGTCGGCCAACGATTGGTAGGCCACCCGGTACACCAGCGGTCCGTAGGCTGTGACGATGGCGACGCTCAGTAACGCCTGCACCGCCAGCGGCAATTGGCGCGGCGCGGCCAATGCCGTCACCGCGGCGGCCAGCACCGGAAATGCAAGGGTGCGCAAGCCGGTCTTGAGTGCACCGCCGGCGCTTCCATGGCGCCGCCATTCACCGGCCGTGTCCATCAATGCGGCGACCCCGGCCAGGATCAACAGCAGCCACACCGTGCCGGGAATCTTGCCGGTCTGCAGGATCGCCAGCGTGAGCGCGCCGTATGCGACGAACTCACCCTGGGGGATGAAGATCACCCGCGTGACGGTGAAGACCAGCACCGTGGCCAGCCCCAGCAGCGCATACACGGCGCCGTTGGTAACGCCATCGAGCAGCAGGATGCTGGCTATCGACAAATCCATGTCAGTGATCCATTGTGTTTAGTGCCACCCGCGACCCATGGAGCCGCGCTGCAGTGCGGGGGCCAACGCGGAACCGGCTTTGCCGGGCCGCAGGTGGCGCCCCCTTGAGGGGGGAGCGCCGCAGGCGCTTCGGGGGGGCCTTTACTCGACCTTGAACTCGCCGTTCACGACCTTGAGCATCACACCGGTCTCGTTGGTGAAGCCCCAGTGGTCATCCTTCGTCCAGTTCATCACGCCGTGGGCGAAGATGGTGCGGCCCATGGTCTCGATGCCTTCCTTGAGCGCGGCGCGGAATTCCTTGGTGCCGGGCTTCGCCTTCTTTAGCGCGCCGGGCAGGATTTTCTCGAGCACGATCTGCGAGTCATACGCATGGCCGGCAAACTGGTTGCGCGTTCCGGGGCCAACGCCCTTCTCGTACTTCTGCACGAAGTCGATGGCGAGCTTCTTGGAGGGGTGGCTGTCGGGCAGCTGCTCGGCGATCACGGCGGGGCCGGACACGACGAAGGTGCCCTCGACGGCCTTGCCGCCCACGCGCATCAGGTCACGGGTGGCGGCGGCATGCGTCTGGTAGATCTTGCCCTTGTAGCCGCGCTCGACAATGGCCATCTCGGGCATCGCCGCGCCGCTGCCCGAGGCGACGACCAGCATCGCATCCGGATTGGCGCTGACCAGCTTCAGGGCCTGCGGCGTGACGCTCGTGTCCGAACGGGCGAAGCGCTCGGCCGCAATCACCTTGATGCCGTTCTTCTCGGCCAGGGGCGTGAACTCCTTGAGCCACTGCTCGCCGTAGGCGTCGGTGTAGCCGAGGAAGCCCACGGTCTTCACGCCCTGCTTGACCATGTGGTTGACCATCGCGTGGCCCATCACCGTGTTGGATTGCGGCAGACGGAACGTCCAGCTGTCCTTGCCCGGGGGCAGGCCGACGGGCGAGGCGGCGAGTTGCACAGTGCCCGACTCGGCGGCAATCTCCGCGATGGCAGCGGCCACCGGCGTGATGCACGAGCCGATGATCAAGTCGACCTTGTCGTCCGTCACGAAGCGGCGGGCGTTCTGCGCGCCCTTGCCCGGGTCGCTGGCGTCGTCGAGGATGATCAGGTTGACCTTCTCGCCGGCGATAGTCTGCGGGAACAGCTTGTAGTAGTTGTTCATCGGGATGCCCAGGCCGGAGCCCGGGCCGGTGAGCGCAAGGCTCACGCCGATATTGATGTCGGCGAGGGCCGCCGCCGAAACGAGCAGGGTGGCCATAGCGACCAGCGTCTTCTTTAATTTCATGACTTGTCTCCTTGGGGTGGGGTGCTGGGTGGGGGAAAACGATCAGCGCGGCGCCATGCGCAGCGCCCCATCCAGGCGAATGACTTCGCCGTTCAGGTGGGTGTTGGTAACTATATGCGCGGCCAGCTGCGCGAACTCCTCGGGCTTACCCAGGCGTGGGGGGAAGGGGATGGAAGCGGCCAGCGACTGCTGCACGGCTTCGGGCAACTGGCGCATCAGCGGCGTGGAGAACAAGCCCGGCGCCACGGTGCACACGCGGATGCCGTGCTGCGCCAAATCGCGCGCCATCGGCAGCGTCATGCCCACCAGACCGCCCTTGGACGCGCTGTAGGCCTGCTGGCCGACCTGCCCGTCGAAAGCGGCAACCGAAGCGGTGAACATCATCACGCCGCGCTCACCGTCCTCCAGCGGGGCGAGCTTGGCGCATTCGGCGGCGAACAGGCGGCTGGCGTTGTAGGTGCCGATGAGGTTCACGTTGATGACTTTCGCGAAATCCTCGAGCGGTGCGGCGCTGCCGTCTTTCTGAACCACGCGTTTGGCGCTGCCGATGCC
>JAQZBU010000016.1 GCA_029237735.1 Ramlibacter sp. | reverse complement strand
CCGGGCTTCGGCGACCGCCGCAAGGCCATGCTGGAAGACATCGCCATCCTGACGGGCGGCAAGGTCATCGCTGAAGAAGTCGGCCTGACGCTCGAGAAGGTGACGCTGGCCGACCTGGGCTCGGCCAAGCGCATCGAAGTGGGCAAGGAAAACACCACCATCATCGACGGCGCCGGCGCCGGCGGCGACATCGAAGCGCGCGTCAAGCAGATCCGCGTCCAGATCGAGGAAGCCACCAGCGACTACGACCGTGAAAAGCTGCAAGAGCGCGTGGCCAAGCTGGCCGGCGGGGTTGCGGTGATCAAGGTCGGTGCCGCCACCGAAGTGGAAATGAAGGAAAAGAAGGCACGCGTGGAAGACGCGCTGCACGCCACCCGCGCTGCCGTGGAAGAAGGCATCGTGGCCGGCGGTGGCGTTGCGCTGCTGCGCGCCAAGCAAGCCGCAGGCGAGATCAAGGGTGACAACCCCGATCAGGACGCCGGCGTGAAGCTGGTGCTGCGCGCCATCGAATCGCCCCTGCGCGAGATCGTGGCGAACGCCGGTGGCGAGCCGAGCGTGGTGGTCAATGCCGTTTTGAACGGCAAGGGCAACTACGGCTTCAACGCCGCCAACGACACCTATGGCGACATGATCGAAATGGGTATCCTGGACCCGACCAAGGTGACCCGCACGGCCCTGCAGAACGCAGCCTCCGTCGCATCGCTGATGCTCACGACCGAAGCCATGGTCGCTGAAGCGCCGAAGGAAGAGTCCGGCGCCGGCGGCGGCATGGGCGGCGGCATGGGTGGTATGGGCGGCATGGGCGGCATGGATATGTAAGGCCCCGTCACTGCACGAACGCTACGCGTTTTGTGCAGTGGTTTGTCAGACGAAAAAAGCCGGGCAATGCCCGGCTTTTTCTTTGCTTTAGTCCAGCTTGGATTCGATGACGAAAGTGCGGGGGCCGGTTGCCTTCCCGGTCCAAGAGACGGTCTTGCCTTTCAATGATGCGGCTTCACCCACCGCAATCGTGATCACGCTCGTTCCGGACGCCGTCCACCCCGCGGGCTTCCCATCCTTCATCACGTATGTCAGGGTGCCGGCGGTATTGCGGTATGCGCTTGTGGCGCCCGGCTTGCGAGTGACCCCGTCGCCCGACAGAAGCGTCGATGCTCCCTTGGCCTGGTCGCCTTCCCAAATGACCTGCTGCGTTGTGACGCCTCCGTTAAACGGCCCTCCCTCCACAGTACAGACCGAGTTGGCGACGGACAGGCCATGACCCTCCCTGTCGCCAAGCGGTTCCGACGACGCGGGGCCGATGTTGGTGCAGTGCGTCTTCCATGTTGTTTGTCCGACTGCCGCGCCCGCGGCGAGCGCCAGCCCAAGAGCCGCCAACGCGAAACGAAGCTGTGTCTTCATTTGATGCTCTCCTGTGTATCGGAAGTAATTTCATACCTCGTTGGCATCGTGGCTTTGACGCAGGTCAGACTTATGCTTCGCGGCACTCATGGAAAGCCCTTGGTCATTCGGGCACTTGGGACGACCAAAAGAAAAAGCCGCCCTATCGAGCGGCCTTTCTTTGCGTGCGCGACTTTATTGCTGACCAGGGCCGGGGAAGATCGTCGGCGCATCGGGAGAGATTTCGACACCGCCAAATTCGTTGGCCGGCCCGGTGGGCTGCGCGAAGAAGTAAAGCAGGATCAGGAAGCCGATCAGGGGAATGAGCGCCAGCAGCAGGAACCAGGCGCTCTTGCCGATGTCATGCAGGCGGCGCGCGCCGACGGCGAGGCTGGGCAACAGCAGCGCCAGAGCGACCAGCCCATAGAGGATGTCGCCGCCGATCATTTGCGCAATAAGCAGCACGACGATCTGGAACAGGAAGAACCACCAGAATTCCGGCCGGGCCGCGCGGCCCGAGAAATCCACGTACTTGTTGAAGCAGGTCTTTACTGCTTTAAGGATGTCATCCATTGCTTCTCCTCGTTAGGTTGTTTGCCCGCGCATGATAGGCGTTTGGCGCGCAGGGCGCCACCACCCAGGCCTCACCCGCGGATGTGGCGCAGCAGCCCCGCAGTGGACCCGTCGAGCCCCGCGGCGTCACCGCTGGCAAGCCGCGCCGCGACATCGAGCGCCAACACTTTGCCCAGCTCGACTCCCCATTGGTCGAAGCTGTTGATGCCCCAGAGCGAGCCGCTGACGAAGACGCGGTGTTCGTGCATCGCCAGCAATGCACCCAGGCTCGCCGGCGTGAGCGCATCGAGCAGAAAGAAACTGCTGGGCCGGTTGCCCGGGAAGTTGCGGTGTCCGCCCTCGTCCGCCTTGCCTTGCATCAGCGCCTGGGCCTGTGCAAGGGCATTCGCCAGCAACAGCTCGTGATGCCCCGGCAACGCATGGTTCGCCTTTTTCGCGGCGATGAATTCCACCGGCACGACGTCGGTGCCCTGGTGCAGCATCTGGAAGTACGCGTGCTGCCCGTTGGTGCCCGGCTCGCCCCACAACACAGGCGACGTGGCAAATGACAGCGCCCGGCCCTGCGCATCGACGCGCTTGCCGTTGCTTTCCATCTCCAACTGTTGCAGGTACGCGGGCAAGCGGCGCAGCGCGCTGTGATAGGGCGCGACGTTGCGGCTGGTGAAGCCGTGGAAGTTGCGATACCAGACGTCCAGCAGGCCCAGCCGCACCGGCAGGTTGGTCTCCAGCGGCGTGGTCGCGAAATGCCGGTCCATCTCGTGCGCGCCGGCCAGCAGCTCGCGAAACCTGCCAGCGCCGATCGCCATGGCCACCGGCAGACCTATGGCCGACCATATCGAATAGCGGCCGCCCACCCAATCCCAGAAACCGAAGGTGGTCGAAATGCCGAACTCGCGCGCGGCCGCCACGTTGGTCGTGAGCGCCGCGAAATGCCTTGCAATGTCGCGCCCGCCCTCGGCCTCGAACCACGCCCGCGCCGAGCGCGCATTGGTCATGGTCTCGATGGTGGTGAAAGTCTTCGAGGCCACGAGGAACAGCGTGCTGACGGGGCGCACCTTCTTCAGCACCGCCGCCAGTTCGTGCCCGTCGATGTTGGAGACGAAATGGAAGCGCTTGCCCGCGGCCGCGAACGAGTCGAGCGCTGCCACCGCCATCTGCGGGCCGAGGTCCGATCCGCCGATGCCGATGTTCACGATGTCGGTGATCGCGTCATCGCCGCGCACCTCTTCCGCGTACGCGAGCATGGCGTCCAGCGTGGAATGAACGAGGGCCAGGTCGGGGTCGTCGCTGTTGTAGTTGCGCGGCGCACGCAACAGCCAATGCTTGACCGGACGCTGCTCGGTGTTGTTGATGGCTTCGCCCGCGAACATCGCATCGCGGTGCTTCTCCACCCCGCACTCGCGCGCCAATTCCAGCAGCAGCCCCTGGGACTGGGTATCGATGAGGTTCCTGGAAAGGTCCGCGAACACATGGGGCGCCTGCTGGCTGAAAGCCTGGAAACGGCCCTCGTCAAGCCGAAAGGCTTCGCGCAGGTCGAGCTTGCTGCCGGTGGATTCAAAATGCTCCCGCAAGGCAGCCCAAGCCGGGGCGTGGTCGCACCGCGGCCGTATGGTGTCATTGTTCATGCGCGCCATTATCAGACGCCGCGCGCGGCCCGTGTGTTGTCCTGCTTACGTAACCTGGACAACCGAGACCCCGTGGTCGGCCAGGCCCAGTCCGACGTCGCTGCCTACGTCGAGCACGCGGCCCAGGTCGGCCGAAACCACGAAGATCGGCCCCAGCTCGGTCTCGAAGGTGTACTCGTAGTTGCTGCCCAAGTAGGCCAGCTTGGCCAGCCGCGCCCCCAGCCCCGTACCGGGCGGGCCGATGTGCCACGCTTCCGGCCGAACGGCCACTTTCACCGCGCCCTCGACCATGCCCTGCCGCGGCTTGATCCGCAACGGGCCCAGCGCGACCGTGCCGGTTGAATCGGCCTTGGCGGGGAACAGCATCGCCTCGCCCATGAAACCGGCCACGAATTCGGTGGACGGAAATTCGTACAGGTCCTGCGGCGTGCCTTGCTGCGCGATGGTGCCGTGGTCCATCACGATGATCTGGTCGCTCACGGCCAGCGCTTCGCTCTGGTCATGCGTCACGTATGCCACCGTGAGCTTGAGCCGCTGCTGCAGCGAGCGGATCTCTTCGCGCATTTCCCGCCGCAGTCTCGCGTCGAGGTTGGAGAGCGGCTCGTCGAACAGCAGCACCGCAGGCTCCAGCACGAGCGCCCGCGCCAGCGCCACCCGCTGCTGCTGGCCGCCCGACAGTTCGCTGGGCAACCTCGTGTCGTAACCCACCAGCCCCACATTGCGCAGTGCCTCGACAGCGCGTGCGCCAGCGGAAGCCTTGGGTATCCCGGACATCCTGAGGCCATACATGACGTTCTCCACCACATTCATGTGGGGGAACAGCGCGTAGCTCTGGAACATCATGCTCACGTTGCGGTCGGCCGGACCCAGCGTGGTGACGTCCCTGCCGTCTACGAGGATGGTGCCGGAGGTGGGCGATTCCAGCCCCGCGATCATGCGCAGCAGGGTGGTCTTGCCGCAACCCGAAGGGCCGAGGATTGTCGTCAACGACCCCCGCGGCACGACGAAGCTGATGCCCTTGACAACCAGCGGCGCCGACAGGTCGGTGCTGTAGCGCTTGGTGATTGCGCGGAACTCGATGCCCGCGTCTGGAGCTGCATTCATGTCATACCTTGTGTCGATGCAAGGGCGGGCACCCGCGCCGCCCTGCGGCGGCCGAGCTTGCGCTCACCCACGAGGAATTGGATCAATGCCGTGGCCGCGCTCATCAGCACGATGAGCACGGTGCAATAGGCGAGCGCCACGCCGTAATCGCCATTGCCGACGCGGCCGATGATGTAGGTGGTGGCCAGCTCGTTCTCCGCGGTGACCAGGAAGATCACGGCCGACACGGTGGTGATGGCGCGCACGAAGCTGTACACCAGTGCCGCCACCAACGCCGGCTTGAGCAGCGGCAACACCACGTAGCGCAGCGTCTGGATGCTCGATGCGCGCAGCATGATGGAGGCCTCGTCGAGCGCGCGATCCAGCTGTTTGAACGCCGCCGTGCCTGCGCGCACGCCGACCGGCAGGTTGCGGAACAGGAAACACAGCACGATGATGAGCCCGGTGCCGGTCAGCTCGAACGGCGGCACGTTGAAGGCCAGGATATAGCTCACGCCCAGCACAGTGCCCGGTATCGCGAACGCGAGCAGCGCCGAAAACTCGAATAGGCCCTGGCCCTTGAACTCGGTGCGCGCGAGCAGGTACGCGATCAACAAGCCCAGCCCCGCCGTCATGGGCGCGGAGATCGCCGCCAACTTGATCGTGGTGAAGAACGAATTCCACGCAGTGCCCGCCCACACCAGGCCGAACTGCCCCCACTCCAGGGCGAACGCCGTGCGGAAATGGTTGAGCGTCAAGGTGTAGTCGCGGCCCCAGGTCTGCACGAATCCGCCCGCAAAGGCGAACAGGTAGACGAGCAGCGTGAATGCGATCCACGGCAACGCGACGCCATTCACGATGTGGCGCACGCGTGGCGGCAGCGGCATTGCAATGCCCGCGTCGCCCTTGCCGCTCACCGTGGTGTAGCTCTGCTTACCCATCACGGCACGCTGCAACGCGAACACGCCGAGCGCGAAGAGCGTGAGAATCCAGGCCAGCGAGGCGGCGCGCCCCTGGTCGTATTGCGCGCCGACGATGGCGAAAAAGATTTCGGTGGAGAGCACCGAGAACTGTCCGCCCACCACGATCGGGTTGCCGAAGTCTGCCATGCTCTCGATGAAGCCGACCAGGAACGCGTTGGCGAGGCCGGGTGTGAGCAAGGGCAGCGTCACCGTCATGAAGGTGCGCTGCGGGCTGGCGCGCAAAGTCTGGGCGGCCTCCTCGAGGCTGGGCGCCACGCCCTGCACCACGCCGCGCATGATCATGAAAGCGATCGGGGTGAAGGCAAACGTCTGCGCGATCCACACGCCGAACCAACCGTAGAACCAGCGCGAGGGCGCGATGCCGAACGCCGTCTCCAACATCTGGTTGACGATGCCGGCGCGGCCGAACAGCAGGATCAGGCCCAGCCCCACGACGAAGGGCGGCGTGATGATGGGCAGCATGGCCAGCACGTTGAGGGCACGGCCGTAGCGTTTGCCGGAACGCTCGGACATCAGCGCCATCAGCGTGCCTAGCAGCGTGGTGCTCGTGGCCGTCATCAGGCCGATGAACAGCGTGTTCCACGCGACGCCGCAACGCACGTCCCCGGCGATGCAGCCCAGGCCGAAGTTGCGCTCGTTGGCCACGCGCTCCCACAACGCGCCGAGCGCGAACCGCCCTTCTTCGGTGTACATGGCGCTGGAGAGCGCCTTGAGCACGGGGAAAAGGATAAAGATGGCCAGCAGCGTGCCGCTGCCCGCGACAGCCGCCGCGATGAACAGGTCACCCTTGAAGAATCCACGCCGCGCGATGCCGAATGCCGTGAGCATCACGAGCGATGCCAGCACGACGAACGCGCCCCAGCCCATGCCGAACTGGTTTTTCGACAGCTCGCCGAAGACGGCCGCGAGGGCAGGATTGCTCCAGCCTTTCGCGCCGATCACGAAGCCCGTTAGCGCAATCCCGATGGCGCCGAGCAGTCCGCCGGCCAGCAAGAGTGCACCCTGCGACCGGCCCGGCGGCCGCACGAGCGCCGTGCCTGCGATGCCCAAGCCGAGCAGCCCCAGCCAGAGCCACGTGCGGCCATGCCGCGACGCCTGCACCAGGCCGTTGGCGGTATCCTCGCCGCCGAACACGCCGGGGATCGCCAGCAGGCCATTGCTGTCCTGAATCGCATACCAGGGCACAAGCAGGTAACCCGCGAGCCCCAACGCCAACCACAGCCAGATTGCAGTGTTGGCGGATGGTCGGCGCGTGGAGAACGTGCGCGCGCCCGAAGGCGCGATCTCGCCCTCCACGGTGGATGCGCTCATGGTCGCGCGGCCTTTTCAGCGCGGCAGGGAGTTGACTTCCTTCTCCCAGCGCGAAATCAGCCGGCGCCGCTCGGCGCTCGCGCCGTACTTCGCGTAGTCGTAATTGATGAACTTGATCTTCTTGAAATCCGGCACGCGCGCATCGACCTTGGCGGCCTTGTTGCTCGGCACCTGGAATTGGCGGGCGGCTGCCGCCATCTCTTGCGCCGCGGGCGTCAGGGCCCACTCGTAGAACTTCCTCGCGGCATCCTGGTTTCGCGAGCCCTTGATGATGCTCATGGAGCCGATCTCGGCCCCCGTGCCGTCTGCGGGAGTTATCGTTTCGACTGGAAAGCCCTGCATCTTTTCACCGGGGCCGTCGTGGACAAAACTGATAGACACTGCCGTTTCGCCACGCGCCACGGCCTTGATCGGGCCGGTGCCGGAGCGCGAATACGCGCTGACGTTCTTGTGCAGTCCCTTGAGGTACTCGAACGCCTTGTCTTCGCCCATCAGCTGCACCAGTGTCGCGATCATCGTGTACGCGGTGCCACTCGATGCGGGGTTGGCGACCTGGATGTCGCCCTTGTATTCGGGGCGCGTCAGGTCGGCCCAGGTCTTGGGCACGGCCAGCTTTTTCTTGGCGAGCAGCTCGGGGTTATAGCCGAAGCCCAGCGGGCCGGAGTAGATGCCGACAGTCTTGTAATTCGATTGCCTGGCCTGCTGCTGCGCCCATTCGTGCAGCTGGGGCAGCGAAGGAGATTTGTATTCGATGGTGAGGCCCTGCTCGGCCGCCTGCAGGTGCGGATCTCCCGTGCCGCCGAACCAGATGTCGGTCTTGGGATTTTCCTTTTCCGCGATGATCTGGGCCAGCGCCTCGCCTGAGCCCTTCATCGACACGTTGACCTTGACGCCTGTCGTGCGGGCATAAACGGTGGAAATCATGTTGCACCACTCGGCCTGCACCGAGCAAATGATGTTCACCTGGCCCTGCGCGGCAGCGCCGAAGGACAACGCGGCCAGCGTGGCAGCGGCAAGTGGCTTCTTGTACATGGGGACCCTCTGTCGTAACTGGATTACGACTCGAGCATAATCGTGCGCGCCACCCGTCCCGCATGGGGAAAACACCAGTCTCAGGCTTGCGACGGCGCACCTTGCGGCTGGTTTCTGACATGCGGATGAAACTAAGTTACATTACCGATTGTCCCCATTCTGATCGAACCATGAGCTTCGACCTCGTCCTCTTCGGTGGCACCGGCGATCTCGCCTGGCGAAAGCTGATGCCCGCCCTCTTCCAGGCCTTTCGCCACGGTACGCTGCCGGCCGACGGCCGCATCATCGGAGTGGCCCGCGACGACCTGAGCGACTCGCAGTACCGCGCGCTGATCCGCACGCGCTTCGACGAAGTCGAGTTGGCCAAGCGGCCCTCGCCGGAGGAGTTCGACCGATTCGCCGCGCTGCTGCATTTTCTGCGAATGGACTTGTCGCAGCCGCAGGACTACGAACGGCTTGCGGCCCAGCTGCGCGAACGCAACGCCGACACGGTGGTGATGTACCTGGCCACGGCGCCGTCGCTCTTCACCGTTGCGTGCGAGCAGCTTGCCGCCGCCGGCCTGAACACCGCCAACACAAGGCTGGTGCTGGAAAAGCCGCTGGGCCACGACCTTGCGTCCAACCGCGCCATCAACGAAACGGTTCGCAGCGTGCTGGCTGAGAAGCAGATCTTCCGCATCGACCATTACCTGGGCAAGCCCTCGGTGCAGAACCTGTTCGCGCTGCGCTTTGGCAACGCCCTGTTCGAGCCCCTGTGGCGGCGCGAGACGATCGCCAACATTCAGATCACCATCGCCGAGGATTTGGGCGTGGAAAAGCGCGGCGCCTTCTACGATAGCACTGGCGCGCTGCGCGACATGGTGCAAAACCATGCGCTCCAGCTTCTGTGCGCGGTGGCGATGGAGCCCCCGATCAACTCACACGCTGATGACATCCGCGATGAGAAGCTCAAGGTGCTGCGCTCACTGAGGCCATGGACGGCGCAGGCGCTCGGCCAGGACGTGATCCGCGGGCAGTACATGTCGGGCAGGATGGAAGGCGAGATTGTGTCGGGCTACCGCGACGAGCCGGGCGTCAACCCCGAGAGCACCACCGAAACCTTCGTCGCGCTGCGCACCGAAATCGCCAACTGGCGCTGGGCCGGCGTGCCGTTCTATATCCGCACGGGCAAGCGTCTGGCGGGGCGCGATGCACGCATCGTCGTGAACTTCCGCCCGGTGCCGCACGCGATCTTCCACTCACCCGCCGGCGCGGCCAACCAGCTCGCGATCCACCTGCAGCCCAAGGACGGGCTGGAGTTACACCTGCTCGCGCAGGCGCAGGACCAGCGCCATTCGAAGGCGGCCGCGCAATCGCTGACGCCTGTGCACCTGGACCTGGACTTCGACAAGCGCTTTGGCTCCGAGCGCGTTGGCGCGTACGAGCGCTTGCTGCTGGACGTGATCGACGGCCGTCTGAACCTGTTCGTGCGCAGCGACGAGCAGGAAGAAGCCTGGCGCTGGGTCGAACCGATCATGGAGTTCTGGCGCAATGAGCCCTCCGGGCCCCGGCCGTACGCCGCCGGCACCTGGGGCCCCAGCGCCGCGAGCGCGATGATCGCGCGCGATGGCCACTGCTGGAGCGAGGAATGTTAGCCCCCACGCTCCCCCTCTACGTGTGGGTCGCTGCCCCCCAAGGGGGCCGTTCGCGCTTTGGGGCGGCCCTGCGGCGCTCAGTACTAGGAACACCATGCTAGACCGCATCAAGGCTTCGCTGCCGTCGCTCGCGCCGGCCGAACAGCGCGTCGGCAAACTCGTGCTGAGCGACCCGCGGGCCTTCGCCAACCTGCCCGTGAGTGAACTGGCCGACCGCGCGCACGTGAGCAAGCCCACGGTCGTTCGTTTCTGCCGCAGCATCGGCTACGACGGGCTGTCGGATTTCAAGCTGAAACTCGCCGGCAGCGTGAGCGAGGGCGTGCCATTCATCCATCGCAGCGTGGACGTGGACGACAAGACCAGCGACGTCCTGGTGAAAGTCATCGACAACACCGTGGCGGCGTTCCTGAAGTATCGCAATGACGCGTCGACCTTCGCCATCGAGAAGGCGGTGGAAGCGCTGGCCGCGACATACAAGACCGGGCGGCGCATCGAGTTCTACGGTGTGGGTAACTCCGGCATCGTCGCGCAGGACGCGCAGCACAAGTTCTTTCGCCTGGGCGTCAACACCATCGCCTACAGCGACGGCCACATGCAGGTGATGAGCGCTACGCTGCTCGGGCCCGGCGATTGCGTGGTCGTGATTTCCAACTCGGGCCGCACGCGCGATCTGATGGACGCGTGCGACATTGCGCGCAAGAACGGCGCGACCACCATCGTGATGACGGCCACCGGCTCACCCCTGGCATCGGCCGGCAACATCCACCTCGCCGCCGACCACCCCGAAGGCTACGACCGCTACAGCCCGATGGTGTCGCGGCTGCTGCACCTGGTGATCATCGACGTACTGGCCACCGCGGTGGCGCTGCGAATCGGGCCGCGGCTGCAGCCGCTGTTGCGCGAGATGAAGAACAATCTTCGCAACAAGCGGTACGCGTGACAGCACACTAAATTCGCCCTTCCTCCACCGCGTGGCACGCGATGCGGATGCCCTGGATCTCCAGCAGCGCGGGCCGCTCGGCCTTGCAGCGCTCGTTGGCGTGGGGGCAGCGCGGGTGGAAGGCGCAGCCCGTCGGGGGGTTGAGCGGATTGGGCACTTCGCCTTGAACCGGCGTGCGCGAGCGGCCCACGTCGTGCATCTTGGGGATCGCGTCCAGCAGCATGCGCGTGTACGGGTGGCGGGGGTTGCCGAACAGCTGGTGCTTGCCCGACAGCTCCACCAGCCGCCCCAGGTACATCACGCCGACCTGGTCGCTCACGTGGCGCACGACGGCAAGGTTGTGCGAGATGAAGAGGTAGGTGAGCCCGCGCTGGCGCTGCAGGTCCTTCATGATGTTGAGCACCTGAGCCTGCACGCTGACGTCCAGCGCGGACGTCGGCTCGTCGCACACCAGGAACTCGGGCTCGGTGGCCAAGGCTCGCGCGATCGAGATGCGTTGGCGCTGCCCGCCTGAAAACTGGTGCGGGAACTTCACCATGTCGAGCGGCGACAAGCCCACCGATTTGAGCAGGTCACCCACCTTGCTCTCGAGCTGCTCGGCGTCGGTGATGATGGCGTGTTCCTTGAGCGGCTCGCCCACGATGTCTTCCACCGTCCAGCGCGGGTTCAAGCTGGCGTACGGATCCTGGAAGATCATCTGGATGCGCCGGCGCAGCTGGCGGCCCTGCGGCGACTTGAACGTGGCGTGGGCGTCCTGCCCGTCGAAGGTGAGGCCGCCGCGCGTCGGCTCGTAAAGCCCCACCAACAGGCGCGCCACCGTGCTCTTTCCGCAGCCGGACTCGCCGACCAGCGCCAGCGTCTGTCCCTTCTCGATGTCGAAGCTAACGCCGTCCACCGCGTGGAGCAGCTGGCGCGGACGGCGCTCTATCACGCGGTTGAGCCAGGGCACCGAGACGTCGAAGGTCTTGGCGAGGTCGTTCGCCTGGACAAGGGGATTCATTGGCTTGTCATTGCGGGCTCGACCCGCAATCCAGGTGTTTGGCGCGCCAGCATGGATGCCGGATCGAGTCCGGCATGACAGGCGTTGCTCATGGTGCAGTTCCCGAATGCGCGTCGTGCAGCCAGCAAGCCACGCGCGTGGCGCCAGCCTCGAGCAGGTCAGGGCGCTCGACCGTACAGCGGGCGAACGCCCGCGGGCAGCGCGGGTTGTACGCGCAGCCCGGCGGGATGGCGTTCAAGCGCGGCATCGCGCCGTCGATCTGGTGCAGGCGCTCACGCTCGACCGTGATATCGGGAATCGCGGCCATCAGCCCCATGCTGTACGGATGGGCGGGCTGGTTGATGACGTCGTGTACCGGGCCGATCTCCGCGATGCGGCCGGCGTACATCACGGCAACTCGATCGCAGGTCTCGGCGATGACGCCCATGTCGTGCGTGATCAGCATCACCGCGGCGCCTCTGTCCTTGCACACACGCTTGAGCAACTGGATGATCTGGGCCTGGATCGATACGTCAAGCGCCGTCGTTGGCTCGTCCGCGACGATCAGCTTGGGCTCTGCCGCCAGGGCCAACGCTATCACGACGCGCTGACGCATGCCGCCGGAGAATTGGTGGGGGTAATGGTCAATGCGCTCGGCGGCGGCCGGGATGCCGGTGTCCTCCAGCAGTCCGATGGCGCGCTTGAGCGCCTCGGCCCCGTCCACGGGCAGGTGTGCCTGGATCGTCTCGGTGAGCTGACGGCCGACGGTGTAGAGCGGATTGAGGGAGGTGAGCGGGTCCTGGAAGATAGCGCCGATCTTGCGCCCGCGGATATGCCGCATCTGCTCATGCGACAGGTTGTCGATGCGCTGACCCTCCAGCATGATCTGTCCGGACGCGACGCGGCCGGGCGGCTCGAGCAAGCCGATGATCGACGCGCCGGTGAGTGACTTGCCGGCGCCGGACTCGCCCACCACGCCCAGGATTTCGCCAGGCGCGATTTCGAAGCTGATGTCGTCCAGCGCGCGCAGCGTGCCGCGGCGATGGGGAAATTCGACGATGAGGTTCTGGACCTGGAGCAGAGTCATCCCTCCCCCCCGAAGCGACCTTTGACCATCCAATCTGTCATCTGAGTCTCGGGTTGAGGGCGTCGCGCAGCCAGTCGCCCAGCAGGTTCACGGACAGCGCGATCAGCACCAGCATCATCCCGGGAAACACCGTGATCCACCAGTTGCCGGAGAACAGGAACTTGTTGCCGACCTGGATCAGCGTGCCGAGCGAAGGCGAGTTGGGCGGCGCGCCCACGCCGAGAAAGGACAGGGTTGCCTCTGTGATGATCGCCGTCGCCACCTGGATCGTGGCCAGCACCATCACTGGCCCGAGTATGTTGGGCAGCACATGGCTGCGCATGATGCGCAGGGGCGCGACGCCGGTCACCCGCGCAGCCTGCACGTATTCGCGGCTGCGCTCGACCAGCGTCGAGCCGCGCACCGTGCGTGCGTACTGGACCCAGCCGCCACCGCCCGCGAGGGAGATTGACAGGACCAGCACGCCAAATACGACGATCTCGCTGGCATTGGGAAACATCGCGCGGCCGACGCCGGCGATCAGGAGCGCGACGAGGATCGCGGGGAACGACAGAATGACATCGCAGACACGCATGATGACCGCATCGACCTTGCCCCCGACGAAACCCGCGAGCAGCCCCAGGCTTACGCCGATCAGCACCGACAGCACGACGGAAGCAATGCCCACGAGCAGCGAGATGCGCGCGCCGTACATCAGCGCCGAGAGGATGTCCCGGCCCTGGTCGTCCGTGCCCAGCAGGTATTTGGCGCTGCCACCTTCCACCCAGGCGGGTGGAAGGAAGGCGTCTCCCAGCTCCAGCGTCGCCAGGTTGAAGGGCTCGTGCGGTGCGACGATGTTGGCAAACACCGCGCTGAACAAGCAAACGAACGCCACCAGCGCGGCGGCTACCGCGACCGGCGACGTCCGGAAGCTGTAGCCGATGTCGCTGTGCCAGGCCCTCTGGAACCAGTTTTCCGTGCCACCCGTCATCACTTGACCGTGATGTACTTCCAGGGCATGCCGTTATCCGGCCATTGCACCAGCTCGATGTTCTTCTTCGCACCCCAGTTCAGTGACTGCTGGTGCAGGGGAATGTGCCCGATGTCGTCCTGGTGGATCTTGACGGCCTCGCGGATCATCTCGTTGCGCTTTTTCTGGTCGGTTTCGGAGCCGATCTTCTCGGTGAGCTCATCGACTTTCGGGTTGCTGTATGCGCCCAGGTTGAACTGGCCTCGGCCGCCCTCACCCGGCGAGGACATGATCGGCGCCAGCACATTGTGGGCGTCCACCGTGCTGGACGTCCAGCCCAGCATGTAGAAGCTGGTGTCGCGGCGCAGGATCTTCGGGAAATACGTGCCCTTGGTTTCCACTTCCAGCTTGATCTTGACGCCCACGCGCGCGAGGTTGGCGGCGACGGCCTGGCAGATCGCGCCGTCGTTGACATAGCGGTCGTTCGGGCAGTTCAGCGTGACTTCGAAGCCTTGCGGATAACCGGCTTCGGCCAGCAGCTTCTTCGAGGCTTCCGGGTCGAACGGGAGGCGCTTGGCCAGGTCGGGCGCGAAGCCGTTGACCTGGGCCGGGAACATCACGGCGATCGGCGACGAGGCACCGCGCATCACGGTGCGCTTGATGCCTTCGACGTCGATGGCCTGGTAGAAGGCCTGGCGCACGCGCTTGTCCTTGAAGGGATTCTTGCCCTTCACACTGGAGAACTGCAGCTCGTCGCGCTTCTGGTCCATGCCCAGGAAAATGACGCGCAGTTCCGGGCCCTGAAGCACCTTGAGGTTGGGCGCCGCCTTGATGCGGTCCACGTCCTGCACCGGCACCGGCTCCATCACGTCGATCTCGCCGGACACCAGCGCCGCGACGCGCGTAGCGTCGTTGCCGATCACGTTGAAGATCACCTCGTCCACGTTGCCCTCGTGCTTGCCCCAGTAGTTTCCGTTGCGAACGAAGGTCGTGCGCACGTTGGGCTGGCGCTCGCGCACGCGGTACGGGCCGGTGCCGTTCGCACGGAACGAGGCCGCGTTCTCGATGCCCTTGCGGCGATCGACGGGCTTGGTTGCGTTGTTGGTCTCACACCACTTCTTGCTCATGATGTTGAAGTGGGTGAACAGCTCGGGCAGGATCGGGAACGGCGCGTTGGTCACGACGTCGATCGAGTGGTCGTTGATCTTCTTGATTTCCTTGACGATGCCGACATAGCTCTTGAAGTCGGAACCGTCGCCCTTGGCACGCTCATAGCTGAAGATGACGTCATCAGCGGTGAACGGCGTGCCGTCGTGGAATTGGACGTTCTTGCGCAGGTCGAAGTGCCACACCGTGGGCGAGGTCTGCTTCCAGGCCGTCGCGAGCAGGGGCGCGATCTTGTAGTTGCGGTCGCGGGTCGTGAGCGCCTCGTACACGTTTTCGGTGACGGTGATCTGGAGCGACTCGTTCAGCGAGTGCGGATCCAGCGACAGCGCGTCCCCCTGGTTCGCGACCCGCAGCGTGGCCGCGCCCGCGGCGAGGCTGGTTGCGCCGATGGCGGCGGCGATGGCCGCCGAAAGCAAGGTGGGGTTGAATTTCATTCAGTGGCTCCTCTTTGAAAGTGGTTGTCAGGGGTGCGAGGCGGAAAGCGGCATCGACTGCTCGATCAGGCCGGCATGCAGTGCCGAGCCGAGCGGCAGGATGTCGTCGTTGAAGTCGTAGCGGCCGTTGTGCAGGAAGCAGCTGCCTTCGCCGCCCTGTCCGATGCGCATGTACGCACCGGGCTTGATCTGCAGCATGAAGGAGAAATCCTCCGCGCCCATGCTCGGCTCCATGTCACGCACCACGTGCTCGGCGCCAACGATGCTCTCGGCCACGTTGGCGGCGAAGTTGGCTTCATCGGCGGAATTGATGGTTGCGGGGTAGACACGGTCGTACTGGACGGTGGCGGTTGCGCCGAAGCCCAGGGCCACGGCGCTGCAAAGCTCGCCCAGTCGCTGCTCGATCTGCGACTGCACGTCGGGGCTGAAGGCGCGTACGGTGCCGACGATGGTCGCCTTGCTGGGGATGACGCTCATCGCGTGCAGATCGCCGGCCTGGATCGCGCACAGGCTGATCACGGCGCTGTCGATCGGCCGGACGGTGCGCGAGACGATGCTCTGAACGGCGGTGATGATGTGGGCGGCGACCAGCACCGGATCGATCGCGAGGTATGCGTGTGCGCCGTGGCCGCCACGGCCGGTGACCTCGATGGTCACGCGGTCGGCCGCCGCCATCATGGGCCCAGGGTTCAGGCCCACCGTGCCCGGCTTCATCGCGGGCCAGTTGTGCATGGCGTATATCGCCTCGATCGGGAAACGCTGGAAGAGGCCTTCCTCGATCATCTGCTTGGCGCCGGCGAATCCCTCTTCGCCAGGCTGGAAGACGAGCACCGCCGTGCCGTCGAAGTTGCGTGTTTCGGCGAGATAGCGCGCCGCGCCCACCAGCATGGCCGTGTGGCCGTCATGACCGCAGCCGTGCATCATGCCGTTCTTCGACGACTTCCATGCGAAGTCGTTCTGCTCGACCATCGTCAGCGCGTCCATGTCCGCGCGCAGGCCCACCATGCGGCCGCTGGCGGTGCTTTGGCCCTTGATGACGGCCACCACACCGGTCTTGCCGATGCCGGTGTGTATCTCGTCTACGCCGCACACCTTCAGCGCTTCCTTCACGCGGCCGGAGGTGTAGAACTCCTCGAATCCGAGTTCCGGGTGGGCGTGCAGGTCGCGCCGCAGCGCAGTGAGCTCGGGAAGGAACTGCGCAATGTGCGCGAAGGCGCGGCCGTTGGCCTTGAGGCGGGGCGCGAGCATCAGTGTCCTCCGGCGTTGGCCACGCGCAACCGCGGGTCAACCGCGAAATAGAGCATGTCGACCACGAGGTTGATGACGACGAAGATCAGTGCGATAAGGCACAGGTAGGCGGCCATGACAGGGATGTCCGCGAATGTCACCGCCTGGATGAACAGCAACCCCATGCCGGGCCACTGGAACACGGTCTCGGTAATGATGGAAAACGCGATCAGGGTGCCGAGTTGAAGGCCGATGATGGTCATCACCGGCACCAGCGTGTTCTTGAGCGCGTGGCCAAAATGGATCGCGCGGTCCGGCAGGCCGCGGGCACGGGCGAACTTGATGTAGTCGGTGCGCAAAACCTCGAGCATCTCCGCGCGCACCAGCCGCATGATCAGCGTCAGCTGGAAGATCGCGAGTGTGATGCCGGGCAGGATGATGTGGTGCCAGCCATCCACCGTCAGCAGCCCGGTCGTCCACCAGCCCATGGACACCACTTCACCGCGGCCAAAGCTGGGAAACCAGCCCAGCAGCACTGCGAAGACCAGGATGAGCAGGATGCCGATGAGGAACGTGGGCAGCGACACGCCCAACAGCGAGATGGTGAGGAATACCTGGCTCATGAACGTGCCGCGGCGCAGAGCCGCGTAGACGCCCATGGGGATGCCGATCACAACGGCGAGGACCGCGGCAACCAGCGATAGCTCCAGCGTGGCGGGGAAACGCTCGCCAATCAAGCGCGATACCTTGGCGCCCTGACGGAGGCTCAGGCCGAATTCGCCCTGCGCGGCATTCACCAGGAAATGCCAGAACTGCACGATGAAGGGCTGATCAAGACCCAGGTCGGCGCGCAGCTGGGCGATCTGGTCGGGCTTGGCATCCTGGCCGAGCAGGAAAACCACCGGGTCGCCGACGTACTGGAACAGCATGAAGGCGATGAACGCCACTGCGACCATCACGATCACAGCCTGGAACAGGCGGCGCAAAACAAAAGCTAGCATCTCTTGGGGGTGGAAGGGAGTGGCGATGCTAGCAGAGCAAGGGCCGGGCCGACACAGGGGTTTCCTTCAGGCCTAAAGAATCGGCGCGGCGCGAATGCGCCGGGCAGCGACGCAGCGGATCAGTTTTTCGCGGCGGCGCGATGGAGGCGCACCGGCCCGTACCACGCCTGCGCCGTGCTGCGGGTGTTGTCGCTGTCGGTCATGATGCCGATGCCGAGCAGGGCGCCGGGGGCCTCACCGAAGGCGCGCTGGTAGTCGGCACGGATGTCCCGCTCGTAATCGAGCCACTGGTTAAGGTTTCGGTTGCCGGATTCAACCACCATCGTGCGCACGCGCGTGGTTCGGGGGCTGTTGATGACAGTGCCGGGCTCGCGGCGGTTGCACCAGACGTACATCAGGGTCGCGTACGGCATCTCCTCGCCCGTCACAGCCCGCACCAGCTCAGCCGTCATGGCCTCACGCGGCGAAAATCGCGAACGGTCGCCCTCGAAGAACAAGACAATGCGCACGGGCGAGTCGTCGGTGTCGCGCGCCGCCAGGTCCGCGCCGGCGATGAGCTCGGGAACCTTCCAGGAAAATCGCACACCCGCCAGATCCACGGGCTCGATGCGCACCTTGGTGCGCAACATGCTGGCCGACGACGATGCCTGGACCGCGATGGCGTCGCGGCCATCCTTGCGGGCGTAGCGAAAGCGGGTCTCAGTCTTGCCCGGAAAAGGAAGGTGATGCCACCCCGGGGGAGCGATCGGGGCGGACGCCGTCCTCGCCGCACTTGATTGAACGGCCCAAGGGTTGTTCGCCATTGCGCTACCGTCGTTTCCGATTGGCGCTGTCGCACAGCCACCCAACCCCGCAGCGGCGAGCATCCAGCCCAGCTTCATCCAGCTCTTCATCGATTGATTCCCAACGACGTCTTCATGTGCACCGAACTTACCCGCAAACCGCGTCCGCGGCCAGTGGGCTCCGTCAATAAAAAAAGCCGCCCGAAGGCGGCTTTCTCAAGTTTCTTCCGTCCAGGCTGGAACAAGTCCAGCCACGGATTTAGAAGGAGTGACGGACACCGAAGTCGTAGCCGGTGGCGCTGCCGTTCACGACGCCGGTGGCGCCGTTGATGGACATGGCTGAACCGTTCTTGTTCTTCAGGCGGGCGAACGTGGCGTACACGGCCGTGCGCTTCGACAGGTTGTGCACGTAGCCCAGCGCCAGTTGCTGAGCGCGCGGCTCGGTCAGGCCTGCGTCGACTTCGTACGTGGAGTACGAAGCGCGGATTTCGCCGGCGCCGACGGGCACCAGGGCACCGATCAGCCAGCCCTTGCCTTCGAGTTCAACCGTGCTGTCACGGTTGTCACGGGTGTACTGGCCCATCAGCTTGGCCATGCCGAAGTCCCACTGGCCGCCGATGTTCCACGTCTTGAAGTCACCGGTGGTGGCAGTGGTAGCGTACTTGGTGCGTCCGAAGCCGAGAGCCACGTTGAACGGACCGTTCGCGTAGCCGACGCGAGCGCCGAGGCCTTGGCCGTCGTCGCTGGTGGCGCCGGCGTTCGACAGGTTTTCGCCCATGTAATACATGGCTTGGCCGTAGAAGCCGCCCAGGTTACCCGGCAGGAAGTAGCCGATGGAGTTGGAAGCGCGAACCAGAACGCCGCGGGTGCCAACGTTGGCCATGCCGGCATTGGCGGCGCCCAGCAGGGTCAGCGTGGTGCCGGCGCCGTTCGTGCCGAACGGGTCGAACACGGTCAGGTTCCAGAACGACGGGACGTAGTCACGACCCAGGCGAACTTCGCCCCAGCCACCGGCCAAGCTTACGGTCGAACGGCGGTTGAACACCAGGCCGGCGCCGTCAGCGGCAGCGTGCACGGCGGTCTGGTTGCCCGTGGGGATGCGCTGACCGGTGGTGCCGTCGTCGTTGCCCACGGTGCCTTCCAGCCAGAACGATGCGGACATGCCGCCACCGAGGTCTTCGGTGCCACGGAAGCCGATGCGCGAGCTGTTGTAGCCAGAATTGGTCAGCTTCGTGACGTTGTTGGCGTCCGTCTTGCCGTAGGCCAAGGTCGCATCAACGATACCGAACAGCGTGACGGAAGATTGGGCAGAAGCTGCGCCGGCGGCAGCCAGAACAGCCAGAGCAATCAGGGACTTTTTCATGCAAGTTTCTCCAAGGTTAAACATAGGGCTCCGGTGCGAAGGGGTCACGTAATGCAGGCACTCTTGTGCTCCCGCCGGATCCCCGGGCCAACCTCCTTTTGGGAAGTTGTCGTTATTGCACCAGAGGGGCTCTTCTTGCGCAAAGTATTTAGCCTCTGTCGGATCGAATCGTTGCACGCTGACAACACAAAGCAATTGCTCAGTGGACCTCGCGCAACATCTCCGACGCTCGTTTCGCATCGCAAAAAATTTAGGGGCAAACCCTAGTCGCCTGGGACAGCCACGGAAATTCCAGCCGCGGACTAAACTAGGCCCCATGGACAGATTTCTTGGCGCCGCTGACAGCGCCCTAAAGACGCTTTTTGCCAAGCCGCGGGCCGTTCGGTCGTGCCCCGTCGTGCCGTCAGACGAAACCCGGTTGGCCGCCGCCGATCGGCGGCACTCCGCCTCGCTCATGCGGGTCAATCACGTAGGCGAAGTGTGCGCACAGGCACTCTATACGGCGCAGGCCCTGGCGACTCGGGATCCGGCGCTGCGCCGGCATTTCGAGAAAGCCGCGTCCGAAGAGACCGACCACTTGGCCTGGACGGCCGAGCGCCTGGCGGAACTCGAGGCGCGGCCGTCGCTGCTCAACCCTCTCTGGTATGCGGGAGCGTTCGGCCTCGGCCTCATCGCGGGAAGGCTCGGTGACCGCATCAGCCTGGGATTCGTCGTGGAAACTGAGAGGCAGGTGGAGGCTCATCTGGAAAGCCATCTCGACCGACTGCCCGCAAACGACCACGCCTCACGGGCGATCGTTGTGCAGATGAAGGACGACGAAGCGGCGCACGCGGCGCAGGCGCTTCAGGCGGGCGGCATCGAATTGCCCGCGCCCGCCAAAGCCCTGATGCGTGCTGCCGCCAAGGTCATGACTACCACCGCGCACTACGTCTGAGCGCGCGGCTAATCCTATCTCCGGCGCGATTCCATCCGCACGATTCGGCCGTCGCGATCGATCAACGCGTAGTTGCCATTGTCGATCCTGACCCAATGCTCGCCGCGCCGCGGGGCATCAAGGTGCTGGCGGCGCCAGTTGCGAACCACCCGTCCGGGATCTTCGTAAAACCGCGGGAGATACCCGCCCGAATACAGACGCCCGCTGTCGTCGTAGTACTTGCGCGGATAGTTCGGATCCGCAGGGACCATCTCCACCGGGTTGCCATACGCATCGCGGCGGATCTCATAGATGTTGCCGAGCGAATCGCGCCGGATGTCCCCCCGCATTTCCGCCTCTCGGCTGATGTTCGGGCCGGGCGCTTCGTTCGTGCCTTGTGCATGCGAAAGTGCGCCGAACAACAAGCACGCGGCTCCCAGGACGAAGGCACTGCGGTTGGTATTCATTTCTCGTTCCTCGAAGAGTATGAAACCATGATAGTGCGCCGGGGACGTTAATGGGGCGCGATGCAATGCGTCGGATTCGCAAAGTGAACAACAAAGCGTCGGGGGTGGCTGGCTCAGCCAGTGCCCGTCAGACCTGGACCAGCTCGAAGCTGGTCGTGATCTCCGCCGTTTTGCCCAGCATGATGGTGGCCGAGCAGTATTTTTCGTGGCTCATGGCGATCGCACGCTCCACGGCCGCCTCCGGAAGGCCGAGCCCGCTGACCGTGAAATGCATGTGGATCTTCGTGAACACCTTCGGGTCGGTGGCGGCGCGTTCGGACGTGAGCTTCACCGAACAGCCCCGCACGTCGTGCCGGCCGCGCTTGAGGATCAGGACGACGTCGTAGGCCGTGCAACCGCCCGTACCGGCCAGCACGGTCTCCATGGGCCGCGGTGCGAGATTCTGCCCGCCGTTTTCCGGCTTGGCGGCGTCGGGCGCGCCATCCATCACAAGGACATGGCCGCTGCCCGTTTCCGCGATGAAGCCCATCCCCGAACGCGCTCCCGTGCCACCTGTCCAACTTACCGTGCATTCCATCTTCGTTTCATCCCATCAAAAACGCTTGTGTTGAGTAAATTCAGCTGATGCGGCGCTGTTGTCTCATCTTGAGACAGATGAGCGTGCTGCGGCGCAACAAAGTTAGGGCTATACTGATTTCGCAGCATAACCAAACAGTTATGCCCCTCTTGTCTCCTCCACCTCCTCCTTTGGTGGATTCAGCCCTCAGGCCGCAAGGCCCGGGGGCTTTTTTCTTGGCCTGGAATGCCCGTTTATGATGCTTTTGTCATGAAAAAGCACCTCACACCCGCCGATTACCTCAAGAAAATCCTCACAGCGCGGGTGTATGACGTGGCGGTGGAGTCGCCGTTGGAGCCCGCGAAGAGCCTGAGCCGCCGCCTGCACAACAAGGTGCTGCTCAAGCGTGAGGACCAGCAGGCGGTGTTCAGCTTCAAGTTGCGCGGCGCCTACAACAAGATGGTGAACCTCACGCCCGAGCAGCTCAAGCGTGGAGTCATCTGCGCGTCGGCCGGCAACCATGCCCAGGGCGTCGCCATGTCGGCGCATCGCCTTGGCGCGCGCGCGGTCATCGTCATGCCGACCACCACGCCGCAATTGAAGATCGACGGCGTGAAGACGCTGGGCGGCGAAGTCGTGCTGCACGGCGACAGCTATTCCGATGCCTACCTGCACGCGGCGCTGCTGGAAAAGGAACAGGGCCTGACTTTCGTGCACCCCTTCGACGACCCCGACGTGATCGCCGGCCAGGGAACGATCGCAATGGAAATCCTGCGCCAGCACCAGGGCCCGCTTGATGCCGTCTTCGTCGCTATCGGCGGCGGCGGGCTGGTCTCCGGCGTGGCGAACTACATCAAGGCCGTGCGTCCGGAGATCAAGGTCATTGGCGTGCAGATGAATGATTCGGACGCGATGGCGCGCTCGGTCGCCGCGAACAAGCGCATCACGCTGGCGGATGTGGGCCTATTTTCTGACGGCACCGCGGTGAAGCTGGTGGGCGAGGAGACTTTCCGCGTCGCGCGCGAACTGGTCGATGAATTCATGACGGTGGACACCGACGCCGTCTGCGCGGCGATCAAGGATGTCTTCATCGACACGCGCAGCATCGTGGAGCCGGCCGGGGCCCTGGCTGTAGCCGCGATCAAGCAGTACGTGGCCGAGAAGAAGACGCGAGGCGAAACCTACGCCGCCATCCTGTGCGGCGCCAACATGAATTTCGACCGCCTGCGCTTCGTCGCCGAGCGGGCCGAGGTGGGCGAGGAGCGTGAGGCACTGTTCGCCGTCACCATCCCCGAAGAGCGCGGCAGCTTCAGGCGCTTCTGCGAAGTGATCGGCACGCTCCCCGGCGGTCCGCGCAACGTGACCGAGTTCAACTACCGCATCAGCGATGCGGCGCAAGCCCACGTTTTTGTGGGCCTCACCACGCACGGCAAGGGCGAGTCCGCCAAGATAGCGGCCAATTTCAGCCGCCACGGCTTCGAGGCACTGGATCTGACGCACGACGACCTGGCCAAGGAACATATCCGCCACATGGTGGGCGGCCGCTCGGCCCTGGCGCAGGACGAACGGCTGCTGCGCTTCGTGTTTCCGGAACGCCCCGGCGCGTTGATGAAATTCCTTTCGTACATGAGGCCCGGCTGGAACATCACGCTGTTCCACTACCGCAACCAGGGCGCGGATTACGGCCGCATCCTCGTGGGGCTGCAGGTGCCGAAAGCCGACAACAAGGCGTTCAAGGAGTTCCTCGAATCGCTGGGTTACCCGTATGTCGAGGAAACCGGCAACCCTGTTTACCGATTGTTTCTGCAGACGTAGCTACCATCGGCTCGTGAGCTTCCTGCGCCAATACCTCCTTGCAGTCCAGTCCTTCACCCGGCTGCCGGTGACAGGCACGCTTGCGCATTGGACCGGGTCGAACTCGGAGACGCTGCGCGCGAGCGCCGCGCATTACCCGGGCGTGGGCTGGCTGGTCGGCTTCGTGGCCTGCGCCGCGTTTGCGTTGCTGGCGACGGCGCTGGGTGACACGCCGTTCGCGCCCATGGCTGCCGCCGTGGGCTGCATCATGGCCACACTGATGATCACAGGCGGCGCCCATGAGGGCGGTCTGGCGCGCACGGCCGACGCACTGGGCGGCGCGGCGCCCGCCGCACGCGCGCTCGACATCATGAAAAGCCCGGGCCTGGGCAGCCATGGCGTGCTGGCCCTCGCACTGGCGTTGTTGTCCAAGGTATCGTTGCTGGCGGTGTTGGCCGCCCAGTCGCCGGTCGCGGTCATGGGGGCCTTGCTGGCTGCCCATGTGCTGTCGCGGTTCTGGCCTCTGCTGCTGGCCAGCACCCTCCCCTGGCTGGGCGAGCCGGGCACCCACAAACCGCTTGCGGACCGAACCGATCCACGCGGGCTCGGCATCGCGGCGGCGTGGTCGGCCGCCGCCCTGGCCATTGCCTGGCTCGCCGAGGGCCCGGCTTTTGCCATCGTCGCACTCGTTGGCGGGGGCCTTGCGCTGCTGTGGATGAGCAGGCTCTTCGCTCGCCGCCTGCACGGCTTCACCGACAGCACGCTGGGCGCCACGCAACAGGTTTGCGAAATCGCCACCTACCTGGGCGCGGCCATCGGCTTGCGCGTCGGCTAAGCCCTTGCGATCCATCGCTGGCGCGCAGCCAGCCGGGCGACGTCACGCCAGCTCCTGCACTCGGCCGCGATCCGCGGCCACACCCGAAGAAGCACCTCGCACTCGGCCAACGTATCGGCCGCCGCCTGGTGCCGCAGTGCGCAGTGGATGCCGAAATACGCCATCCACTCGTCGAGCGAACGGGCAGCGACGCTTTCATGGGTGACGGCGCACAGGTGCTCGATGTCCAGCCAGGGCGGCGACCAGGCGGCGCCCAGCTCGGGCCGCGCATAGCGTTCGATCAACGCGCGGTCGAATGCCGCATGGAAGGCCAGCAGCGGCGACTTGCCGCACCAGGCTTGCAGCGCCCCCAGCGCCTCGTCCGCCGGCACTCCGTCGCGCTGGCGCTGTGCGCCGATCCCGTGCAGGAGGATGTTGTCCACCGCCGAAGCCTGCTGCTGGCGCAAGACAACCTCGAAGCTGTCTGCGGGCACGATGGCCAGCTGCTTGGCCGCCCAGTCCACGCGCACCGCGATTGCCGCGATCGCCAGCAGCCGGTCGCGCGCCGGGTCCAGGCCGCTGGTTTCGACGTCCAGCACCACCCAACGGGTTTCGTCCACCTCGCGGTGCCTGCCGAGCCAGTCGAGCCAGTCGAGCCAGCCCACGCTAACGCTCGTAGTCCAGGTGCATGCGCTGCTGCAGCGAGCGAGCGACGCGGAACGACTCTTTCAGGATACGGCGGTCGATATCGTTGAGGCTCGACAGCGCGATTCGGTTCGGCTCCTCCAGCGGCGACTGCGCTTGCAACTGCACTTGCAGCCTCAGCATCTGCATGAACTCGAAGCCGCCAACCCACGCCTCGTATTCCGAGGGTGCAAGCCCCATGCGCACCCCGGCGTCCTCGAGCCGTTCGCGCGTGGATGTCGCAGGGCTACCGTGCGCCAGGCTGTAGAGCCGTGCCGCATCGACGAAGATCGCCGTGCCCTGGAGCTTGAGGTCGACCGTCCCGCGGTCGTCCACGTCCACGCCGCCCAGCCAGTTCAACGGCGCCGCCCGGGACAACGCGTTCTGCGCCATTTGCTTGAGAAACCGCGGCGTGCGCCGCGCCGCCTCCAGCACCTCGGCGTGCAGGTGCTGCGCAAGCTCGGTGTATCCGGCCAGCCCGCGCAGGTCGAAATAGATGCTCGCGTTGAGCAAGTCCTGCGGAGCGCCGTGATCGATCCAGTCGGCGAAGCGCCCCCGCCACTCGCGCAGCGTCAGGCAGCACGCCGGCTCGCCCGCCATGATGCCCCCGCGGCAGAGCGGATAGCCGCAGGCGTCGAGCGCGATGTTCACGTCGTGCGCGAAGACTAGGATCTTCCCGCGCTGCGCATCGGTGGTTCCGTCGGGCAGGATGAGGGCGTTGTCCTGGTCGGTCGCGATCGTCTGCTCGCTGCGTCCTTCGGAGCCGAGCGCGAGCCAGCATAGGGTCGCGAGGTCGATGCCGTGCTCGGCGGACTTCAACTCCAGCAGGCGCTGTGTCAGCACGTCATTGAGGTGGCTGATGAGCGAGGTGAGCTGGCGCGCCTGCACGCCCTGGCTCAGCAGGCTGCGCGCCAGACGCCGGATGTCCTGCGCCACGAGCTTGAGCGTGCCGACGTCGCGAGCGGCACGAATCGACGTGCTGACCTGCTTGAGCGAAAGGCGCTGCATCGCGAAAAGATCGCGCTCGGACACCAGCCCGATGGCGACGCCTTCACGCGTGACGGGCACGTGGCGCACGCCGTGTCGCGACATCAGCAGCGCTGCATCGTGCGCGGTGTCGGTGGCGGTGAGCGAATGCACCGGATGCACCATGACCTGGCCGATCGGCGTGTTCAGCGACACTTCGGCCAGCGCGATTCGGCCGATCACGTCGTAGCGCGTGAGGATGCCCACCGCCCTGCCCTGGGGATCCACCACGAGGATGGAGCCCGTGCGCTTCTCGTGCATGCGCGCCAACGCCTCGCGCAACGGTGTATCGGGCCCGCAGCTGACGGGGGAAAGCGACACCAGACTGCCCAGCGGCGTCTCCAGCGATTGCTCAGCGAGCGTCTGTGATGAATACGCGACCTGCAGCGCGCGGCGCGACAGCTCGAGGAAGCCCGCGATGCGCCGGCGCAGGAAATCCGAGAACACCGGACTGACTTCGGCCAGCTCGCGCATGGCCGTGATGGGCAGCGCCAGCACGAAGGTGTCCGCCACGGCGCTATAGGTAGCCGTCACCGCGCGCCGCGCCACGGCGGCACCGACCGGGAACAAGTCGCCGGCCTCGTACTGGAAGGCGCCGGACACATCGGCCAACCCGCGCACCCCAGTGACCGAGCCCTGCCGGATGAAGAAAAGCTGCCGCACCTCACCGTCCGAAGGTTGGACCAGCACCTCCCCAGGGGCGAAGTAGCGCTGCTCGCAATGCGTGAGGAAGAAATCGATCGCCGATGGCTCCATCTGCGCGAAAGGCGGATGGCGCGTGAGCTCTTGGCGAAAATTGGCAAGCAGGCTCGGCGACGGCACCTGCGCAGCAGCGGCCGGCGCGGGTGCGGTCGAGTTCTGAGCCATGCTACTTGCGGGCGGCCGGCAATTCGAGTGTGAGGACCGGCGGCCCGTCCTGGCTGGCGGCGATCGTCGCGCGACGCGCCTCGACGGACTGCAGGATCAGGCCCTCGTCGATGGCCGTGCCCACCCGGAAGGGTTTGGCCGGCCGGCCATCGACGGCGATGAGGGCCGCACCGTTGTGCGATCGGCTGGCCACCACGCCCACCAGCGTGAAGCGGCTCGAAAGGCTGGCGACAGGCGCCGCGGCCGCGGCCGGGCTGGCGCCGAGCAGACGCGCGACGGCGGCCGGATCCGCCTGCGTGGGCGCGCGCAGGGCTGCAACGGCCGGGACGGGCCCGCTGGACCGCGCAGTGAATTTGAGGGCCCAGAACACGGCACTGCCCGCTACCAGCGCCCACAATAGGAAGGTCGCGCCGGCCACGGTCCACTTGCTCTGCAAATTGCTCACCATGCGGCGATTATCATTGATGCGATTGCACTCCCACATTCCAAGATGAAGTCCCTTCCCATTCGCCTGCGTCGCGCCGTCCATGCCGGCTTCACCCTCATCGAACTGATGGTGGTGCTGGTCATCATCGGAGTGCTCGCGGCCCTGATCGTGCCCAATGTGCTGGACCGGGCGGACGACGCCCGCGTCACGGCCGCCCGCACCGACGTGAACAACCTGATGCAGGCGCTCAAGCTCTACAAGCTCGACAACCAGCGCTACCCGACGACCGAGCAGGGCCTGCAAGCCCTGGTCGCCAAGCCCGGCACCGCACCGGTCCCGCCCAACTGGAAGCCCTACGTTGAAAAGCTCCCGCAGGACCCGTGGCGCAACGCCTACCAGTACCTCAACCCCGGCGTGAAGGGCGAGATCGACGTCATGTCGTTCGGCGCCGACGGGCAGCCCGGCGGAGAGGGCAAGAATGCGGATATCGGCTCCTGGCAGTGATGTTGCCCCGTCCCATCGGGGCTTCACCCTTCTCGAATTGCTCGTCGTGGTGGCGATCATCGCCATCGCTTCGGCGGGCGTAACCTTCGCACTTCGCGATTCGCAGGCGACGATTCTCGAGCGTGAGGCCCAACGCCTCGCCGCGCTGCTGGAGTCCGGGCGCGCGCACTCGCGCAGCAGCGGCGTGCCCGTGCGCTGGTACCCCACCGCCGGGGGTTTCAAATTCGATGGCGTGCCGCCCAATGCGCTGCCCGATCGCTGGCTCTCGGACACGACGCAGGTGGTGGGCGGGGCAACGCTCCAGCTGGGCCCGGAGCCGATCATCGGCAAGCAAGCCGTTCTGCTGGCCGCCTCCGGCACGCCGGAGCGGACATTGCGCGTCGCCACGGATGGGCTTCGACCTTTCGCGGTGACGGCTGGGGACGCGCAATGAGCCGAACGCGCGGCTTCACCCTGATTGAAGTGCTGGTGGCGCTCGGCATCGTGGCCATCGCATTGGCCGCGGGGTTGCGTGCAACGAGCGCGCTGACCAACAACGCGCTGCGGCAGTCGAGCGTGCTGCTGGCCCATATTTGCGCGGAGAACGAGCTCGTGAAGGTCCGCCTCGCGCGGCAGATGCCGGGCGTCGGTGAATCCAGCACCAACTGCGAGCAGGCCGGCCGCAACTTCGACGTGAGGATGTCCGTCCTGCCCACGCCCAATCCGAGTTTCCACCGCGTGGACGCGCAAGTGTTCGACGACGGTGCTCCGGTTCTGCGCCTGTCCACCGTGGTCGGGAGGTTTTGATGCGCCGGCGCGTTGCCAGCCGCGGCTTCACGCTGGTGGAACTGCTGGTGGCGCTTTTCGCGCTCTCCTTGCTGGCCATCATGAGCTGGCGCGGCCTGGACGGCATGACGCGCGCCCAGGCCCAGACAGAGGTCCGCGCCGACGAGGCGCTGACACTTCAGGTGGGCCTGGCGCAATGGGCCGCAGACCTTGATGCGCTGGTGCAGCAGCCCCAGACCACGGCCATCGAGTGGAATGGCCGGGTACTTCGCATGACACGGCGCAGCACCGGCGCCCCCTCCGACGGCCTGCTCGTCGTGGGCTGGACGCGCCGCATCGTCAACGGCCAGGGCACTTGGCTGCGCTGGCAGTCATCGCAAGTCGTCACGCGAGGCGAACTCGACGCGGCCTGGCAGCAAGCCGATATCTGGGCGGCCAACCCCGGCGAGGAACAGCTGCGCCGCGAAGTGGCGATCGTGCCGCTGGAGGAGTGGCAGATCTTTTTCTTCCGCGAGGACGCCTGGACCAATCCCCTGTCCAGCGATATTCAAGCCCCTGGCGCCACGCCCGTGGCGGGTCGCACGGCGGCTGTGATCCCGGACGGTGTGCGCCTGGTGCTGACACTGCCTCCCGGGACTTCCATCAACGGCATCCTCACGCGCGACTGGGTACGGCCGACGCTGGGAGGTAGAAGAGGATGAAGGGGATGACGCGCGCAAGTCGCAGCGCGGGCGCTGCGCTCCTCATGGCGATGCTCACCGTCGCACTGGTCGCGACCTTCGCGGCGGCGGCGCTGTGGCAGCAATGGCGGAGCAGCGAAGTTGAAGCGGCCGAACGAGCCCGCGTGCAGTCGTCCTGGGTGCTGACGGGTGCACTCGACTGGGCGCGGCTGCTGCTGCGCGAGGACGGCCGCTCCGGCGGGGCCGATCACCTCGGCGAGCCCTGGGCAGTGCCGCTGCAGGAAGCGCGCCTCTCGAGCTTCCTGGCCGCCGACCGGAATACGACGGCCGAGTCCGGCCCGGAGGTGCTGGAGGCCTTCCTCTCCGGGCAGATCGTCGACATGCAATCCTTGCTCAACGTCAATGCACTTGTCGACGCCAACGGCAGGATATCGGACAACGACGTGCGCAGCTTCCAGCGCCTGTTCGAACTGCTGGGCCTGCCCCCGGCCCAACTGGACCAGCTGATCGAGAACATGCGCTTCGCCGCCGACACCAGCGCCAACAACCGTTCCGGGCCGATGGCGGCCCTGCTGCCGCAACGCGTCGAGGAGCTGGTGTGGCTTGGCCTGCCGCCCGCATCCGTGGCCGCCCTGCAGCCGTACATCACGGTGCTGCCGGCGCGGCAGGGCACGCCCGTCAACCTCAACACCGCATCGGCGGAAGTCATCTATGCCGCCGTGGATGAGTTGAGCATGGCCGATGCGCAACGCCTGGTCGCCGTGCGCGAGCAGGCGCCCTTTACCTCCGTGTTGGCGGCCCGGGATGCCATTGGCGCGCCCGACGCCATGTTCGCGCCGGGCCAGGTGAACGTAGCCGTCGCTTCGGGTTTCTTCGAAGTCCGGGCGCGCCTGCGCCTGGATCAGTTGGTGGTCGAGGAGCGCTCGCTGGTGCAGCGCAGCGGGATCGACGTGAGGACGCTCCAACGCGAGCGCGGCATCGCGGATCCGGCGGCGCTGGCGCAGGCGGCCGCGAGGCGCTAGCACGCGGCCCGCCACACCTTTCTACAATGCCTAATCCATGAGCGCACTCATCGTCCATCTTCCGCCCAACCCGGCCAGCGCCCAGGCGGAATTCGAATACGCGCTGACGATCGACGGCGTCAGCGTCGAAAGCCACGGGTCGGCCCAGGCCGCGCTGCTGCCGGCCCCCGCGCGCGCCGGCGCCGAAGTGGTAGCCGTGGTGCCGGCAGGAATGCTCTCGTGGCATCGCCTCGAATTGCCCAAGGGCACATCGCCGGGATCGCCACGCTTGCGCGCCGTGCTGGAGGGACTGCTGGAGGACCAGCTTCTGGATGAACCGGAATCGCTCCACTTCGCGCTGCAGCCGCACGTTCGGCCCGGGGCGCCTTTGTGGGTCGCGGTGTGCGACCGCGCTTGGCTGCGCAGCGCCGTTCAGGTGCTCGATGAAGCCGGACGGGCGGTCGCGCGCATCGTTCCGGAGTTCTCGCCCCAGGGTGAGACCGTGTTGTACGCGCTGGGCGATCCGCAACAGCAGCCGCTGCTCGTGGCCGCCGGGGACGAGGGCGTCACCGTGCTGCCTCTGGCGTCGCAGTCGCTGGCCTTGTTGCCCGCGTTGCCGCAAGATGTGCCGTGTGTGGCCGAGCCACTGGTCGCCGAGCTCGCGCAGCAGGTGTTGCAGCGCCCGCCGGGGCTGCAACAGGCGCCGCAACGCTGGTTGCATGCGGCGCAATCCGACTGGGACCTGGCGCAGTTCGATTTCTCCAGGTCGGGGCGCGCCCGAGCGCTCAAGAAACTGGGCACCGCATGGGCCGACCTGCTGGCCGCGCCACAGTGGCGCCCGGCCCGCTGGGGCGCCGTGCTGCTGATCGCGCTGAACGTGATCGGGCTGAACGCCTGGGCTTGGCGCGAGCGATCCGCGTTGGAGGACAAGCGCGAAGACGTCCGCAAGACACTCACCCAGACTTTTCCGCAAGTAAAAGTGGTGGTCGACGCGCCGGTACAGATGGAACGCGAGGTAGCAGCCCTGCGGCAACTCACGGGCGCGACCTCGGGCCGCGACCTGGAATCCATGCTGGGCGCGCTCAGCGGTGCTTCGCCGCCGCAACGGCCCGTCAGCTCGCTGGACTTCGCCAACGGCGAATTGCGGCTGAAGGGTCTGGCTTATTCCGCCGACGAGGCGCGCAATGTGGCTGCCGTGCTCAAGGGCCAGGGCCTGTCCGCTAACTTGCAGGGCGAAACGCTGGTGGTCACCCAGGGAGGTGCGCCATGAACACCGTGATGCTCAAGGACCGGTGGGCCGGGTTGCGGCCGCGCGAGCAGGCCATGGTCGCGGCGGCTGTAGCCGTGGTGGCCGTCGCGCTGGTATGGCTGGTGGCGCTGGGTCCGGCGCTGTCGACGCTGCAGAGCGCCGAGACGCAGCGGCGCGCCCTGGACACCCAGTTGCAGCACATGCGCTCGCTGCAGGCACAAGCCCAATCGCTCCAGTCGCAGCCCAAGATGAGCTACGACGAGGCATTGCGCCTGCTGGAGCAATCCGTGCAGCAGCGGCTGGGTGCGACAGCGCGCATGGTGATCGTCGGCGAGCGCGTGAACATCACGCTCACCGGCACGGCGCCGGACGCGCTGGCCCAGTGGCTGACGCAAGCCCGCGTCAACGCGCGCGCGCTTCCGAGCGAAGCGCGCCTTCAACGCAATCCGGCCGGTCTCTGGGAAGGCGCCTTGGTGCTCACCCTGCCGCCACGCTGACCCTTCCGCGCACCAACACGTGGCCCGCGCAGCATCCCATTTCGTTCCCCGCGCGCCCTGGGCCTGGGCCTTCTTCGGCGTGGCCGTGGGCTTGGCGATTGCGACTCTGCAGTTCGCTCCGGCCCGCTGGCTCGCCGGCCCCGTGGAGCGCGCGACCGGAGGCCACGTAGTGCTCAGCGAGCCCCGCGGCACGGTCTGGAACGGTTCGGCCCAGCTCATGCTGACTGGTGGCGCCGGCAGCACGGACGCGATGGCCCTGCCAACGCGGGTCGATTGGCGCCTGTTCCCGCGCTGGGATGGGCTCCTCGCCCAAGTCGAGACGGCCTGCTGCGCGGGCCAGCCGATCGTCATGCGCATACGGCCGCGCTGGGGCGGCATGCGATGGACGGTGGGCAACTCAAGCACCCAATGGCCCGCCGCGGCGCTGGCCGGGCTGGGGACTCCCTGGAACACGTTGCAATTCGAGGGCGACCTGCACCTGAAGACCGAAGAGCTTTCAGTAGAATGGGTCCAAGGCCGGCTGGCCATCGCCGGGCGAGCCGAGCTCACGGCGCAGCGAATGTCGTCGCGCCTGTCAACCTTGAGACCCATGGGCAGCTACCGCATCACCGTTCTTGGCGGCGCCACGCCGACCCTGCAACTGGATACGCTGGAAGGAAGCCTGCAGCTCGCGGGCAGCGGCCAATGGGTGGGCTCGCGGCTGCATTTCTCGGGCGTGGCGAGCGCGGAGCCGGAGCGCGAGAGCGCTCTTTCGAATCTGCTGAACATCATCGGACGGCGCAACGGACCGCGCTCCATCATCACCATAGGCTGAAATGAAACTTTCCTTCGTTCACTTCGTTCGCTGGCGGCTCGCGCTTCTCGGCGTCGCCTGCGCACTGGTGGCGGCCATCCCCGCCGTATCGGTGGCGCAGCGCTCCAACGAACCCGTCACACTGAACTTCGTGAATGCGGAGATCGAGGCCGTGGCGCGCACCATGGCAGCCATCAGCGGCCGCAACATCGTGGTCGACCCGCGCGTCAAGGGCACGATCACGCTCAGCACCGACAGGCCCGTGTCGCCCACCTCCGCGTTCAATCAGTTCGTCGCGACGCTTCGGCTGTCGGGCTTTACCGTGGTCGAGTCCGGTGGGCTGCTCAAGGTGGTGCCCGAGGCCGATGCCAAGCTCCAGGGCGGCGCGGTGTCGGTGGGCACGCCGGCGGCCGGCAACCAGATCGTCACCCAGATCTTCCGGCTCAACTACGAATCGGCGGGCAACCTGGTGCCGATCCTGCGGCCCCTGATCAGCCCCAACAACACCATCAACGTGAATCCCGGCAACAACTCGCTGGTGATCACCGACTACGCCGACAACCTGCAGCGGCTTGCGCGCATCATCGCGGCGCTGGACATCTCCAACGCGACCGATGTCGAGGTGATCCCGCTGCAACATGCTCTCGCGGCGGACCTCGCCCCCATCGTCCAGCGGCTGTCCGAGTCCGGCGGCGCCGCGGCCGCGCCCGGGCCTGCAGGGGCGGGCGTCTCCGACACATCGTTCCGCACGACGGTCATTCCTGAAAACCGGAGCAACAGCCTGATCGTGCGGGCGTCCAACCCGGCCCGCCTGAACCTGGTGCGTTCGCTGGTGCAAAGGCTCGACCAGCCAAGCTCGCAGAGCGCCACCGGCAACATTTATGTGGTGTACCTGAAGAACGCGGACGCCACCAAGCTGGCCGTGACACTGCGTGCCGCGCTGGCAGCCACCACGCCCACGGGCGGAGGTGCGACGGGCGGCGGCGTGAGCGCACCGACCACAACTCCGACAGCAGCCGGTGCGAGCCCCGCCACCACCCCGACGCAAGCATCCGCGCAGCCCTCCACAGGCGGGCAGATTCAGGCCGACCCCGCGACCAACGCGCTGATCATCACAGCCGCGGAACCGCAATACAGGCAACTGCGCGCCGTCATCGAGCGGCTCGATGCGCGCCGCGCCCAGGTGTATGTGGAAAGCCTGATCGCCGAGGTCAACGCCGACAAGGCGGCGGAATTCGGCATCCAGTGGCAGAGCCCGATCGGAAACAAGGGCGACAAGAACATCGGCGTTCTCGGCACCAACTTCAGCATAGGCGGAACCAACATCATCGATTTGGCGACCCAGGCCGCCACGGGCGCCGTACTCCCGTCGACGGGCGTCAACCTCGGGCTGGTGCGCAACTTCAACGGCACCTACATCCTCAGCATGCTCGCGCGGTTCCTGGAATCCAACGGCAACGGCAACATCCTGTCGACGCCGAATTTGCTCACGCTGGACAACGAAGAAGCCAAGATCGTCATCGGCCAGAACGTGCCCTTCGTGACCGGCCAGTACACCAACGCCAACACAGGCACCGGCGGTTCGGTCAACCCTTTCCAGACGATAGAACGCAAGGACGTCGGCCTGACGCTGCGGGTGAAGCCGCAGATCAGCGAGAACGGCACCGTGAAGATGCAGATTTTCCAGGAAGTCTCCAGCGTCCAGGCGTCCTCGATCAACTCGGCCAGCGGCCTCATCACCAACAAGCGCTCGATCGAGTCGAGCATCCTGGTCGAGGACGGCGCCATCGTCGTGCTGGGTGGGTTGCTGGAGGACAGATACTCGGGCAACCAGGAGAAGGTGCCTGTGCTCGGTGACGTACCGGTGTTCGGCAACCTGTTCAAGAGCGAGACGCGCACCCGCACCAAGACCAACCTCATGGTGTTCCTGCGGCCCGTCGTGATCCGCGATGCCGGCGACAGCGACGCGCTGTCGCTCGACCGCTACGACCTCATGCGCGGCAAGCAGGAGGGCGCTCAGCCGCCGTCCAGCATCGTGGTGCCGGTGAACCAGGGGCCGGTGCTGCCGCCCGCCCGCCGGCCTGACCAGCCTGCCATCGCGCCCGCAACTACAGCGCCGGTGGCGCCTGCGAGGGCCACGCCCGCTCCGCTGGGGCAATAGTCGATGCGTTATCCCCTGCCATACGCATTTGCGCGCGGCAACCAGCTGCTGCTGGAGGACGACGGCTCGCGGCTCGTGCTGTGGCATGCCGCCGCGCCGGCTGGGCGCGCGTTGTCGGAGGTCGTGCGCAAGTTCGGCGTGCAATCGTTGCAGGTGCTGGACACCCCGGCGCTCGCGCAGCGCATAAGTTCCGCCTACGCGCAGGGCGAATCGAGCGCGGCCACGGTCGTCAGTGAAGTGCAGAACGACGCCGATCTTTCGCGCATGATGCAGGAGCTGCCTGCGGTCGAAGACCTGCTGGAAACCAGTGACGACGCGCCGATCATCCGGATGCTCAACGCGCTGCTGACGCAGGCGGCGCGCGACGGCGCGAGCGACATCCACATCGAACCCTACGAGCGCCATTCGAGCGTTCGCTTCCGCGTGGATGGCACACTGCGAGAAGTGGTGCAGCCCAACCGCGCGCTGCATGCGGCGCTGATCTCGCGCCTGAAGATCATGGCCGAGCTGGACATCGCCGAAAAGCGCTTGCCGCAGGATGGCCGCATCTCGCTGCGCATCGGCACGCGGGCGGTAGACGTCCGCGTCTCCACGCTGCCCAGCGCGCATGGCGAGCGCGCCGTGCTTCGCCTGTTGGACAAGAGCGAGAGCAAACTGAGCCTGGAATCCGTCGGCATGACGGGTGATGTCCTGAGCCGCTTCCTGGAACTCATCACCCAGCCGCACGGCATCATCCTGGTCACCGGCCCGACGGGTTCGGGCAAGACGACCACGCTGTACGCGGCGCTGCAGCGGCTGGACGCCGGCAGCAGCAACATCATGACCGTGGAAGACCCGATCGAGTATGAACTGCCCGGCATCGGCCAGACGCAGGTCAACGCCAAGATCGACCTCGATTTCGCGAAGGCCCTGCGCGCCATCCTGCGGCAGGACCCGGACATCATCATGATTGGTGAGATCCGCGATTTCGAAACCGCGCAGATTGCGATCCAGGCCTCGCTCACGGGCCACCTCGTGCTGGCCACATTGCACACCAATGACGCGGCGAGCGCCGTCACTCGCCTGACTGACATGGGCGTGGAGCCCTTCCTTCTCAGCTCGTCGCTGCTGGGCGTGCTGGCGCAGCGCCTGGTGCGCAAGCTGTGCCCGGTTTGTCACGGACCGGGCTGCGCCGAGTGCGGGCAGACCGGCTACCAGGGGCGCACGGGCATCTTCGAGCTGATGGTGGCAAATGACGCAATACGCGCGCAAATCCACAACCGCACCTCCGAGGCTGACATCCGCCAAGCGGCGCTCAAGGCCGGCATGACGCTGATGCGCGACGATGGTGAGCGGCTAGTGCGTGAGGGCGTCACCTCGCGCGAAGAGCTGGTGCGCGTCACGCGCGAATAGCGTCGCGCATGAGAAAGTAAACGCCGGTCCCGCCATCGAATCGATTCGATGTAGTGCGAAGTGGGGATGCGCCCTCATTGAAAGTCACTACAAAATGTAGCTAGCGTTCAGTTTCAGTCGGAGGGGGCGCAAATCACATGCTAAGAATCTTCAGGCGCTTGTTGGGGCCTGCCCGCAACCCAGAGCCCATCGGCCGCGTGCGCGCGTCCGCACCCGCTGCACTCCCCGTCGTTTCCGAACCCATCCCTGTGCCAGACGTCGTTGAAGGCAACGGCGGCGAGTCCGACTGGAACCTTTGGCAAAACTCCGTGCTCACGCTCGAGAGCGAGTTTCAGCAATTGGAATCCACACCACGCGGGCACGAGAAAACACAGCCGCTCTCCAGCGAAGAACTCAAAGCCTACGCTAAGGCGCGCAGCGACAGCGCCTCCTAGACACGCTCAGGTGCGTGCGGCTTGCCCGGCAATTCAACCGGCACGATGCGCCGGCCAGCGTCATCCTCCGAGGGCGGCATCTTGGGCTTGGGGTCGCCTGGCTGCGGGTCGGGGTTGATCAGGGGCGGAGTCGGCTCGGGGGTGGGGACTTCGGGTTCCGGGCACATGGCTTCACCCTCGTTTCTTCTTCGGTTCCGGCACACCGTCGGTGATGCCCGGTCCGGTGTCGATCACGGGATCGGCCTCCTCGTCCTCGATATCGGCGGCCGTCCGTTCGGGATGGCCAGGCAAGGGCGGTCGTTCAGAGATATCGCCCGCGCGCGCCGCACCGGTCGTGGGGTTGTCCCGGCCGGCATCGTCCGCATTGGGTTTCGGGTCGGGGATTTTCTGGTTCGCGAAGCGATGCGTCATGGCATCGCCGAGGGGTGTCGGATCATCAGGTGGCATGGGCAACTCCTGTTGCCGCCATGATGGGCGCGTGGCCCAGGCGCGTCGATGGCCGCCATCCCAACTTCATGTCGGAGAAGAACTACGATTGCCCGGCGCGAAGCGGGGCCCGCCCCAGCTAGGCGGTGTCGCTGATGCGTGGCTCGCCGCGGCTGCATCGCTCCTTGGCGGTGCGCACAGGACGGCCGCGGCTTTCCGGAAGCTGCCTGGACTCGGCAAATGCAATGCGGAAAAGTCCATCGGCGACCAGCCGCGCGTCGGCGAGGGATGTCTCGATCTCTTCAATGCTCATATCGAGCGGCAGAGGCGTGAGCACTGTTCTTTTTTGGAATGCCAGCGCTGTTTCCAGCGTCAGCAATTTGCTGGCCGCCTTTTGCCAGGCAACAAACGAAGGGGTGGCAGGGATAGCTTTCGACATGATTCGCCTCTACTTGAGCTGGCTTCCAATCTAGCAGGCCAATGGTCAACGCTCTGTACGTTAACGCACGCATGAGCTTGGGCGAGGGCGTAAGTTGATACACATCAAGCCAGTGTTTTATAAGGGCCGGGTATCCACGGCGCGTGTGATGAGGGTGCTCTTGATAATCATCAATCACACGGAGTCTTATGTCTCCACGAGAGGTACTGCTCCCATAAAGTAGGTCGCTCGACTCAGCAACTTTCCTGGAGAGATTGATGGCAAGACCAGATACCCCCCCGGCCCCTCAGCTAAGTGAGCCGGCGATTGAAGCAATCCTCGCCCTCGGTGGCGTCTCGGAAAATTCTGCGGACCTTCACGTTCATGAAGACGCGAGCCACATATGCGTGACCCTCGTCGGCACTCCTGATCTGGAGGGACTTCAAGGCTTCGTCATGTTCTGTGACATGCACATGTGATTTCGATAGGACAGCGAGGGGAGCCCGCCGGCGCAATCGAGACAGAAGTCCTCGTCGCCGGCGGCGGCCCTTGCGGCCTCATGTTGGCCAACGAGCTGGGCCGGCGCGGGGTGCGCTGCCTGCTGGTCGACCCCAAGCCGGGGACGGCGTCCAATCCGCAAGCCAACGCCACGCAGGCGCGCACGATGGAGCACTTCCGTCGCCTCGGCTTCGCCCACGAGATCCGGGCGCTCGGGTTGCCGGCGGACCATCCGACAGACATCGCGTACTTCACACGTTACGCGGCGCACGAGCTCGCGCGCATCCAGTTGCCCACGGCGGCCCAGGCCGTCGAGAAGGTCAAGACGATGACGGGCTCCTGGAGTGCGGCCGAACTCCCCCATCGGGTGTCGCAGAAATTCGTCGAGGCGACGCTGCGGCGCCACGCCGCGGCCTGGCCCGGCAATGATTTGCGCTACGGGTGGCTGCTGGAGGCGTTCGCGGACACGGGCGAGTT
>JAQZBU010000137.1 GCA_029237735.1 Ramlibacter sp. | reverse complement strand
GCCATCTCGCGGCAGGCCTGGGCGCAACGGCGGCAGGCCTCGGCGCACTGCTGGCAGTGATCCATGTCGTGCCGGGCGCACTCGAACCCGCAGGCATCGCAGACTTCCGCGCACAGCCGGCACGCCGCGGCGGAATAATCGCTGCCGCCGGACATGAACGCGACGGCCAGCTGACAGGCCTGGGCGCAATCCGTGTCCAGCCCGATACAACGCACCATGTCCTTGACGTTGGGCTCTTGCAGGCATGAGGCCGCGCAATGGTTGCAGGCGACGGCGCAGGCGTGGCAGGCGGCGATGCAGTCCTGGTATTCCTCGTATTTCTCGTGCGACATGGATGGTTCTCCGGTTGAGCTGCGTTGATGGGTTTCAAGCCAGTCTAGGCCGCTGCCGGAGACCCGTGGGCCGCCCCAGACTGAATTACGCCTGAAGCGGCTCGTTACGCCTGTCGGCGGTGCTCAACGGCCGGAGCGCAACCTCAAGGCGTTGAAGATCACCGAAGCTGAGCTCAGGCTCATGGCCAGCGCCGCGATCATGGGCGACAGCAGCCAACCGGTGAACGGGTAGAGCACGCCGGCTGCCAACGGCACACCGAGCGCGTTGTACACGAAGGCGAAGCCAAGGTTCTGCTTCATGTTGGCCACCGTGGCTTCGGACAGTTGGCGCGCCGTCGCAATGCCGCGCAGGTCGCCTTTGACGAGGGTGAGCTGCGCGCTGTTCATCGCCACGTCGGTGCCGGTGCCCATCGCAATGCCGACGTCGGCCCGCGCCAGCGCAGGCGCGTCGTTGATGCCGTCGCCGGCCATCGCCACCACGCGGCCTTCCCTCTGCAGGCGCTCGACCAGCTGCAGCTTGTCCTGTGGCTTCACCTCGCCATGGACCTCATCGATGCCCAGGCGCTGCGCGACCGAGCGCGCTGTTGTGAGGCCATCACCGGTGGCCATCACGACGCGCAGGCCGGCTTCGCGCAAGGTGGCCAGCGCGGCCGGCGTCGTCGCCTTCACCGGATCGGACACGGCCAACAGCCCGAGCAGCCGACCGCCCTCGGCGAGATGCATGACGCTCGCCCCCTGTTCGCGAAGTTCTTCGGCTTGCGCCGCCAGCGGCGTGACGTCCACACCCAGCTGCTCCATCAACGCGGTGTTGCCCAGGCCCAGGGCCCGGCCTTCCACGACACCGCGCACGCCGATGCCCGACGCAGAGTCGAACTGGGAGGCAGGCGCCAGGGACAGTCGGCGCTCGCGCGCCGCAGTGACGATCGCCGCCGCCAGCGGATGCTCACTGCCTTGGTCGAGGCTGGCGGCAAGCCGGAGCACCTCGTCTTCGGTGAGGCCTTCCGCGGGCACCGCGCGTTCAAAGGCGGGACGCCCCTCGGTCAGGGTGCCGGTCTTGTCGACGATGAGCGTATCCACGCGCCGCAGGTTCTCGATCGCGGCCGCGTCGCGGAACAGCACCCCGTGCGTCGCGCCCCGACCCGTCGCCACCATGATGGACATCGGCGTTGCCAGGCCCAGCGCACACGGGCACGCGATGATCAATACCGCCACCGCGTTGATCAACGCATAGACCCAGCTCGGCTGCGGCCCGAACAGGCCCCAGCCGAAGAACGTGGCGAGCGCGATGGCCACCACGCCGACGACGAAATACCCGGCGACGACGTCGGCCATGCGCTGCATGGGCGCGCGCGAGCGCTGCGCCATCGCCACCATCTGGACGATCTGCGACAGGACGGTGGCCGAACCCACGTGCTCGGATCGCATCACGAGCGCACCGCTGGTGTTGATGGTGGCCCCGATCAACTTGTCGCCGGGGCGCTTGGTGACAGGCAGGGGCTCGCCGGTGAGCATCGATTCGTCGAGCGCGCTCTGGCCATCGACCACCACGCCGTCGACGGGCACCTTCTCGCCGGGCCGCACCCGTAGCATGTCGCCCACGTGCACATGGGCGAGCGGAACGTCTTCCTCGGTACCATCCGCGCCGATGCGCCGCGCGGTCTTCGGCGCAAGGCCGAGCAGCGACTTGATCGCGGCGGATGTCTGCGAGCGCGCCTTCAGCTCGAGCAGCTGGCCCAGCAGGGTGAGCGAGATGATGACGGCGGCGGCCTCGAAGTACACCGCCACGCGGCCCATCGATGAGAACGACGCCGGAAAGACCTGCGGGGCGATGGTCGCGACCGTGCTGTAGACGAACGCCGCACCTGTGCCCAGGCTGATCAGCGTCCACATGTTGGGGCTGCGGTTGACGATGGATTGAACGCCGCGAACGAAGAAGGGCCAGCCGGCCCAAAGGATCACAGGAAGCGTCAGCACGAGCTCGACCCAGCTCTGCGTGCGCATGTCGAACCAGCCGAGGCCGTGGCCGAACATCGCAAGGAGGGTGACGACGATGGTCAGGGGCAGCGTCCACCAGAAGCGCCGGCGGAAGGCGATCAATTCGGGGTCTTCGCCTTCTTCCAGAGAAGGCATCACCGGTTCCAGCGTCATGCCGCACTTGGGGCAGTTGCCGGGATGGTCCTGCCGCACTTCGGGGTGCATGGGGCAGGTGTAGATCGTGCCGGCTGGGGCGGCCGGCGCTGGACGCTGCGCGCGCTGCCGTCCTTGGCGACCAGCATCACGTTGTACGGGTTCTTCTTGCCGTTGTACGCGGGCGTGTCCATGCCCGGTGAACCGATGGGCATGCCGGGCGCCGACAGGCCGATGGCGGCCGGCTTTTCCTTCAACAGGCGCCGTACCTCGCGCGCCGGCACGTGGCCTTCGATGGCGTAGCCGCCGACGAGCGCGGTGTGGCAGGAGGCCAGGTTCTGCGGGATGCCGAGCCTCGCACGCGTGGCGTTCGTTCCGCCGACGTTCACGAAGACCTTGAAGCCGTTGGCTTCCATGTGCTTGATCCAGTCCCCGCAGCAGCCGCAAGTCGGCTCCTTCCAGACCTGTACTTCCGTCAGGGGCGCCGGCGCCGCCTTCGGGCCCGGCACGGCCGCACGGGCCAGGCCGGCCAGGGACATCAGCCCGGCGCCGAGCAGCAGCTCGCGGCGGGAGGGGGTGAATGGGGTGGTCATATGAAGCTCTTTCGGATCCGGGTGACTACTGTCCTTATTGAAAACCATGGCGCCCGCCCCTCACTTGACTTAACTCAAGGCGAGGCGCAGTCCTAACGCTGGACCTCGATCGACGTCACACGCAGCTGGGTTCCGACCTTGTCCGCGGTGAATTTCACCTTGTCGCCGGCCTTGACCTTGTCGAGCATGGCCGGGTTCGTGACGGGATACACCATCGTCATGGGCGGCATGTCGAGCGCCTTGATCTCGCCGTGCTTGATGGTCACCTTGGCGTTGGCCTTGTCCACCTTTCGCACCTCGCCGTCGGCGACGGGCGCACTCGCGGAACCGGCCTGTGCGTGGGTGTGATCGTGCGCAGCGGAAGCCTGGCTCCACGCGGGGGATGCGGCGAGCGCCGCCAACGCGAACAGGATGGAATGGAATGTGTTCATGGTCAAATTCTCCAGGAGTGGCGGGGGGACGGGCAAATGCAGTTGGCGCCGGCTTGACGTGGATCAGCTGCCTCTACTTCACCGGCTTGAGCTCGGTCACCGTCAGCTTGCTGCCGTCCTTGACGACGTTGAACTGGACCTTGTCGCCCGGCTTGATCTTGTCCAGAAACGCCGCGTCGCTGACCTGGAACACCATGGTCATCGGCGGCATGTCGAGCGACTTGATCTCGCCGTGCTTGATCGTGATCTTCTTGTTGTCCTTGTCCACCTTGCGCACTTCGCCATCGGCCATGGCCTGGGCGAGGGCGCCCATGGACGCGGCGGCTCCAGCGGCCATGATTGCCGCGGAAATGAGTTTCGTGAGTCTCTTCATGATTTGGTTCCTTGATTGCTGGACGGCAGGACGACGATGGTCCCAACCATGCCGCCCTGGTAGTGGCCGGGGATGAGGCAAGCGAATTGGAACTCGCCGGCGCGGTTGAAGTTCCAGACGAGTGGCTCGCTCTTCGCCGGTTTGACGTGGACCATGTGCGGCTCGTCGTGCTCCATGCCGGGGAACTTCATCATGGCGGCTGCATGGGCGTCGAGCTCGTCCTTGGTGCCCAGCACGAGTTCGTGAAGCATCTGGCCGCCGTTCTTCACTACCAGTTTCACCGTTTCGCCCTGGCGCACTTCGACTCGCTCCGGCGTGAAGCGCATGTTGTCCGTCATCCGGATTTCGATGGTGCGGGCCACGGCACCGGTGTTACCGGCGATGCCCCAGTCCTTCTGCTCCCTGGCAAGAACCTTGCGCGGATGCTTCGCGCCCTCGTGCGCCGTGGCCGGAAGTGTGCAAGCGAGCAGCGCGGCCGCGAGCGTCATCGTCATCGTCATCGTCATCGTCATCGTCAACTTCATTGGATATGTCCTTTCTTCAGTGGCCTTCGTGGCCGTTGGGTTTGCGGATGCGTACTTCCACGTCTTTCTTCGGTACCGACTTCGCCGGCATGGCGCCGGCGCCCGCCTTGCTTGTCCTGTCGGGTGGTGGCAGGCTGCCCGTGAACTCGTAGGCCACGGTGCCCGCCGGGTGCTTGAACCAGCCGGGGTTGGCGTAGTCGCCGCGTTTCTGCTCACGCCGAACTTTCAGCACCGAGAACATCCCACCCATCTCCACCGAGCCGAACGGGCCTTCGCCCGTCATCATCGGGATGGTGTTGTCCGGCAGCGGCATCTCCATCTCCGCCATGTCGGCCATGCCGCGCTCGCCCATCACCATGTAGTCGGGAACGAGGTTCGTGATCTGGCGCACCACCTTGCGATGGTCCACGCCGATCATGGTGGGCACGTCGTGGCCCATCGCGTTCATGGTGTGGTGGCTCTTGTGGCAGTGGAAGGCCCAGTCGCCTTCCTCGTTGGCGATGAACTCCACCTGGCGCATCTGGCCAACCGCAATGTCGGTCGTTACCTCGTGCCAGCGCGTACCCCTGGGCGTCGGTCCGCCGTCCGTGCCCGTCACGACGAACTCGTGGCCGTGCAGGTGCATGGGATGGTTGGTCATGGTCAGGTTGCCCATGCGGATGCGCACCTTGTCGCCCAGGCGCACGTTCAGCGAGTCGATGCCGGGAAAGATGCGGCTGTTCCATGACCAGAGGTTGAAGTCCAGCATGGTCATGATCTTCGGTGTGTAAGAGCCCGGCTCGATGTCGTAGGCATTGAGCAGGAAAACGAAGTCGCGGTCCACCTCGTCGATCAGCGGGTGCCTGGCCTTGGGGTGCGTGACCCAGAAGCCCATCATGCCCATCGCCATCTGCGTCATCTCGTCGGCATGGGGGTGATACATGAAGGTGCCGGGGCGCCGCGCGACGAATTCGTACACGAAGGTCTTGCCGGGATCGATCGCCTTCTGCGTCAGGCCGTTGACGCCGTCCATGCCGTTGGGCAGGCGCTGGCCGTGCCAGTGGATGCTGGTATGTTCGGGCAGCTTGTTGGTCACGAAGATGCGCACGCGGTCGCCTTCCACCACCTCGATCGTGGGGCCGGGCGACTGGCCGTTGTAGCCCCACAGGTGGGCCTTGAAGCCGGGGGCCATCTCGCGCACCACGGGCTCGGCGACGAGGTGGAACTCCTTGACGCCGCTGTTCATGCGCCATGGCAGCGTCCAGCCGTTGAGCGTCACCACGGGGTTGTACGGCCGGCCGCTATTCGGCACGAGCGGCGGCATGGTGTCGGGCTTCGCCTGCGTCGCCGGTTCGGGCAAGGCAGCCATAGCCACCTTGCTCACGGCCGCGGCTGCGACCGCACCGGTGATCGCACCCGCGCCGGTGAGGAATTTTCGTCGGGTATTCATGGATCGGTCCTCAATGGCGTTCGTCGGGGCGGGTGGGGGCGCCCGTGGCAGAGGGCGCGGCCGAAGTAGCCATCGGCTTGCCGATCAACGCGGCGGAGAGCCCCGCGTCGGCCAGCCAGAACTGCTGCTGCGCGTCGATGGCGGAGACAACGCCGGCGATCTGTTCGCGCGTGTCGGCCAGCAGCTCGAACACGCCGATCAGCATGCCGTTGTAGCGGAGCACGTTCTCCTCGGCCATCGTCTTTCGCAGCGGCACGATCTCGTCGCGGTAGTGGCGTGCAACATCGTGGGCGGTGCGATAGGCGGAATAGCTCTCCCGCAGGTGCGATGCGGCACCGCGCACTGCCGCGTCGTAGCGGGCGGCGGCCGCCAGCGTCTGCGCGTCCATCGCCGCGCGCGCGGCTGCGCCACCGTCGAACAGCGGCAGGCGGATCGAGAGCTCGAAGCCCCTGCGGTTGGCCCGCTCGCCGTGATCGAAAATCGTATCGTGGCGAACACCCAGTTCCGTATCGAACAGGCTGTTCGCCAGCTCCAGGCCCTGGGCGTTGCCCGCGCCTTCCAGCTGCAGGCGTGCAAGACGGATGTCGAGCCGCTGTTGCAGGGCGGCTGCACTGACGTCCGCAGCGGCGCGCGGCTCCTTCGGCAAGTCCGGCAGGCGTTCGGGCAGCTTCAGTTGCGCGGCCTGCGCATCGTCCAACCCGAGCTGGCGCACCAGTTCCTCACGCGCCGCAGTGGCAGCGTGTTGCGCGAGGGCAAGCTGAGCCGTAGCGTCGGCGTAGAAGGCATGCTGGCGTGCGCGCTGCAGCCTGGTGAAGTTGCCCACCTGCTGCATGCGCCTGGCCAGCTCGGCGCTTGCCTCGGCGGCGTCCTTCACCTGCGCGGCGTATGTCAGCTTCTGTCCGCTGGCCACGGCCTGCACCCAAGCCTGGCGCACGCGCGCAACTTGTTCAACGACGCCGGCCGCCAGTTGGGCCTTTGCCTGCGCGACGCGGTTGTCCGCGACGACGCGCCGCTGCGGCAAGGTCAACAGATCCAGCAATCCGAACGAAAGCAGCCGGCCCAGCTCCAGCTCAGTGCCCAGGCGCGTGCGCTCGAAGCTGAAGACCGGGTTGGCGATGCGGCTCTGCTGGTCCGCTGCGGTCATGTCGGCCCAGCTTTGCGCGATCAGTGATTGCATGGCGGGACTGTTCGCCAGCGCAAGCTGCACAGTGCCGTCCATGCCGAGGGGCTCAGCCAGCAGTTGCCGGGCCAGCTGCTGCCTGGCCTGGGCCTGTGCAGGCGTGCGGCTCAATTCCAGCCGGCCATCGGTGTGGTCGCGGGCGATGACGTTTGTTTCCTTCACGGCCTGGTCGATGTCGATGCTCGCGCAGCCGGAGACGAGGAGCGCAGCCACGGCGGCCAGGATGTGTGCTTTGTCATTGCGGGCTTGACCCGCAATCCATTGAACGTTTGCTCGCCACCATGGATGCCGGGTCAAGCCCGGCATGACAATTCCTTTCGATATTTTCATCGCGTTCTCCTCATGGCTTGTGATGTCCGCCATGCGGATCGGCGGGGCCCTTTGCAGGGGCCGGAGCGGATGCGGCCGCGGAGGCGGCTTGCGCCGCTTCGCGGGCATACGCGCGCCAGCCGCCCACACTTTGGACGGTGTCATTGGCCTGCCGCCATGGCAGGGTTTTCTCGTCCGAGAACGGTTGATAACCGTCCAGGGCCGAACGCCAAGCCGGCGGCGCAGCCGGGGCCGCCGGCGCCGTCTGGGCCTGAGCCGCTGCTGCCAGGGCGCCGACGGCCAGCAATGCAATGGGCAAATATCGATTCACGAAAGTCCTCGCGTCGTCCATGGGAGTGGGCTGCGGTGCCGAACGGCACGAGCAGTGAACGGGCAGCCGCAAGCGCCGCTTCAGCGGCGTCGCGGGCGCGTCAGGCGCGTGGAGGCTTGTCGGGAACGGGAGAAGGGCGCGCGAGCACGAAGAACAAAGGCTCTACGAGGTCGGCCCCGGGCGCGGCGGTGATGGACGGCCATTGCGGCGTCTGCGCGAGCGCCACGCCATGACAGCACGTTGCACAAACACCGCAAGTGTGCGGGCTGTCGGCGACAGGCTGGGCCCCCTCGGAGGCAGCCGCATCAGCCGCGTCAACGTGGTGCTGCGCGTGTGCCGACTGCACGTCGTGGTGCGCGGCCTGCATGTCGTCATGGTGCGATGCAGCCTGCTGCGCGTGCGCCTTGGCATGCGCGGCGGATTTTTGGGCCGGCCCGCAGTACAGCATGGTCGCGGCGGCCCAGCCCTGCAGGGGCAGGGCGGCCATCACGAGCCAGACGAGGAACAGGCGCAAGCGCAGCATGAGCGCGCGATTCTACTTGCGCACGGGCGCTTTTGCATGCGGCCTGGTGACGGCCCGTGACGGCGCAGGATTTCTCCTACATGCGAAGCCCTCGGTTGGAGGACACCATTCTCAGGCCGAGCTTCCTACAGTGGATGACTCGCCGGCGTCGCTGGCGGTTTTTTCGACATATGCCCGAGAGGAAGCAAACATGAACAGCGAAACCAGCGAAAGCGGAATGACCAGTTTGAACATGAACGGCCCTGGCGCCACAGGCCTTAATGGCAATGTGGTGCATCGCGTCGCGCAAAAGGCTCACGAAACCGTGGACAAGCTCGAGCAGACCGTCGCCACCGGAAGCGAGCGCGTAATGACCATGCAAGAGGAATATGGCTCCTACGCGCGCGAGCAGATCAAGGCGCATCCGCTGAGCACCGTGGCCGGCGCGTTCGCGCTCGGCTTGTTGCTCGGCAAGATCCTGCGCTAAGGGGTTTTGGGTAGGGTGGGCCTGTGCCCGCCCTACGGATGCGAAGCGTCCCAGGCCAGCTCGCGCCGAGCCTGATGCAGCACGCTCCAGCCCGCGCTGATCGCCAGCGCCGCCATCACTCCTGCCACGGCCAGGTCGGGCCAAGCCGTTCCCGTGCCGAACACGCCCAGTGCGGCCAGCATCACCGCGATGTTGCCGATGGCGTCGTTGCGGGTGCACAGCCAAACCCCAAGCATGTTCGCGTCGCCGCTGCGAAAGGAATACAGAAGCACGGCCACGCCCACGTTGGCCGCCAGGGCCAGCGAGCCCACCACACCCATCGCGACGGGCTCGGGCACCGTGCCCTGCGTTGCCGACCAGAGGGCCTGGATCAGCACCGCTACGCCGAACACGAGCATGCTGGCCGCTTTCAGCAGGGCAGCGCGCGCGCGCCAGACAACCCCCAAGCCCAGCACGGCCAGCGTCAAGCCGTAATTGGCGGCGTCCCCAAAAAAATCGATGGCATCGGCCAGCAACGATACGGAACCCGACCGGACCCCCGCCCCGATCTCGACGGCGAACATGAGCGCATTGACGGCTAGCGCGATCCAGAGCACCCTGCGGTAACCCGGCGCCAGAGGCCGGTGGCCGGGTTCGGGGTCGTGGTTGCAGCAATGGGCGGACATTCGTTTCCTTTGTTTTCCTGATCTGTTATGGTGATTGGAAACCCTGGAGTCACTCCAGAGTCAAACGGCTAGGATGTCCCCATGAAAATCAGTGATTTGAGCCGTGCCACGGGCGTGGACGTGGAAACCATCCGCTACTACGAGAAGGCGGGGTTGCTGCCGGCGCCGGCGCGCGAAGCCAACGGCTACCGCAGCTACGGGCCGGCGCACCTGGAGCGCCTTGCTTTCGTGCGGCATTGCCGGGGGCTGGACATCCCGATGGCCGATGTGAAGCGGCTGCTCGACTTCGTGGGTGGCACGCGCGAGGGCTGCGGCGACATCGACGCACTGATCGACGCGCAGCTGCTGCGGGTGCGCGCGCGGCTCAAGAGCCTGCGTGCGCTGGAGCGTCAACTGGCCGCGCTGCGCAGCAGCTGCGACTCGGACCACGCGACGCACGAATGCGGCATCCTGCACGAGCTGGTCGCGGCGGCGCACGGCGAAGCGTGTGCCTGCCACTCGGAAGGACGGGTGCGGTGACATCGGTGCTGTCGCGCGGCGTGCCGGCGGCCCTGGCGGCTGCGCTGCTGTTCGGCGCCGGCACGCCGCTGGCAAAGCTGCTGCTGGCGCAGGCTAGCCCCTGGCTGCTCGCGGCCTTGCTTTACCTCGGCTCGGGCGTGGGGTTGTGGTTGTTGCGGCGCCTTCGGGGCGCCGCCAAGGTGCGGTTGCCGGTGGGCGAGGGCAAATGGCTGGCGGGTGCCGTGCTTGCCGGCGGCGTGCTGGGGCCGGTGCTGCTGATGCTGGGGCTGGCGCGCATGAACGCCTCCTCGGCCTCGTTGCTGCTGAACGCGGAGGGCGTATTCACCGCATTGCTCGCGTGGTTCGTGTTCAAGGAGAACTTCGACCGCCGCATCGCGCTGGGCATGCTGGCGATCGTCGCGGGCGGCCTGGTGCTGGCGTGGCCGGGCCAGCTGGATTGGCCAGGCTGGCAGCCGGCGCTCTTCGTCACGGCGGCCTGCCTCGCATGGGCCATCGACAACAACCTCACTCGCAAGGTTTCGCTGGCGGATGCCTCCTGGATCGCAATGGTCAAGGGGCTCACGGCGGGCGCCACCAACCTGGCGCTCGCCTTGTTGCTGGGCGCCACGTGGCCGGCGCCCACGGTCGTCCTGGCGGCGGCGGCGGTGGGCTTCGCCAGCTATGGCGCGAGCCTAGCGCTGTTCGTCGTGGGCTTGCGCGAATTGGGCACCGCGCGCACCGGGGCGTACTTTTCGGTGGCGCCGTTCTTCGGTGCGGTGCTGGCGATCGTGCTGCTGGGCGAGGCGGTTACGGTGCCGCTGCTGGTTGCGGGCGCGTTGATGGCCCTGGGCGTGGCGTTTCACCTGTCCGAGCGCCACGAGCACCGCCATGCGCATGCGCCGATGGAGCACGCCCACGAGCACGTCCACGGCGCGGGCGACCCGCATCATGACCATGTGCACGAGCCGCCCGTCGCGCCCGGCACGCGGCACAGCCACGCGCACCAGCACGAACCCATGGTGCACAGCCACCCGCATTTCCCGGACGCGCATCACCGCCACGGGCATTGAAGGCGGCGGTCAATTCATGGCCACGGGCGCGGGCACTGGCAGGCCGCGCGCCTGCATCACGGCCCGAAGGCGATCCGGATAGTCGGTGATGATGCCGTCGACGCCCCAGCCGATGAGGCGCTCCATGTCGGCAGGGTTGTTGATGGTCCACGGAATCACCTTGAGGCCGAGCGACTGCGCCTCCTTGACCAGCGATTCGGTCACGGCGCCGCCGTTGGGTGACCAGATGGTGCCGCCAATGTCCTTGACCATTTTCGGCGCGCTGCCGTGATCGGCGAACTTCAGCCCTGCAGTCCACTCCCCGGTTTGCAGGTTGTTGTTGTTCGCGGTCTGGACCGTGAGGTACAGCGTGGGGATCGAGGGCTCCAATTGCTGCACCAGGCGCAACGTGCGCCAGTCGAAGCTCTGGATGGAGACGCGCTGCATCATGCCCGCGTCGCGAACAACCTTGAGCAGGGCACGCGTCATCACGTCCGGCGCCACCGTGTCTTCGGGCCGCAAGGGATTGACCTTGGTCTCGATGTTGAAGCGCACGGCATCGGCTTGCAGTGCCTTGACGCGATCGAACAGCGCGGCCAGCGTGGGGATGCGGGTGCCGTCGCGCGGCTGCTGGAGGTTGAAGGTTTTCGCGTACGCGCTGTCCGGGTTGATGCGGCCGACGTCGTACGCCTGCAGCTGCGCGAGCGTGAGTGACTTCAGCAGCGGCCCACGCGTGCCCTGCAGCCACTGCCCGGCAGCGTCCCGCGTGAAGGCGGGGTTGAGGTAGGGATCGTGCGAGATCACCACTACGCCGTCGGCCGTGACGCCGATATCGAGCTCCAGCGTGGTGACGCCGATTTCCAGCGCACGCTCGAAGGCAGGCAGGGTATTCTCGGGCGCGTTGCCCCGTGTGCCCCGGTGGCCTTGCAGGTCGAGTGCCAGCGAGGGAAGAGCAAGCGCGGCGGCACAGCCGAGCAGGGTGTGGATGAAGCGCATGGGCGAATTCTGCCAGCGACATTGCAGCAGCGCGGGCTTGAACCTACACTGCGTCGCTTCACTGTTAGCGAGAAGCCAGGCCATGACGACACCGGATGTCTTTCCGCTGGAAGGCGGCTGTGATTGCCGAACTGTGCGCTACCGCATGGAAACGCGGCCGCTGTTCGTTCACTGCTGCCATTGCCGCTGGTGCCAGCGCGAAACCGGCGCCTCTTTCGCACTGAACGCGATGATCGAAGCCGACAGGGTCACCTTGCTGGCCGAGGAGCCGGACATAGTGGACACTCCATCGGCCAGCGGCAAGGGCCAGAAGATCGCGCGCTGCCCGAAGTGCAGCGTCGCGGTCTGGAGCAACTACGCCGGCGCGGGGCCGACAGTGCGCTTCGTGCGCGTGGGCACGCTCGACGAGCCCGACCAACAGCAGGGCAAGCGCTGACCGGCTACTCGAGCGTGAACCCGACCTTGATGGTCACCTGCCAGTGCGCGACCTTGCCGTCCTCCACGTGGCCGCGCGTTTCGACGACGTTGAACCAGTGGATGTTGCGCACTGTCGCGCTGGCCTTGGCAATCGCCTTGCTCACCGCGTCCTCGATGCCGATGGTGGACGATCCGGTGAGCTCGAGGCTCTTGTACACATGCTCGCTCATGATGGGTTCCTTCGCGTCGGGCCGCGCCGGTTGCGCGGCAGCCAGTATCAAGCATACGCTGCGCCATCGTGGCAAACTCGCCCGATGAACGAGACGTATACGCTCTACGGTTCACGCAGCTCCGGCTCGGCCGCCGTCGAGGTCGCCTTCGAAGCCTGCAGCCTGCCCTACCGCCTGGTCCGCGCCGCCACCTGGGAGCCCGACTCCGCGCTCGATGAGTTGCGCAAGGTCAACCCCATGCAGCAGATCCCCACGCTGGTCTTGCCCGATGGTGGAGTGATGACCGAAAGCGCGGCCATCCTGCTGCACCTGGGCTTCAATGTGCCCGCATGCCGCCGCCTGCTGCCGGAAGATGCGGGGACGCGAGCGCAGTCGATACGCGGGCTGGTCTTCATCGCCGCCAACTGCTACAGCGCGATCAGCATCGCCGACTATCTCGAGCGGTGGACGCTGTCGACGGACGACAAGAGCCGCGAGGACTTGCGCCAAGGCACGCGCCGCCAATTGCACCGCCACTGGGAAATCTTCGCCGACACCTTCACGGGTTCGCCTTATCTTTCCGGCGCGCAGCCGGGTGCGCTCGACTTCCTGGCAGCAGTGGTGTCGAAGTGGGGCGGTGCCCGCGCGCACCTGCGCGAAAACCGGCCAAGTTTCCTGAAGACGCTGGCAAGCATCGACGCGCATGAGCTCGTTGCGCCGGTCTTCAAGCGCCACTCGACGTGTGGGCGGCGGGCAAGCTGTATGAGCCCTATGTCGGGCGCTGGAGCCGGCTCGTGGCGCGCGAGTTCCTGGACTGGCTGGCGATTCCGACCGGTAAGGATTGGATTGACGTGGGCTGCGGCACGGGCGCGCTGAGCCAGACTGTGGTCGAGCGATGCAGCCCGTCGTCCGTGACCGGCGTCGATCCTTCCGCTGCGTTCATCGAACATGCGAAGGCGCATGTGCAGGGACCGGCGCGATTCCTCGTGGGGGATGCGCAATCGCTGCCGCTCGATGCCGCAAGCACCGACGCAGCGGTGTCGGGGCTGGTGCTCAATTTCGTGCCGCGGCCGCAGGCAGCGCTCGCGGAGATGGTGCGCGTGGTGCGGCCGGGCGGAATGGTCGCGGCGTACGTATGGGACTATGCCGGCCGCATGGAGCTGATGCGCTACTTCTGGGATGCGGCCGTAGAACTCGATCCCGCCGCAGGCGCGCTCGATGAAGGCTCGCGCTTTCCGATGTGCGCGCCTGCGCCGCTGGCCCAACTCTTCGGGGGCGCGGGTTTGCAGCGCGTGGAGGGGCGGGAGATCGAGGTGCCCACGCGGTTCACGGATTTCGACGACTACTGGTCCCCCTTCCTGGGCGGCCAGGGCCCCGCACCCGGTTACGCCGTGTCGCAGGACGAAGTGCGCCGCGCAGCGCTGCGCGATCTCATCCGATCGCGGCTGCCCATCGCGGCGGACGGCTCGATCAGCCTCGTCGCGCGGGCCTGGGCCGTGCGCGGAACCAGGCCTTAGCCCATGGCAACCGGCGATGGTGTGGGGTGCCAGGTAGTTGCCAAGGCGGGCTGAGCTGCGTTACGCTCTTCACGCGAAGGGAGGCTCATCATGCCCATGAACGACCGCCCCGGTATTGATGACATGCGCACGCGTATCCTCGGCACGTGGAGGATGCTTTCGTGGACGCGCCGCCTGAGTGAAACCAGGCTCGAGCAGGACGCGCTCGGGCCCAATCCTTTCGGCTACCTCAATTACGCCCCCGACGGTCGCGTGATGGTGTTCGTGTTGAAGAGCGGCCGGCCCCGGCCCGCCTCCAGCCTCCCGACGAACGAGGAGAAGGTGGCGCTGTTCGACAGCATGTTCGCGTACGTTGGAACGTACGAGGTGCAGGATGACCGCGTGATCCATTCGCTGGACGGCAGCTGGAACGAACTCTGGACAGGCACGAAGCAGGTGCGCCTTATTGCTTTCGACAACGAGCGGTTGATCTACACCACGGCGGAGACCGTGGACCCGATGGATGGCCAGCGGTGCACCTACCGCGTCACGTTCGAGCGCGCATGAG
>JAQZBU010000241.1 GCA_029237735.1 Ramlibacter sp. | reverse complement strand
CGCCACCACCGCGGGCCGCTCGCAGACGTTGGCGACCAGGTCGTGGTTGATCTTCGGCGGCTTGGTGTGCTGCACGATGATCGCGATGTCGGCCTGCCCGCCGCAGTTGATTTCGCAGCAGGACGTCGACAGGTGCACCCGGTTGGGCATTTCCTCGCGGATGAACTCGGCGTGCAGTTCGTCCATCAGCGCCTTCACCGCGCCGGAGGCATCGGTGCCGGGGATGTCGCAGTGCAGCCAGCCCTGCGTGTGGGCGATCATCGAGACCGAGTTGCCGGTTCCGCCCACCGGGAAGCCGCTTTCGGTCAGCGCGCTGACCAGGGGCGCCACCTTGTTCGGGTCGCTCACCATGAACTCGATGTTCGAGCGGATGGTGAAGCGCACGTGGCCGTCCGCATAGGTGTCGGCGATGTCGCACAGCTTGCGGATGGTGTACACGTCCATCTGCCGCTGGGTGCCGGCCCGCACGCTCCACACCTCGTCGCCCGAGTGCGACACGTGGTGCAGCACGCCGGGGCGCGGGCGGTCGTGGTATTTCCAGTTGCCGTAGTTCTTCGCCAGCGTGGGGTGCAGGAACGGCTTGTTGTCGGGGCAGCCGCTTTCGATGGGGGTCCGGTGCAGTTGTGCCATGGTCAGGCCGCCTTCCTCGCGTTGATCTTCGCCACTTCGTCGTCCCAGCCGTCCATGCGGACGTAGGGGTTGGTGCGGGGCGTGGAAACCATGTGGGGGTCGATCTCGATGCCGACGCCTTCCAGGAAATTCACCAGGCCGATGCGCTCGATCATTTCTCCGGTGCGCTCGTGCTCCAGCGCGTTCTCGGCGAAGAAGTCGATGACCCGCTGGCCCAGGTCGACCAGCGCCTCGTAGTCGGCGTCGGTCTTCAGCGGCAGGAAGGGGATCACCACCGTTCCCATCAGGTCGCCGATCTTCAGCGTGCGCTTGCCGCCCACCAGGACGGTGGCGCCGGTGTCGGTGCCGTGGGACAGCGCGCCGGTCATCACGTTGATGCAGTGCATGCAGCGCACGCAGTCGCCGTTGTCGATCTCCAGCGCGTGCGTGTCGCTGACCTGCACGCTGGTGATGCGCGGGCCGGCCTTGAGGTCCTTGACCTCCTTGAGCATGATCGCCTTGGTGGGGCAGCGCGTGACCACGTCGTTGACCAGCTCGTTCATGCCGTGCTTGTCGAACCACTTGCGCGCCAGCGTTTCGTCCGAGCGCATGTTGTCGCGCCAGGTCCCGATCACCGCCATGTCGGCACGCTGGATCGAGTTCATGCAGTCGTTCGGGCAGCCCGAGAACTTGAACTTGAACTTGTAGGGCAGCGCCGGGCGGTGGATGTCGTCGGTGAAGGTGTTGATCACCTGCCGGTGGGCCCGCGCCTCGTCGTAGCAGCTCTGCTCGCAGCGCGCCGCGCCGACGCAGCTCATGGACGTGCGCACCGCCGGGCCGGCGCCGCCGAGGTCGAAGCCGAGTTCGTTCAGCTCGTCGAACGCGTCCTGCACCTTGTCGGTCTTCGCGCCCTGGAACATGATGTCGCCGGACTGCCCGTGGAAGGCGATCAGGCCGGTGCCGTGGCGCTCCCAGATGTCGCACATCTTGCGCAGCACGTCGCTGGTGTAGTGCATGCCCGGCGGCGGCTGCACCCGCAGGGTGTGGAGCTCCGCCGCGTCGGGATACACCGGCTTCTCGTTCTCGTCCTTCAGCTCGGTGAAGCGCGGGATGACGCCGCCGCCGTAGCCGAACACGCCGACGGTGCCGCCTTTCCAGTAGCCCTTCTTCGTGCGGTACGAGGTCTCCAGCGTGCCGAGCAGGTCGACCACGTAATCCTTGTCCTGGGCCAGGCGCTTGAGGCCCGTGACGAAACTGGGCCACGGCCCGGTCTCGAGTTCGTCGAGCATCGGCGTCGGGTGCATCTGCTTGGCCATCGCTTGTCTCCTGTGGCGCGGGGTGAGGCGAATACTCGGCGCGGCGGCCCGCGCGCGCCATCCCTCCGGTTGGCAGGAACCCCCTACCCGGATGGCGTATCCCCCCGCCACCCGCAGCGGGTATGGACGCTGCGCCGCCCCTGCGCGCTCAATCCGGGTTCGAGCGAGAACCCTTCCATGCCGCGCCTCCAACCCCTTTGCAAGCTGCGCGTCCCGCTGGGCGGGCAGGAGATCGAGCTGCAGCAGGTCGACTTCGATGGCGGCGGCATGAGCCTGCTGCGCACCCGCATCCGCGAGCAGTCGCGCTTCACCATCTTCGACATCGACCCGGCCACCGCGCACGCATGGGGCGAGGCGCTGCTCGCCTGGGCCGCGACGCAGCCCCATGGCAAGTGAGGCGGCCGTGGAAATCGCCGACATGGTCGAGGTCCGCTTCGCCCTGCAGGACGGCACCCTGGCGAAGGCCTACCGGGCGGACCTCGCCGAGGCATTGCAGGCGGCCCTGCCCTGGCTGGCCGAAGCCCCGGATGCCGGGGTCCACCGGCTCAACCTGGTCGCGGGGGGCGGCGGCGAAATGCTGGTCACGCCCCGCACGCGCCTGGTGCTGCGGGTGCCGCGCGAGCGGGCACAGGCCGCCATGGCGCTGGCGGGCACCGTGCTGCGGGTGGGCCAGGACGCGCTGCGGCCATGGCGCCCGCAGTTGCGCGAACTGCTCCCCTACGCCACGCTCTACGCCCACTTCGTCGCGGCGCCCGACACCGACGAGGCCGCCCTCGTGGGGCGGGCGCGCCGCGAACTCGAGGCCATCGACGTCCCCGCCCAGCCCGTCTGCGGCCGCTGGCAGTCGCCCGAAGGCGCGATGGTCGGCTGCAGCGTGATGTTGGCCGGCCTGACCCGCGCCGAGTCGCTGCGCGTGCTGCGCCGCGGG
>JAQZBU010000015.1 GCA_029237735.1 Ramlibacter sp. | reverse complement strand
GCAAACGGTGGTGCTGCGCGACCCGCGGCCCGGCGACATGGGCTGGGTCGTGATGCAGCACGGAGAGATCTACGCGCGAGAGTACGGGTTCACCAGCGAATTCGAGGGCCTCGTCGCAGGCATCGCCGCCAAGTACATCGAGCACTTCGACCCCGCGTGGGAGAAGGGGTGGATCGCCGAGATCGACGATGAGCGCGTTGGGTCCGTGTTCGTGGTGCGGCGCTCGCCCACCGTGGCGCAGCTGCGCCTGCTCATCCTCACCCCGGCGGCGCGCGGCCACGGCCTGGGAGCGCGGCTGACCGACGAGTGCATCGCGTTCGCGCGCGGCAAGGGATATCGCAAGCTGGTGCTGTGGACGCAGAGCAATCTGTTCGCGGCACGGGCAATCTACAAGTCGCGAGGGTTCAGGCACGTGAAGAGCGAGCCACATGACGCGTATGGCCAGAAACTCGTGGCCGAGACTTGGGAGTTGAAGCTATCAACTTAGCCCTGCTCGCGGCCGCGGCGACGGGTGTGCAGGTGGGCGCCGCCATCGTCGCTTCGCGCTTCGCCGTGGCCGAAGTGCCCCCGCTGACGCTGGCGATGCTGCGGTACGCCATCGGCTTCGCATGCCTTGCGCCGTTTGCGTGGAAGGCGTTGGCGGCCCATAGCGTTCCTGCCACTGCGAAGGACCTGCTGGCCATGGCCGCACTTGGCATCGGGCAGTTCGGCATCCTGATCGCGCTGCTCAACTTCGGACTGCAACACATTGGCGCCGCGCAGGCGGCCCTGATCTTCAGCCTGTTCCCCTTGCTTACGCTGTTGCTTGCGGCCGCGCTGGGGCGCGAGCACATTACCGCCGCGCTGGTCGCGGGCGTCCTGCTTTCCATCGCAGGAGTGGCTGCCTCGCTCGCCCCCAAGCTGGGTGCGGCGCAATCGGGACACTGGTGGGGTGAGCTGGCCGTCGCGGCCGCGGCATGCACTGGCGCTCTCTGCAGCGTGCTTTACCGCCCCTACTTGCAGCGCTACCCAACGGTGCCGGTCTCGGCCTTCGCGATGCTGGCCTCGGTGCTCTTTCTCGCGGCGCTCGCGCTCGGCGAACAGTGGCCCACGCGCGTTTTTACATTCAGCGGCCAGGCCTGGGCGGCCATTGCCTTCATCGGCGTCTCCAGTGGCGTCGGCTACTTCTGGTGGCTGTACGCGCTCAAGCACGAATCGCCCACCCGCGTCACGGTGTTCCTCGCCCTGAACCCGCTCACAGCCGCGCTCCTGGGCTGGGCGCTCCTGGGTGAAACACTTCACCCCGCCGTGCTCGGCGCGCTGGTGTTGATCGCGGCCGGCCTGTGGCTCTCCGCACGCTCCGCACGCTCGGCAAGTACCCGACTGCCAGCGGCCTGACAGGCAGCGCGCAGATAATCCGCCGCATGACTTCACCGACCGACGCTTCCCTCGAAGCGCAAGACGCAGCATCGGCCCGGCCGCAGCCCAAGTCGCTCTCCGACCTTTTCTTCTCGTTCACGTTCCTCGCGTTGCAGGGCTTCGGTGGCGTGCTGGCCGTGGTGCAGCGCGAGCTGGTCGAGAAGAAGCGCTGGATGACGCGCGAGGAATTCGTGGAGGACTGGGCCGTTGCACAGATCATGCCCGGCCCCAACGTGGTGAACCTGTCTTTGATGATCGGTGGCCGCTACTTCGGCCTGCGCGGCGCGATGGCGGCGCTGGCCGGCATGCTCACCGTTCCCCTCCTGGTGGTGCTGGCGCTGGCGCTGGTGTACGCCCAGTTCGCGGGCAACGCGCAAGTGGCCGGCGCGCTGCGTGGCATGGGCGCCGTCGCTGCCGGGCTGATCACCGCCACCGGGCTCAAGCTGATGGGAGCCCTCAGGAAGCATCCGCTCGGCGTTCCCGCCTGCATCGCGTTCGGCGCCGCCACCTTCGTGGGCATCGCGATCCTCCGGTGGCCGCTGGCTTACGTGCTGCTCGGGCTGGGCGGCTTGTCCTGCGCGCTGACGTACCGCAAGATGGGGAAGGCCGGCACATGACGATCGCGATGTCCGGCGCCGACTGGCTGAACCTGTTCGTGCACTACCTGTCGTTGTCGTTGCTCTCGGTCGGCGGCGCGATCACGACCGCACCCGACCAGCATCGATTCCTCGTGGACCGTCAGGGCTGGATCACCGATCCGCAGTTCAGCGCCTCCATCGCCATCGCCCAGGCTGCCCCCGGCCCCAACGTGCTGTTCATCGCCCTGCTCGGCTGGAACGTCGGCCTCAACGCCGGCGGCCTGCCCGCCGCCCTGCTGGGCATGGCAATCGCGATGCTGGGCATCATGATCCCCAGCACCACCCTCACTTACCTTGCGGCGCAGTGGGGCCACGCGAACCGCGAGCGGCGTAGCGTGCGCGCGTTCAAGCAGGGCATGGCACCCGTCGTCATCGCGCTGCTGGTGGCAACCGGCTGGATCCTCGCCACCGGCAGCGACTACGCCGTGCGCGACTGGCCGATCTGGCTCATCGCGATCGTCTCCGCCGCAATCGTGTGGCGCACCAAGGTCCACCTGCTGTGGCTGCTCGGGGCCGGCGCCTTCCTCGGTTGGATGGGTTGGGTCTGACGGCTGCGGCTCGTGGTTCAACGCGGACCGCGCAGCAGCTCGAGGTAGAGGGGATGCATCGATACCGTGTTGTGAGCGGTACCCGGCACCACGGTGAGCTTTGCTACGCCCGGCGCAAAGCGTGTAAACAGCCGCTCGGTGCTGGCGCGTGGGATCACCTCGTCATGCTCGGCCAGGACGATCGTTGTGGGCGCGACGATGCTGGGCGCGTGCCGGTGCGACTCGTACTTGTCGCCCAGCAGCCATCGCACGGGAAACAGCGGGAACTGCGACGCCGCGAGTTCCTGCAGGCTGTCGTAGGGCGTTACCAACACCAGCCGCGACACCTCCCGCTGCGCCGCGAGCCGAACGGCGATTCCCGTGCCCAGGCTGCGCCCGACCAACACGATGTCCTGGTGGTTCGCGCGGGCCATGTCGTACAACGCCAGCGCGTCGTTGTGCAGCGCCGCCTCCGACGGCGAGCCCGCGCTGCCGCCGTAGCCGCGGTAGTTCATCAGGTACAGCGCGCGCTCGGGGAACGCCGTTGACAGCTCGGGCAAGCTACCCGAAACGTCCTCGGCATTGCCACCGAAATAGATCACCGCGGCCGGGCCTGCGCGCTCGCGGATCGAGATGACCAGGTCCACCTCGCCCGAGCGCAGGTTCATGCGGCTCGCGGCGCCGTTGGCGCTCGGCTGCGGGTAGTAGATCAGCGAGCGCTGGAAGAAGTACAGCGCCGCGCAGGCCGCGATGTAGAGCGCAGCGGCGACGGCGATGACCGTGAGGGCGATTCGCATCACGGCGGCGCCGGCTTGCGCGGCAGATCGTCGGCGAGCGTCACCCAGCCGACGTGCGTGTCGTAATACGCGTGGGCCTGCGGCTCGCGATCGACGGGATCGGTGAAAAGGGCGCGGGCGATGTGGAGTTCGCCGGGCCAGGCCGGCGCCCTGAAGAACATTGGGCTGCCGCAGCTCGAACAGGAGCCGCGGCCGCCGCCCTCGGGTGACTCGTACCAGTGCAGGAGATGCGCGGGATCAGCCACCTGCACGCGGGCCTCGTCCATGCCCACCCAGGTGACGAAGGCCGCACCGTGGGCGCGCTGGCACCGTGTGCAGTGACAGTGCGCGACCCATCGGGACGGCAATGCGGCAGTAAAAGACACACCGCCGCAAAGGCAGGCTCCGTGGGCCACGGTCGAATTCATGTAGGTCCCCTCAGGCGTCGAGCACCAGTTGCGTCTGCGTCACCACGGCGCAGAGCTTGCCGTCGGCCGTGCGGATCACCGTCTGCCACACCATGGTCGTCCTGCCGCGGTGCAGCGCCGTGCACTCGCCGATGACGGTGGTGCCCACCTTCGCGCCGCCGATGAACTTGGTGCTCGAATCGGTGGTGGTGGTGCGCTTTCCCTGCGGCATGTTCACGACCGTGCCCACCGCGCCGAGCGTGTCGGCGAACGCCATGTACGCGCCGCCGTGCAGGATGTGGCCGGCGGTGCAAAGATCCGGACGCACGGCGAGTTCGCCGACGACGCGCTCCGGCGTCACCTCGACAAGGCGCACGCCCATCAGGCCAGGGAACAGCGGCTCCAGCAGCTTCTGGATTGTCTCGAGGGAAATCATCGTGTCTCCTTGTCTATGCCACCAGACGCTCGGCTCATCGCGCCAGTATCGCCCAGCGCTCATGGTCGCGCCACCGTCCGCGGATTTTCAGGTAGCGCGGCGAGTAACCTTCCTTGCTGAAGCCGCAGGAGCGCACCAGCGCGATTGACGCGGCATTGCCCGGCTGGATGTTGGCCTCGAGGCGATGCAGCTTCAACTCCGTAAAGGCCATGCGCACCGCCAGGCCGAGCGCGGCGCGCATGAGGCCCTGACGCTCGTGACCTGCAAAAGCGTAGTACCCCAGGTAGGCGCTGTGGAACGACCCGCGAACGATATTGCTGATGTTGATGAAACCCACCAGTTCATCCGTGGCGGCATGGCGAACCACGTAGCCCAGGTTCAGTGGCCCCTGGGAGCGCTCGGTTAGCGTGCGGAAGCCCGTGGGCCCCAGGGGCGGTGAGACCCAGGGATGATGCAGCTTGCGGCTGCGCAAGGCGGCGGCGAGGAACTCCTCCTGGTCGGCCAGCGTGATGGGGACGATGCGGACGGTAGAGGCCATGGCAGGGATCGGGACTCGGCCGAACGCTTGGTCGCCGTGTTTCAGGAATTGACGACGGCTTCGATGGGGTGGCCATCCGGGTCGTAGACGAAAGCCGCATAGTAGACGGGGCCGTAGTGCGGGCGCAAGCCCGGCGCGCCGTTGTCGCGGCCTCCGTGCCGCAGCGCCGCTTCGTGGAAGCGCGCGACGCTGCGCTGGTCCGGCGCGGCAAAAGCCACGTGGAAGCCGGGGCCTGGCGGGACGGTAGCCGGGCCCCGCTGCTTGATGGCGAGCTTGTCACTGCCGCCTGCCAGGCCATAGCCGATGGCGGACTCGTCGGTCCACACGCGAACGTAGCCCAGCGCGCCCAGTGCCGCATCGTAGAAAGCGGCGGAGCGCTGGATGTCGGCCACGCCCAGCGAGATATGGTGGAGCATCTGTGATCTCTCTTTCACTCATCGCGGCCCGCGCCGCGGCGGGAAGAACCACCATGTGGCCAGCACGCCAAGACCGAACAGCGAATACACGGTAGTGAAAACCCACGCCGGCGCATCGTAGTAGAGCACCCGCTCCAGCCAGTGCTCGATGAACCCACCGGCGTAGGCGCCCTGCCCCGACCGCGCGCGCAGCCACAGTTCAAGCGAAGTCAGCGGGCACACGACGCCGAGCCACGATTGCGCGACCACGACGGCGATGGCGCCCAGGTGCGCCAGCCTGAACCACAGCGCGTTGACCCATGGCCAGCCGAACAGGTTGCCCGCGATCACCGCAACGAGGCCACCCACCACGAATGCCACGAGCGCGACATGCAACGCCAGTACCACGCCGACGAGGAACTGATATGGGACCATGCATCGCCGGCGGGACATGCCGCTCACAGGCGGGCGAAGAACGCCGGGGCGTTCATCTGATCGTGGAGCCCGTCCACATAAACTTGACGGCGCCGCAGTGGCAGCTGCCGTGGTAAGTCTTCATCATGTTCGGCCTTTCGTCACGTGCGCGAGTGGCGCAGGTACTGGAGCACTGGGGCCAGCGCATCGATGGAGGGCGCAAGGTCCACGGCGGCCTCCGCGGTTGCCCACGGGTACGGCAATCGCGCGATCCATGCATAGACGACCCCAGCTTGGGACGGCGGCAGCACGGGCATGGCTTCGATCGCAATGGTGAGCTGCTTCGCCAGGCAGGTCGGCTGCGGCTCGAACACCCAGTCGTAGCGGCCGCACCCCACCTTCACGCTCCTGCTTTCCTTCTCCGACATACACACCAGCCAGTCGCATGAAAACCGCGTCGCGTCCGCTGGCGGCCGGGCCATGTAGAAGGAATAGACGTTCTCATGCAGCCGGCCGAAGTCGCGAACCAGTACGTCCGCGATCGCATAGCGCCCGACAGTCATCGCCGGGAGGGCGATAGTGCTCGACCGGTTATCCACCTGGAGCTTCGCGTTCTCGGCGAAGACGCAGTCAAGCAAGTGTGGCCGGTTTTCGTCCTTGGCGTGAAAGTACCTCCTCAGGATGGCCTCCGGCATGCCCTCGCGGTCGAATTGTTCAGGCGTCAGGCTCATACTCTTTCCTGATCTGCAGCAGGCTCCTGGGCAACTTGACGCCATCCCGATCGGCAATGGCGAACATCGCACGTTGGGTGAAGCCGCCGTGCACTTTACCCGCCGCGTCGCGAACCTGCCAGTCTTCGATCTCGGTGAGTGTGCACGTGTACATGCGATCCAGTTCGCCCAAATGCGTCACCGGCGGGGTGACCAGCCGCACCTTCAGCTCATCGTCGGAAATGACGGTCAGCAATTCGGCCCAGAGATGCTCCACCTGTCCCGAGTTGCTGACAAAACGTAGCTTGACGAGTGCGCCCTGGTTTGCGGTGCGTGCGAGCGACATGAACTCGCCGAGCGAAGCCCTCGCATCGCGCACCGCCTCGGCCAGCAGCGGATCATCTGGCGACGTGGGCAGGGGCGGGAAGTCGGGGCGAGGCGAACGCCACCGCACGAATGCCCACACGGCCGCCAGGAGGAGCACGGGGACAATCACGGGGGCGAGATCGCGCATGGACGTGGCATGGTTAGTACAGGGTTCTCGCTTGGCGGCCAAGGAGCTCGCCGTCATACGCCTTTCCTCCAACGGAGCCCGCCGTCAACGCCGCCAGCATTTCAGCTCAGGGATGGTCGTGACGTATTTCATGACAGTAACTCTAGTCACGGCTGCTCCTTCCGCGTTGCGGATAATCCCTCATGGCCATCCCTACCCCACCCCTCGTGTTCTTCGCCGACTTGTCCGTGCAGGTGGACAAGCCCCAGGAAGTCGGCCGCGTGGCGCGCGGGCGTCGGCGGCTGATTCCCATCCTGGGCGGTGAGGCTGTAGGTAACGGCTGGCGTGCCCGCGTGCTGCCGGGCGGCGCGGATTTCCAGCTGGTGGTGAACGATACGCTGGCTGAGCTCGACGCGCGCTATGTGCTGGAGACCGATGCTGGCGACTTGATCTACGTGCAGAACCGGGCGATCCGCTCGGGACCGCCGGAGCTGATGGCGCGGCTGGTGCGCGGCGAGCCGGTGGACCCGGCCTTGATCTACTTTCGATGCAGCCCGAGCTTCGAGACCACCTCTGCCAGCCTGGGGTGGATCAACGAGCGCATGTTTGTCGGCGCCGGCGAGAGGCATCGGGACAAGGTGGTGATGCGGTTTTTTGAATTGGGGTGAGTGGACCACGCCAAAAGTACTGTCGGTAGGTCGCTGCCACCCGTAATGCGGCAAGCGCGCCTTTGTGGCGACGGGCCATGGATGACGGGCAGCCAACTCCGTTCGTGTCCCCCGCCGCCCTGATCCCGCCAACAAGCGCACAGGCGAGTTCGTGCGACTACCCACTACCGCGGATTCTCGAAAAAGATGTACGTGCTGAAGTCGCTCACCTCGAAGTACACCTTCTTTTCGGCCGGGTCCGCGATGAAGTTCAGGTTCTCGTCGAGCACGCCGTAGCCAAAGCGGTAGGCTCGCGGCGTGTTGTCATCGGTGCCCATGGCGGTGCTGACCTTGTCGACCTTGACGAAGCGGCGCACCAGCTTGTCGCCGGCATAAACCTCCATCACGCCATTGGTGCCTGTCCAATTCTGGATGTCGCGGCCCAGCTTGTTTTGCTGCTCCTGCGTGCACGACGCCATCAGCGTTGCCGCGGCAATCGCGATGGTCGTGACGATGAATGCCTTGAATCGGGACATGGGTTCAATCCTCCAGTAATAAGGGCAGCAGCTGCGCCGCCTTGCCGCGCAGCACCGCATCGGCTGCGTCGTCGAGCTCGGTGGGCTCGGGGTTGATGATCACGACTCGTCCGGCAGCGGTACGCGCCAGGCCAGCAGCGGGATAGACGACGCCGGAGGTACCGACGACGAGCATCAGGTCGCACTCCTGCGCGGCCGTCTCGGCCGCAATCAGCGCCTGCATCGGCAGAGCCTCACCGAACCACACGACGGCCGGGCGCAGCATGTTTCCGCAGCGCTCGCATCGGGGCGGGCTGCCCGGCATTGCCGTCTCTGTGTTGCAGCAACCTTTGGGGACATCCAGCCATTTGTCCTCCGAGATGTTGCCGTGCAAAGCCAGCACGCCATCGCTGCCCGCCCGCTGGTGCAGGCCATCGACATTCTGGGTGATCAGCGTCATGCGGTGGGGGTGACGCTGTGCAAACGCGGCCAGCGCGCGGTGGCCGTTGTTGGGTTCGACCTTGGCGATCATGTCGCGACGGAAGGCGTACCAATCCCACACCATCTTTGGGTTGGCGCGGAACGCGTCTTCTGTCGCCAGCTGCTGCGGGTCGAACTTCGCCCACAAACCAGTCTGCGCATCACGGAACGTGGGCACGCCGGATTCGGCGCTCATGCCAGCGCCGGTGAGCACGGCGATGCGGCGCGCATCCCGCACCCACCGCCTGGCCTCCTGTAACAACACGTCCTCACTCATGGACCGACTCCGCCTTTGCGATGGAAGTAGATCAGCTCGGCCGCCCGCCGCATCGCCCTGGTGCCCAGCAGCTGGTTGAACAGCCAGTCGCTCTGGCCGTGGTCGAACAGCCAGCGTAGCACGCGCTTGGTGCGGAACTGCGGATACCGCCGGATGAGCCACTGCGACGGGTCATCGCCACGCCCGGCCACGAACGCCGCCACGCCCTCCCCGGCCTGCGTGCCGTGGCGCAGCGCGGTGTGGATGCCCCCTGCCGTCACGGGCGACACCATCCCGGCCGCATCCCCCACCAGCAGCGCACCCGGACACGCGACTCGCGGCAGCAGGCCACCGCAGGGGATCATGCCCGCACGCACCGCCAGCGGCGCGGCGCCGCCGGTCTCGACGAGGCCCGAAACTTTCTGAAGGAATGCCGCGATGGGCACCTGCCGCGCGCCAGGGCCCCCGGACGCCGGGGGCAGGCGCCGGGCCAGGCCAACCTGACTCACGTTCACGCCGTTCAGCGCCCAGCCGATGTAGCCGGGCGCGAGCCGCCGGTCGATGAAGCAATGCAGGAAGTTGTCTTCCATTCGGGCCGCGGCATATTCGTGCTCCACGCCAAAAAGGAAGTGCTCGTTGGACGACAAACCCAGGGCCTTCGCGACCCGGGAGTGCGGGCCGTCCGCGCCGACAATGTAGGCTGCGTCCAGCACTTCCCCGCCCGCGAGCGGCACCTGCCAGCGCTCACCCACTCGCCGCGCGGTTTCGAACAGCGTGCCAAGGCGCACCTGCACGCCCAGGCCCCGCAGCGAATCGACCATCCAGTCCAGCAGGCCGGCAGCGTCCGTGGCCCAGAAGTAGTAGCCGGGGGCATGCAGGTCCACATGCCGCAGATTCGGGGCGTACAGGCGCACGCCTTCGACCCGGCGCACCAGGTGCGGCGGCACATCGCGCAACCAGGCGATGGAGTCCACCGCGTCCTTGACGATGATGCCCGTGGTGTGGAGCTTGGCGCCGGCACTGGCCTTCTTCTCCAGCACCGTGACGGACAGGCCGCCCAGCGCGGCCGCCCGCGCGCACGCCAGCCCGGCAAAGCTGGCGCCAACCACCAGCAGGTCGCAGCGCATGGTCAGGAGCGCTGCCTCAATGCCTCGTAAAGGCACACGCCGCTGGCCACGGACACGTTCAGGCTTTCCACGGCGCCGCGCATGGGTATGCTCACCAGCTCGTCGCAGGTCTTGCGCGTCAGCTGGCGCATACCGGCGCCCTCCGCGCCCAGCACCAGCGCCACGGGCCCCTTCAGGTCGGCCTGGTACACCGTCCTGGGCGCATCGTCGCTGGTGCCGATGCACCAGATGCTGCGCTCCTTGAGCTCCCCCAGCGTGCGGGCCAGGTTCGTGACCATGAAGTACGGGATGGTTTCGGCCGCCCCGCTCGCGACTTTCGCCACGGTGGCGTTGATGCCTGCCGCATGATCCTTTGGCGCTATCACCGCATGCGCGCCCGCCCCATCGGCCACGCGAAGGCAGGCGCCGAGGTTGTGCGGGTCGGTGACGCCGTCCAGCACCAGCAGCAGCGGCGGGCCCTCGATACCATCCAGCAGGTCGTCCAGCGAGTGCGATGCCGGCAGGGCCTGCACCCGCGCCGCCACGCCCTGATGGCCGTGGCTGCCGGCCAGCTTGGCCAGGCGCATGCCGTCCGCCTCGATCACACGGGCGCCTGCCTCGTTGGCGCGCTCGAGAAACTGCCGCATACGGGCATCCTTGCGGGTCGGGTCGGCGTAGATTTCGATGACGGATTGGGGAGCGGTCTTGAGGCGCACGCCCACGGCGTGGAAGCCGAACAGGACTTTGGGAGAGGACATCGGGGGATTATGCTCAGGCGAGCGTTGCAGCTGCCGAAGCAAGCTCGGGCACGATGCGGCCCGCTTCGATGGTGATGCGCCGCTCGCAGCGGGTGGCGATGGCGCGGTCATGCGTCACCAGCACCAGCGTCGTGCCCTGCTCGCGGTTCAGGTCGAACATCAGCGCCATCACGGTCTCGCCGGTCGCGAAATCCAGGCTGCCCGTGGGCTCGTCGGCCAGCAGCACGGCCGGCTGGACCACGAAGGCACGCGCCAGTGCTACGCGCTGCTGCTCGCCGCCGGAGAGCACGCGCGGATAGTGGCCCAGTCGCTGCGCCAGGCCGACCCGGGCCATCATCTCCGTCGCGGCCTTGCGCGAGTCTTTCCGGCCCGCGAGCTCCAGCGGGAGCATCACGTTCTCCAGGGCGGTGAGATTGCCCAGCAGCTGGAAGCTCTGGAATACGAAGCCAACCTTGCGCGAGCGCAGCGCCGCCCGCTCATCCTCGTCCATTGCGAAGAGGTCTTCGCCGGCCAGCCGCACGGTGCCTTTGGTGGGGGTGTCCAGCCCGGCAATGATGGAAAGCAGCGTGCTTTTTCCCGAACCGGAGGCGCCGACGATGGCCGCTGTCTCCTTCGGGGCCAGCGTGAAATCGATATCGCGCAAAATGTCGAGCGTGCCCGTCGAGTCGGTGACCGACTTGTGAACGTGCTCGACGGAAATGATGGGATCGGACATGTTTGCTGAATGGTTGAGTCGCCGCCACTTTATCGCGGCCGCGTTAGCCGGCTGTTATGCCTTGCCGGCGATGGCCGCACCTGCGTCGCCCCCGCCCAGGACGATCCTGGTCGTCGGCGACTCGCTTTCTGCCGAGTATGGCCTGAAGCGCGGCACCGGGTGGGTGGCCCTGTTGGAAAAACGCCTGGCTGCACAGAAGATCCCCGCCCGCGTCGTCAATGCCAGCATCAGCGGGGACACGACATCTGGTGGGCGCTCTCGCCTGCCCGCCATCCTTGCGCAGCACAAACCGGACGTCGTGGTGCTCGAACTGGGCGGAAACGATGCCCTGCGCGGCCTGCCGCTGGCGCTGACCGAGGAGAACCTGGCGCACATGACCGAAACGGCGCAGAAGGCCCGCGCCCGGGTGTTGTTGGTGGGTATCCAGGTGCCGCCCAACTACGGGACTGACTACGCCAACCGTTTCGCGGGCCTGTACCAGTCGGTCGCCAAATCGCACAAGACTGCCCTCGTGCCGTTCATGCTCAAGGGCGTCGCCGACGGCGCCGACGCACTGCGGCTGTTTCAGGCGGACCGCATCCATCCCACCGAGGCCGCACAACCGCTCATCCTCGACAACATCTGGCCGGAGTTGAAGAAGCTGCTGCCCGCGCCCGCGCCGGCGGGGATCGCCGGCTCGTGAGCGTCCAGGCCGTCCCCGCAGCCGACGCCATTGCACGGCTGGATGAGTTCAGCGCCATCATCGACGCCCGCAGCGAAGACGAGTACGCGCTGGACCACCTGCCGGGCGCGCTGAACTGGCCGTCCCTGAACAACGAAGAGCGCAAGCTGGTCGGCACCCTGTACGCGCAGGTGAGCCCATTCGAGGCGCAAAAGCGCGGGGCGGCCCTGGTCGCGGCCAACATCGCGCGCCACATCGACCGTGACGTGATCGATAAGCCGCGCACCTGGCAGCCCCTGGTCTATTGCTGGCGCGGAGGCAAGCGCAGCGGCTCGCTCGCGCTGGTGTTGGGCCAGATCGGTTTCAAGGTCAGCGTGATCGAGGGCGGCTACAAGGCCTTCCGCACCGGCGTGCTGGCGGCCCTGCCGGAACTTGCGGCCCGCTACGATTACCGCGTGGTGTGCGGGCCCACCGGCTCCGGCAAGACGCGCCTGCTGCACGCGCTGGCGCAAGCAGGCGCGCAGGTGCTGGACCTGGAGGCACTCGCCAGCCACCGCAGCTCCGTGTTGGGCATGATCCCCGGACAACCGCAGCCCACACAAAAGCGCTTCGACACGCTGGTGTGGGACGCGCTACGCCGCTTCAACGCCGCGCGGCCGGTGTACGTCGAGAGCGAAAGCAAGAAGGTCGGCAACCTGACGGTGCCGGAATCCCTGATCGAGCGCATGCGCGCCAGCCCGTGCCTGCGGCTGGACCTGCCCGACGACGAGCGGGTGGCACTGCTGCTGGAAGACTACGACTTCTTCGTGCACGACCAGGCGCTGTTTTGCGAGCGGCTCAGCGCGTTGACCGAGCTGCGGGGGAAATCCGTGGTGCAGGGCTGGCAGGCACAGGTGGCCGCGGGTGAAACGGAAGCGGTGGTGCGCGAGTTGCTTCTGCAGCACTATGACCCCGGCTATGCGGCCTCGATCGCGCGCAACTTCGCCGGCTATGCTAAAGCGAAGCCGATCGCGCCAGCCGATCGTTCGATGAGCGCGATGGGGGAGCTGGCTGCGAGGATCCTGCGGGACGAAACGGCTTGACGAGGCGTCAAGCCCGCGAAGGAGTTCCCGGGGGCTGGCCGGGCTCGCTACCCTGGTCCGAGCCGGCATCGCCCTCGCCCGGCCCGCCCTCGCCTTGCTTGCGCTCGGCCTTGGCCTTGAGCTTGTCTTCTTTCTTGCGCTTCTTGGCCAGCTCTTTCTGCCGCTTCTCGTATCCGTAATTGGGTGTGGCCACAGGGGTTCCGTTTCTAGCTGTCGATGGGGCCAATGTAAGCGATAAAAGGACTGGTCGGGAACCGGGGGCTAGCCCAAAGCGGTTAACGCCTGTTCCAGGTCAGCCAGCAGGTCTTCCATCGCCTCCAGCCCCACGGAAAAGCGCACAAGCACACCTTTGTACGGGCAAGGCCCGAGGCGGGCGCTGCGCATCGACGCGATGTCGTACGGGACGACGAGGCTCACCGGCCCGCCCCATGAATAGCCGAGCTTGAAAAGTTTCAAGGCGTCACAGAACCTGTCCACCTGGGCAGTACTGAACCGCTCGTCGAAAACGACCGAGAACAGGCCTGCTGCGGCGCCGCCGGCGTCGGGGCCGGAGCCGCCGTTGCCGCCGCACAGCGCCTGCCAATGGTGGTGGCCGGGCGAGCCTTCGAAGGCCGGATGCAACAGCTGCGAGATCTCCGGTCGCGCCTGCAGCCACGCGGCCAGCTCCCGCGCCGCCTTGTCATGGGCGTGGTAGCGCAGCGCCACGCTGGGCAACGAGCGCAGGATGGCCTCGACATCGTTGACGCCGACGCCCCAACCCAGGCGCATGTGCGTGAGCTTCATTGCAAGATGCAGCTTGTCATCGCGCGTGACGACGGCGCCCATTAGCACGTCGCCGCCACCGCTGGGATATTTGGTGAGTGCATGCACCACAATATCGGCGCCTGCCTCGAATCCGTTGAACGCGATGCCGCCGCTCCAGGTACTGTCGAGCGCCGTGGTCACGCCGCGCTCGCGGCAGATGGCCGCGAGCTCGGGCAACGGAACGAACTCCATGCTGACCGAGCCCGGCGCTTCCAGCCACACCAGTTTCGTCTTTGGCCCGATGCGCGCCTGCAGGTCGGCCGGGTTCATCGGATCGTAGAGCTGGTGGGTGATGCCCCAGTTCTTCAGCTCGCCATCTGCCAATGCCTTGTTGGGCCCGTAGGCGTTGTCGGGGATCAGGACTTCATCGCCGCTCATGAGCAGCGCCATGGAGACGTTCGCGATGGCCGCCAAGCCGCTGGGCACGAGGATGCAATGCTTGCCGCCTTCCAGCGACGCGATTCGTTCCTCCAGCGTGAAGGTGGTGGGCGTGCCGTGGAGCCCGTAGGTGTAGCCGATCTTTTGCTTCCAGTCGCGCGCGCGCATCGCGGCGACGTTGGGGAAGATGACGGTCGACGCTTTGAACACGCCGGGCTGCGGGGCCCTGAAGCCCGCAGGCGGCGTGTACGGATGGTGGATGAGATCGGTAATCGGTTTACTCATCCACCCATGTTAGCGCGCCCTCAAGCCATGCCGCCGACGCGCAACCGCTGGGTGAGCCGCTGGGCCAGGGGGCTGTGCGGCCGCAACGCGGCGCGCTCGGCCGCCAGGGCCGCGGCCAGCGGCTGGTCGCCGGCGCGCTGGGCCGCGTCGATCAGCGTCAGGTCGATCAGGTCGCGTTGTGCATGGCTGCCGCCGAAACGGTTAGCCTGGCTGCGCACCGGGCGCAGCAGCGTGACCGCGCGCGCGGCATCGCCGGCACCGAGCGCATGGATCGCGCGTGCGACCGGCAAGCCGACGTCCCGCGTGAATTCGCCGTTGTCGGCGCTTTCGCGCGCGGTGTCTTCCATCGCCTTGAGCAGTTCACCTTGCGCAGCCGCGCGATCGGCGCCGACGTAGGCAAGCATCGCGTGCACGTCGTTGAACGCGTACTGCCCGGCGCCCCCGCCCGCCAGGACGGCGGCCCAGCGATCAGCGATGCTGTCCCAGCGCCTGCCCACGTCGACGCCGCGCAGTCGCAGGCGCCACAGCATGGCGCTCGCGTCGATCAAGTCCAGCACCACGGACGATCCGGTGCCACCGACGGCTTCGTCGTACAGGCGCAAGGCTTGGTCATGCTCGTCGAGTTCGAGCTCGAACAAGGCGAGGTGCCAGGTGTTGTGCGTGCCCAGGAAGCTGCCCGCAGACCAGGTTTGCCGGCTGGGAGAAAGCCATGCAATCCCCTCGCGCGGTGCATTGCGCATCTCGTGCACATGCGCGACCGCGTGCCATGCCCAGCTGTCGCGGGGCTCCATTTCCACGCTAGCCCGGCCGTGAGCCTCGGCCTGCGTGTAGTCGCCGGTTTCCTCCAGCCCGAAGGCGTACATGCCCAGCACGGCGTGCCAGCCGGGAATCGTCCGATCCCACGCGGGCAGCGCGCGGGCGATGCGGTCGCGCAGCATGCGCGAGTCGCCACGGAAGAAATCGATCTGGTGCCCCGCTTGCAGCGCGAGCGTGTCGCGCGGGTAGCGCGCGCTCAGGTCTTCCAGGCGCAAGCCGGCCTCTCGCCAGCGGCCGTGCGCCAGGGCGTTCGCCGCTGCGAGGTGCCGCTCTTCCCGGTCATCCGCCGGTAACCGGGCCGCGGCTTCACAGCTCGCGAGCGCTACCGGCACGCCCGACGGCTCCGTGCCCAGCAGGTGAAGCCACGCCTTCAGCACATGGGCCATGGTCATTTCGGGACTTTCCGCCAAGGCGCGGTCCACCGTCGCGGCCGGGTCGTCGACCATGCACAGCAGTTCGCGTGAGGCCTGCTCGAAGTGCTCGAGGCTGCGGCTCGTGGCGCCCGAGACGCGGTGGCCGGTTGCATCCATCAGGTTCATGATTTCGCTCCTTGGTGGGGTGTTGAACAGGGTGCAAGTCTGGCCGCAGTGTCCACAATCCACTAAAGTCATTTGTGCAACCAAACGGACGAACGTGCCAATGCCCGCCAAAAAGCCCATTACGGTCGCGCTGCTGGGAACCCACGCAGTCACCGCGGCCACGCTGTACGGGTTCTACGACGCGCTGGCCGGCACCCGGCGCGACTGGCAGATGCTGCATGGCAACCGGGACGTCCCGTCGCCATTTCGTCCCCTGGTGGTGAGCCGCGACGGCCTGCCGTTCGAGGCGGGCAACGGCGTTCGCATCACGCCGGACGCGAGTTTCGCGGATTGCCCGCGGCCCGACATCGTGTGCGTCACCGACCTGCTGATCCCGCCGGGGGCGCCGGTGGGCGATATGTACGAAGCCGAGGTTCAATGGATGCGCGCGGCCTGGGAGGCGGGCGCAACGCTCTGCTCGTCGTGTTCGGGCGCCCTGCTACTTGCCCGGACGGGCCTGCTGGATGGGCACGATGCCACGTCACATTGGGCGTACTGCGACCTGCTCGCCCGCGAGTATCCCCGCACGCGGTGGCAGGCGGAGCGCGGCCTGGTCGTCGCCGGACCCGAGCAGCGGCTGTTGATGGCGGGCAGTGGTGTCGCCTGGCACATGCTCGCGCTGGCCCTGATCGCGCGTTTTGCGTCGCCCGAGGAAGCCATGCAGGTTGCGCGCGTGTACTTGTTCGACCTGAACGAAACCAGCGCCCTCGCCCACGCGTCGCTGACCCGGGGCGCGCGAGCCGAAGATCCGCTGGTGGCGCGATGCCAGCTCTGGGCGGCATCCAACTATCGCGGGGAATCGCCCGTGGCGCAGCTCGTGGCGATGTCAGGCGTGCCGGAGCGCACCTTCAAGCGGCGCTTCACGATCGCGACGGGCATGAGCCCCATCGAATACATCCACACACTGCGCCTGGAGGAAGCCAAGCAGATGCTTGAATCCACGGACCTCCCCGTGGAGGCCGTTGCAGTGGAGGTGGGCTATCAAGACGCCAGCTTCTTCGGGCGGCTCTTTCGCCGCAAGGTGGCCCTCACGCCGGCGCAATACAGGCGCCGGTTCGGTGCGTTGAACAGGCAACTGCGTGGCGTCGCCGCGGGCTGATCAGATCTTCCACTTCTCCAGGAGCTTGGCGGGACCCATGCTGTCGTAGGTCTCGAATGGCTGATGGATCCACGGGTTGGTGGGGAGGAACTCCACCGAGTAATCCGGCGTGAACTTCGACAGGCCCTTGGTCCATATCACCGCGCTGCGCAGCTCGGTGATCGGCTTGTAGCTGGTGCGCAGCATTTCCAGCACCGCGTGCAGCGTGTGGCCGGAGTCGGCAAGGTCGTCCACCAGCAGCACCTTGCCCGCGATCTCACCCTGGGGCGTCGTGATGTAGCGGGCGATGTCCAGGTGGCCCTGGATCGTGCCGGCCTCGGCACGGTAGGAGCTGGTGGACATGATCGCCAGCGGTTTGTCGAAAATCCGCGAGAGGATGTCGCCCGGCCGCATGCCACCGCGAGCCAGGCACAGGATCGTGTCGAACTCCCAGCCCGACTGGTGCACCTTGATCGCCAGCTTCTCGATCAGGCTGTGGTACTCGTCGTAGCTGACGTAAAGGTGCTTGCCGTCTTCTGTCAACATTCAGTCTGCTCCTGGTCACGCTAGGTATGGATGCCGCTTCATGATCGTGTGCTCGCGGTCGGGGCTGGTCGAGATGATATCGACGGGGACGCCCGTTACCTGCTCGATTCGCTGCAGGTACAAACGCGCATTGACAGGCAGCTTGTCGTATTGCGTAACGCCCACGGTGCTTTGTGTCCAGCCTTCCATCGTCTCGTACACCGGTTTGCAGCGCGAGATCTCGTCGGCGCCCATCGGCAGGATGTCGGTGTGCTGGCCATCGAGTTCGTAGCCCGTGCACAGCTGCAGCTCCTTGATGCCATCCAGCACGTCGAGCTTGGTGATGCACAGTCCCGACAGCCCGTTGACCTGCGCCGAGCGCTTGAGCAGCGCGGCGTCGAACCAGCCGCAACGGCGGCTGCGGCCCGTGGTGACGCCCTTTTCGGCGCCGACCGTGGACAGGTGGTAGCCCACCGTGCCGGGCGTCGCCCAGTCCAGCTCGGTGGGGAACGGCCCGCCCCCCACGCGCGTGCAGTAGGCCTTGGTGATGCCCAGGATGTAGTGCAGCATGCCGGGGCCGATGCCGGCGCCGGCCGCCGCGTTGCCCGCCACGCAATTGCTCGACGTGACGTACGGGTAGGTGCCGTGGTCCACGTCCAGCAGCGTGCCTTGCGCGCCCTCGAACAGCAGGTTGTCGCCATGGATGTGCGCCTCGTTCAGTTCACGCGAGACGTCGGCCATCATGGGCTTGAGCAGCTCGGCGTGCCTCATCGCCTCGTCGAACACCGCCTGGTAGTCGACGGCGGGGGCACTGAGGTACTTCGTGAGCATGAAGTTGTGCAGGTCCAGCACCACCTTGAGCTTCTCGCCGAAGCGCTGGGGGTGCTTCAGGTCCTGCACGCGCAGCGCGCGGCGCGCGATCTTGTCCTCGTACGCCGGCCCGATGCCGCGGCCGGTGGTGCCGATCTTCTCGTCGCCGCCCTGCTCGCGCAGCGTCTCGCGGGCGATGTCCAGCGCCGCGTGGTACGGCAGGATCAGCGGGCAGGCCTCGCTGATGCGAAGGCGCCCGCGCACTTCCACGCCGGCCTTCTCCAGCCCCTCGATCTCCTCGAACAGCTTGGCCGCCGACAGCACGACGCCGTTGCCGATGTAGCACTTCACGCCCGGGCGCATGATGCCGCTGGGTATAAGGTGAAGCGCCGTCTTGACGCCGTTGATCACCAGCGTGTGGCCGGCGTTGTGGCCGCCCTGGAAGCGCACGACGCCCTGCGCCATCTCGGTCAGCCAGTCGACCAGTTTGCCTTTGCCCTCGTCACCCCACTGGGTGCCGACCACGACCACGTTACGGCCCTTTGTCTTCGTCATTTCGTACTTCCGGAGAAAATGAAAAATCGGTTCAGATTGCTTTGACGACCCATTGGCCGGCCACGGACGCGAGTTCGCGGTCGCACTGGAATTCATCCACTTCGCTCTCGTGGCCCGGCAGCACGCAGACCACGGTCTCGCCGGCGCCGCGAAGCGCCGCGATGGCGTTGCGCAGATCGGCCGTGCCTTCGCCGCTGTCCATCCACGGCGCGCGGATGGCGGCCTTGAGCGGGCGCTTGGCGACTACACCCACCAGCTCCCGCACATCGAGGCTGAAGCCGACTGCCGGGCGATTACGCCCGAATACGGCGCCCACCTCGTCGTAGCGGCCGCCACGCACGAGCGCGTCGCTGGCGCCGGGGGTGTACACCGAGAAGCGCACGCCGCTGTAGTAGGCGTAGCCGCGCAGGTCGGCGAGGTCGAAGCTGACCTTGGCGCCCTGCAGGTGGCCAGCCAGCCACTTCAGGTTGGCCAACGCCTCGCGAAGGACGGCGCTGGTCGGCAGTTTTTTCTCCGCCTCGGCCAGCACTTTCTCGTCGCCATAGAGCGAGACGAGCGTCAGCAAGCCCTCGCGAGCAGCGGCGGGGAAGTTCTTCGTCAGCGCGGCGAGTTCGCTCGCGTCTTTCGCGGCCAGCGCGGAGTGCACCCGGCCCAACGCCGCGGCGTCCACCGGCACTCCGGCGAGCAGCGAGCGCACGATGCGCGCGTCCGCCATGTCGACGGTGAGGTCGCTGACCTGGGTAGCTTTCAGGCAGTCCAGCGCCAGCAGCAACGCTTCGAGGTCGGCCTCGAGCCCGGCGTGGCCGTAAATCTCGGCGCCGAACTGCAGCGGCTCGCGTGTGGCATGCGGGCGGTCGGGACGCGTGTGGAGCACGGGGCCGCAATAGCAAAGGCGGGTGACGCCCTGGCGGTTCAGCAGGTGGGCGTCGATGCGGGCGACCTGGGGCGTCGTGTCGGCCCGCAGGCCCATCATGCGGCCCGAAAGCTGGTCGACGAGCTTGAACGTTTGCAGGTCCAGTGCTTCACCGGTGCCGGTAAGCAGCGACTCCAGGTGCTCCAGCAGCGGCGGCATGACGAGCTCATAGCCGTAACCGCGCGCGGTGTCCAACAGCTCGCGCCGCAGCTCTTCGATGTGCCGGGCCTCGGAAGGCAAAACATCGGCGATGTGATCCGGAAGGACCCAGGCGGACATGGTTTTCGGGGGCTGTTAAAAACGGTATTTTACCGGCCCGCCGGACGGGCCCCGCCGCCACGCCCGCTATTCGCTCAGGACGTGATCCAGAGCAGGCCCAGGCCGATGAGGATGCTGCACAGCCCGAAGAAGCGCAGCTGCCCATCCTGCAGCGACAGCAGCTTCTGGAAAGTGCTGCGCCAACCGCGCGGCGAGATGAATGGAAAGAGGCCCTCGAACACCAGCATCAAGGCCAGCGCGGACCAGAAGATGTCGCTGTCCAAGCCGGATGCGCCTACTTCTTCGCGGGCGCGGCCGCCGGGCCTGTACCGCCGCGGAAGGCCTTGAAGAACTCCGAGCTGCTGGGGTCGACCACCATCACATCCCCCTTGCGACCGAGGGATGCGCGATACGCTTCCAGGCTCCGGTAGAACTGCGCGAACTGCGGATCGCGACCGAAGGCCTCGCCGTAGAGAGCCGCCGCTTGGGCATCGCCGTCGCCCTTGACCTTCTGCGCATCCCGGTAGGCATTGGCCACCGTGACTTCGCGCTGGCGGTCGGCGTCGGCGCGAATCTTCTCACCCTCGGCCCCGCCGGTGGAACGCAATTCGTTGGCGACGCGCTTGCGCTCGGCCTCCATACGGCGGTAGACCGATTCGGTGATCGCATCGACATAGTCGACCCGCGTGACCCGGACGTCGATCACGTCGATGCCCCAGGCCTTGGTGGGTTCCGAGCCTTTCACGACCCCGAGGACTTCGGACTTGACGTCGGCCATCAGCTGCTCGCGCTTGCTCGAAAGGAGTTCGTTCACGGTGCGGCGGTTGATCTCCTCCTGAAAGGCGTTCTTCACGACCCGGTTGAGCTGGTTGGCGCCCGCCGCTTCGTCAAGGCCCACGTTGCGGATGTACTGAAGCGGGTCGGTGATGCGCCAACGCACGAACCAATCGATGACGACGCGTTGCTTCTCCAGCGTCAGCACCGGCTCGGTATCGGGGCTGTCCAGCGTCAGCAGCCGCTTGTCGATGTACGAGACGTTCTGGAACGGCGGCGGAAGCTTGAAATTGAGGCCAGGCTCGGTGATCACTTCCTTGATCTGTCCCAGCGCATAGACGACGCCGAACTGCCGCTGGTCCACCACGAAGAGCATGGAGCTGAGAAGGGCCAGGGCCACCAGGGCCGACGTGACCATGAATCCGATTCTGTTCATTTGCAGTGTTCCCTTTAGCGCGTTTCGCGCTCGCGCGTGCGCGAGTTGTCGCGGGTCCGCGAATCCAGTGGCACGCTCGCGGCCGCACCCGGCGCGGGCGAAGCGCCGGCCGCCGCGGCCGCGGCGGCTGGGTCGACGGCCGCTCCGCCGGCCGCCACCTGCTGCATCAGTTTGTCCAGCGGCAGGTACAGCAGGTTGGAGCCCTGCTTCGAATCCACCATCACCTTGGTGACGTTGCTGTAGACCTGCTGCATGGCGTCGAGGTACATCCGGTCACGCGTGACCTGCGGCGCCTTCTGGTATTCCACCAGCACGGCGCGGAAGCGCTGCGCATCACCCTGCGCCTGCGCCACGACACGTGCCTTGTAGCCTTCGGCCTCTTCCTTCAGGCGTGACGCCGTTCCGACGGCACGCGGGACCACGTCGTTCGCGTAGGCCTGGGCCTCGTTCTTCGCGCGCTCACGCTCCTGGCCTGCCTTGAGCACGTCGTCGAACGCCGCCTGGACCTGCTCGGGCGGGCGTACGCCGCTTTGCTGCAGGTTGATGCCGACCACCTCGATGCCCACCTTGTACCGGTCGAGGATCGTCTGCATGAGGGTGCGCACCCGTGGCCCGATCTGGTCGCGCTCCTCGGCAAGCGCCGAATCCATCTTCATCTTGCCGACCACCTCGCGAACGGCCGTCTCTGCCGCCTGCACCACGGCCCCGGCGGGATCCTTGCTTTCGAAAAGATAGGCGCGGGCATCCTTCAAGCGGTATTGCACCGCGAACTTGATCTCGACGATGTTCTCGTCCTCGGTCAACATCGCGGATTCGCGCAAGCCCGTGGCCTTTACCACGTTGTCGCGCCCCACATCTACCGATCGGATCTGCGTGACGAACACGAGCTCATGGCGCTGGATCGGGTAGGGGAGGCGCCAGTTGAAACCAGCCCCCACCGTGGCCTTGTAGCGCCCGAACTGGGTAATGACGGCCTGTTGGCCTTCCTGGACGATGAAGAAGCCCGTGCCCAGCCAGATCAGCACCACCACCGCGGCCACGAGGCCGGCGCCGATGCCGGCGCTCTTCATGTCGGGTTGGAAGCCGCCGCCGAAGCCACCGCCGTTGTCAGGCCTGCGCCCCTTGCCACCGCCGAAAAGCCCACCGAGCTTGCGGTTGAAATCGCGCCAGAGTTCGTCGAGGTCCGGCGGGCCCTGGTTGGGGCCCTGCCCGCGGCCATTGCCTTCGGGTTTGTTGGGATCGGGCCGATTGTTCTCGGACTGCTTGTCGTCGCCGCCACGCCCCCAACGGGGATCATTGAGGTTGAACATGCCCCTGATCCGGCCATTGAGCCCTGCCCATCGCAGGCTGCGTAATTGGAAGTTCATCGCGCGTCGGTTCTTTCTTGTTGCATTGTGCCCAACTGGGTCCGCCCTAGGCGGGCGTGCCGTGCAATTCCGGGTTATGGCGCTCGGATTGGCTGTCTCCGTTGCGCTGGCTCAATTCTTCCACCAATTGGCGCCGAAGCGCAGGCAGGCCTTCCCCGGTCCGGCTGCTGGCGAACAAGCGCGGCACGCGGGTGCCTTCCAGCTCGAAAACGTCAACGGCCTGGAGGGGGCGCTGCTCGGGGGCCATCAGATCGATCTTGTTGAAGACCAGCACCTGCGGTACGTCGCCGGCGCCGATCTCGTGCAGCACACGCTGCACTTCGGCGATCTGCTCCGGATGGTCGGGATTGGCGGCATCCACCACATGCAGCAGCAAGTCGGCATCGACGGCTTCCTGCAACGTGGCCTGGAAAGCGTCGATCAGGCCGTGCGGGAGATCGCGGATGAATCCCACCGTGTCGGACAGCGACACCGACCGGCCGGCAAAATCGCCGCTGCCTTCCGCCGGCCCCAGGTAGAGCTGGCGGGTGGTGGTGTCCAGCGTGGCGAAGAGCTGGTCGGCCGTATAGGCGCGGGCCTTGACGAGGGCATTGAACAGCGTGGATTTGCCGGCGTTGGTGTAGCCGACCAGCGAGATGTTGAAGGCGCCGCGGCGCTCGCGCTGGCGGCGCTGGGTATGGCGCTGCTTCTTGACCTTTTCGAGCCGCTCTCGCGTGCGCTTGATGGCGTCGCCGATCATCCGGCGGTCCAGCTCGATCTGCTTTTCGCCCGGACCACCGCGAACGCCCGCGCCGCCGGTCTGGCGTTCCAGGTGGGACCAACGGCGCACCAGCCGGGTGCTGACGTACTGAAGGCGCGCCAGTTCGACCTGCAGCTTGCCTTCGTGGCTGCGGGCACGCTGCGCGAATATTTCGAGGATCAGCAAGGTGCGGTCATTGACCGGAAGCTCCAGGTGCCGCTCGAGGTTGCGCTGCTGCGCGGGGCTCAAGGCCTGATCGAAGAGGATTTCGTTGGCGCCGGTCTCCAAGGCGAGCGCCTTGATTTCGTCGGCCTTTCCCTTGCCGATGAAGAGCGCGGCGTCCGGCGCCTTGCGCTTGCACGAAACACGGGCGACCGGTGTCAGGCCCGCCGTCTGGGCGAGCAGGCCGAGCTCTTCGAGCTCGCCATCGAAATGCGGCAGGCCCAAGTCGACGCCCACGAGGATCGTGGGGGCGGCTGGGCGGTCGGGCGTTGCGGGAAGGCTCAAGGGCGAAGAGTCAAGTGGGCGGAATCGTCGAAGGCCAGCAGCCCGCGCGCGCCGTTCAAGCGCCCTGTGGTCGGCTTCAAGCCGGTCCGGCTTCGGTGCTTTCGGCCGCCTGGAAGTTCACGGCACGGCCGGGCACGATGGTGGAGATGGCGTGTTTGTAAACCATCTGGGTCACGGTGTTGCGCAGCAGCACAACGTATTGGTCAAAAGACTCAATCTGGCCTTGCAGCTTGATGCCGTTGACGAGGTAAATCGACACAGGCACATGCTCGCGACGCAAGGTGTTGAGAAATGGGTCTTGTAGAAGCTGCCCTTTGTTGCTCACGATATTCTCCGTGTTCCGCGGTCGGAAATGTTGTTGGAATGTGCACCTTACCACAGCAAGCTAGCTGTGCAAGTAGGCTAGAACCGATCTGTCCGCCCTGTAGCCCAGCTGGGACCGAAAAACAGTCCTTCAAGGGCGGCAACTTTAAATAGGTGCGCCGGCCGGGCCGGTTCATTCCTTGTCAGCGTAGGGGTTACGGGATGTTTTCATCTCGATGCGCAGCGGCGTGCCGACCAGCTTGAATTCCTGGCGGAAGCGGCCTTCCAGAAAGCGCTTGTAGGCTTCGGTCACGTGCTCCAGCGAGTTGCCGTGGACGATGATCACCGGCGGGTTCATGCCCCCCTGATGGGCGTAGCGCAGTTTCGGGCGGAACATCCCGGCGCGCTTGGGTGACTGGAACTGCACCGCCTCCAGCAACAGGCGCGTCAGCACGGGCGTGGGCATCTTGATCATGGCCGACCGGTGCGCCTGCGCGATGGCCGTCCACACCGGGCCCAGGCCCTGGCGCTTGATGGCCGAGATGAAGTGCAGCGGCGCGAATTTCAGGAAGGCCAGGCGGGTTTCGATCTGCCGCTGCACCTGCTCGCGCTGGTACGCGTCGACGGCGTCCCACTTGTTGACGGCCAGCACCACGGCGCGGCCGCTCTCCAGGATGTAGCCCGCGATGTGCGCATCCTGGTCGGTGACGCCCTGGGTGGCGTCCAGCAATAGCAGCACGACATTGGCCGATTCGATCGCCTGCAGCGTCTTGACCACCGAGAACTTCTCGATCGCCTCGAACACCTTGCCCTTCTTGCGCAAGCCGGCGGTGTCGATGAGCTCGAACTTCCGCCCGCCCCGCTCGAAGGGAATGGTGATCGCGTCCCGGGTGGTGCCGGGGAGGTCGAATGCGACGAGGCGCTCTTCGCCCAGCCAGGTGTTGATCAGCGTGGATTTACCAACGTTGGGGCGTCCGGCCACTGCCAGCTTGATGACCGTGGGGTCGACCTCCTCGCCTTCTTCCTCCTCTTCCGGGAGGTTGAGCGGCTCGAACGCCTTCTCGACCAGGCTGCGGATACCCTGGCCGTGCGCGGCCGAAACGGGATGCACCTCGCCGAGCCCGAGCTCGTAGAACTCCGTGAGCTGCACGCCTTCGGTCATTCCCTCGGCCTTGTTGGCGCAAAGCACCGTCGGCTTGCCGAGCTTGCGCAGGTACTTCGCGATGTCGTAGTCCTGCGCGGAAAGACCTCCGCGCGCGTCGACCACGAAGATCACGACATCGGCTTCGGCCACCGCCTGGCGGGTCTGCTTGGCCATCTCCATGTAGATACCGCTCTCGGCCGTCGGCTCGAAGCCGCCGGTGTCGATGACGATGAACTCATGCTTGCCGTGCTTGGCGTTACCGTAGTGACGGTCGCGCGTGAGGCCGGCGAAGTCGGCGACGATGGCGTCGCGCGATTGCGTCAGCCGGTTGAACAACGTCGACTTGCCGACATTGGGGCGGCCCACCAGGGCCAGTACGGGTTTCAATGGAACCGCCCTTGAAGTTATTGGGGTAGGAACCCGTGGATGCCGCCATTCCGGGTGACGATGACAAGGGTATTGCCTGCCACGACCGGCGCGGCCGCGATCGCGGAGCCGTCCGTGGCCAGCCGGTTGAGCAGCGAACCGTCCTCGCGGGAGAGCATGTGCACGAACCCCATACTGTCGCCCACGACGACCGAACGCCCCAGGGCCAGTGGCGCCGTGAGCCCGCGGTACTGCAGCTTGTCGCTCACCCAGGCGCGCTCGCCATTCTCGCGCTTCCAGGCGATAACCTTGCCGTCCGCTTCGGTTCCGAACACCAGCTTGTCGTCGCCGTTGACGCCCTCGGCCCCATTGGAAGGCTTCGTCCACACGACCGCACCACGGCCGGCGTCGATGCAGCCTACCGTGGCCTGGAACGCCCTCGCGCAAACGGAATCGCCGACCCGGCTGACGGTGCCCACCAGGTCCACCAGCCGCTCGACATCGTTCAGGCCGCGCGGGGAGGCCAGGGGCGCTTCCCACCGGCTGGCACCGGTGAGCGGGTTCAGGCCCGCCAAGCGGCCCGAGAGGCCGACCACCAGCGTATCGCCGACCGCCAGCATGACGCCCGCGTGGCGCAGCACCAGGGGCTCACCGGCACGCTGCTGTGTCCATAGCTTGCGGCCGCTCTGGCCATCGAATGCGGATACCGCGCGGTCGGCCGTCAGCACGAAGACGCGTCCACCGGCGACGAACGGGGCGGTGTAGCCCACGGCCGATAGCTTCTGGCGCCAGGCTTCCTTGCCCGAGGAGATGGCGACGAGCTCATTGGCGCTGGTGATCACGGCCACGAGCTTGCCGTCGCTGCCGGCGCCGGCGGCGATCGGCCCGCCGACGCTGGCGCGCCAGACATCACGGCCCGTTGCCGGGTCGATCACTGCCACCGTGCCATCGCCGGATGCGACTGTGAGGGAACCGCCGCTGGTGTTCACGGAGAGCGGAAAGCCGACCTGCCCGATTCTTGCGGTCCACGCCGGGCTGACGGCCAGCAGCGCCGGGTTGGGCTGCAGTTCGGCAGGCTTGGGCTTGTCCGCGCTGCCGCCCAGGAATGACGGAAGGGACAGACTGGACAGGCTGGACGGGAGGATAGAACACCCCGCCAGCGTGGCCAGGGCCAGGGCGCCGGTGGCGCGTACAGCGAAGCGGAGCATCATTGTTTGGCGCCTCCTGAAGCGGCCGGAGCGGCGGGCGCCGCGAGCTGTTGCGGATCGACGCCAAGGGCACTGAGCTTGACCTCGACCAGGCGCCGGTACTCGGTGCGTTCGTCCATCGTCTTGAAGGCTTTGGTGTACTCGGCCTTGGCCTCGGCCTTCTTGCCCTGGGCGGAGTAGATGTCGCCGCGGCGGTCGGCAGCAAGTCCCTCGAATTCCGTGGGGAACTCCCCCGCCAGCTGCTTGAGTGCTTCGTCGTATGCCTTGGCTTCCAGCAGGATCGCGGCCAGCCGCATCCGCGCGAGCGCCTGCAAGCCTTCGTCGGACGATTTCTCGGCGACCCAGCCGAGCGCAGCCTTCGCGCCCTCGGTGTTGCCCTTGTCGATCATGGCCTTGGCAGCCAGCAGCCCGGCCTGCTGCGCGTACGTCGTGCGGCCGAACTTGTCCTTCATGTCCGAGAACGCGCGCTCGACGCGGGTAACGTCGCCGCCTTGCGCCGCGCGCTCGACTTCGTCGTACATCGCCGCGGCCTGTGTGCTTTGCGTGCGCTGCCAGTACTGCCAGCCATTCCACGCGGCAATGGAGCCGAAGACGGCGATGACGACCCAGGTGATGAGGTTGCCGTACTCGGCCCAGAAATGCTTGATCTCGGCAAGCTGTTCCTGTTCTTCGAGATCGAGGTGTTTTGCCATTGTGTTGTTGTCCTGCTTGGAGCCTGCGATTGTATGAGGCGCCGGAAGGCGCCCGCCTTCAGTCGGCGCCGGGCCGCCCCAAGGCGACTGAAACCCCCTCGGGGGGCAGCTCAGTACACGAAGTGACAAGCGTGGGGGCCATGATCAGGCCTTGAGCGTGCCGGCCCAGGCGCCCGGGTCAGCCAATGGGCGCTGGACCTGCGCGCCGGCGCCGTCGCGCAGCGACTTGACCGTCACCATGCCCTGGGCCAGCTCGTCGGCCCCGAAAATGAGCGCGTAACGGGCTCCGCTCGCATCGGCCTTTTTCAACTGGAGCTTAAAGGAGCCACCACCGGAATGCATGAGGATGTCGATGCCCGCGCCGCGCAGGGCTTCGGCGACCTGCAAGGCCGCCGCCGGCGCATCGTCGGCCGCGAGGATGCAGTAAGCAGCGGGCGCGAAATCGGGCCCCGGCAAATCGAGCTCCTGGATGAGAAGCAGCAGGCGCTCGATTCCCAGCCCAAAGCCCATGGCCGGGGCACTCTTGCCGCCCATCTGTTCGATGAGCCCGTCGTAGCGCCCGCCCCCGCAGATCGTGCCCTGCGAGCCCAGGTGATCCGTAGTCCACTCGAACACGGTGCGGTTGTAATAGTCCATGCCGCGTACGAGGCGCGGGTTGATGCGATAGGGTTGCCCCGCGGCTTCCAGCAGCTTGCACACGGCGCCGAAATGCGCGCGCGACTCCTCGCCCAGAAAGTCCATGAGCCGGGGCGCTGCTTCGACGACCTCCTGCATGGCGGGGTTCTTGGTGTCGAGGATGCGCAGCGGATTGGAGTGCAGCCGGTTCTTCGCGTCCGCATCCAGCACGGCGGCGTGCGTCTCGAAATGCGCGATCAGCGCCTCGCGGTGCGCCTGGCGCTCAACCGGCTCGCCCAGCGTATTGATCTCTAACCGGTAGTGCTGCCCCTCGACAAGCCCGAGTTCACGCCACAGCGCGCGGCCCATGAGGATCAGCTCCGCGTCCACGTCTGGGCCGGCAAAGCCCAGCGCCTCGACGTCGAGTTGGTGGAACTGCCGGTAGCGGCCCTTTTGCGGCCGCTCGTGCCGGAACATGGGCCCCGTGGTCCAGATGCGCAGCGGCCCGTTGTACAGCGCGTTGTGCTCGACCACCGCCCGCACGATGCCCGCCGTGGCCTCGGGCCGCAGCGTCAGCTTGTCGTTGTTCATCGAGTCGACAAAGGAATACATCTCCTTCTCGACGATGTCGGTCACCTCGCCCAGCCCCCGCACAAAGAGCGCGGTGGGTTCGACCACCGGCGTGACGATGTACTGATAGCCATAGCGGCCCATGACACGGCGCACCACGTCGTCGAACCACTGCCAGGTTGCGGCGCGCGGCAGCACTTCCTTGCGCGGCACGCTCGCGGGCAGTATGTCGTTCATGCCTTTGACGGCACTGAGCTTTTCGCCAACAAGCTTGTTCGCCACCTTTGCGGCGATATTCAATTCTCGAGAATCCATGGAACGCTTAGACGTGTTCGGCGACATGCCCGAACCGCTTTTCTATGTAGTTTTCGACGATTTCGTGGAACTCGTTGGCGATGTTGTCGCCCCGCAGCGTCATTGCCTTTTGCCCGTCGATGAACACCGGCGCGGCCGGCGCCTCGCCGGTGCCCGGAAGGCTGATGCCGATGTCGGCATGCTTGCTCTCACCCGGGCCGTTGACGATGCAGCCCATGACAGCCACCTTCATTTTCTCGACCCCAGGATACTTCGCGCGCCAAACCGGCATCTGCGCTCGCAGGTAGTCGTCGATCTGCTTGGCCAATTCCTGAAAGGTGGTGCTGGTCGTGCGACCACATCCGGGGCAGGCCGTCACGCTAGGCACGAAGCTGCGCAGGCCCAGGGCCTGGATGATCTCGGAGGCAATCACCACTTCTTGTGTGCGCGATTCGCCGGGCGCCGGCGTGAGCGAGACACGAATCGTGTCGCCGATGCCTTCCTGCAGCAGGATGCCGAGCGCCACGCTCGAGGCGACCGTGCCCTTGGTGCCCATGCCGGCCTCGGTGAGGCCCAGATGCAGCGCGTAGTCGCATCGCCTGGCCAACTCACGGTAAACGGAGATGAGGTCCTGCACGCCGCTCACCTTGCACGAGAGAATGACCTGGTCGCCGTCCATGCCCATCTCCTGCGCGCGCTGGGCGGATTCGATGGCGGAGCTGACCAGTGCCTCATACATGACGGACTTGGCATCCCAGGGCTCGGCACGCCGGCTGTTGATGTCCATCAGGTGGGCAAGAAGCTCCTGGTCCAGGCTGCCCCAGTTAACCCCGATACGGACCGGCTTGTTCCAGCGCATCGCGGCTTCGATCATCTGGCCGAACTGCTTGTCCCGCTTGTCGCCCTTGCCCACGTTGCCGGGGTTGATGCGGTACTTGGACAGCGCCTCGGCGCACGCGGGGTAGTCGGTGAGCAGGCGGTGGCCGTTGTAATGGAAATCACCGATCAGCGGCACGTCGATGCCCATGCGATCGAGCTGCTCGCGGATGTACGGCACCTGCGCCGCGGCCTCGGGCGTGTTGACCGTGATGCGCACCAACTCGGAGCCCGCCACCGCGAGTTCTTTCACCTGGATGGCGGTGCCGATGGGGTCCTGTGTGTCGGTGTTGGTCATCGACTGGATGCGCACCGGAGCGTCGCCCCCGATGGTGACCACGCGCGAGCCCCACATGGCGCGCGCCTGGCGCGAGCGGCGAGGCTTCGGCGACGCGGTTTCGATCGGCAGGCAGGGTTGCATCACTTCTTCACTTCAAGTTACTTGACTTCGAAACGGGCCACGTTGTCCTTGGCCACCGGGCGCAGGTCGAAGGGCTTGCCGCGAACCTGCATTTCGGTCTGGTCGACGCGCCCGATGGTCACTTGCAGCGGCGGCGTGCCGGAGGCGCCGGCCCATTCGCCGGGCTCGAGCAGCTTGCGCATCGCGACCACGCCCTTTGCGTCCCTCACCTCGACCCAGGACGGGCCCTTGGTGCGAAACATGACGATGCCGCTGGCAGGGGTTGCGGGAGCAGTGGGCGCCGCCGCCACCGCCTCGCGGACGGCACCTGCGCTCGCAGGCGCGGCGATGGTGGAGGGCAATGTCGCGGCGGCTGGCGGGGCGTCCGGCGTGGTCGCTGCCGGCGTGGGTAGGGTGTTCTCCACGACTTGCGATACGCCGGGTGCGGGAATCGCTACCGGCGTTGTCGGGCCTGCGGTCTCGGCGGTGGCCGTCGTGCTGGACTTGTCCTCGGTCTGTGCCGAGGGAAGCAGGATCAACACCAGCGCACCCAGCAGCAGCGCAAACACCGCCAGGAAGACCGGCTTGGTCACATTGTCCAGCCAGCCGGGGGGCGAGCCGTCGCTCGGCGCGCGATAGGGTGTACCGATACCGTCTTCGTCTTTGACGAGGCGCGGCTTCGTGGGCTGGGGCAGACGCTCCAGCACCGGCTGCGGGTCGACCTTGAGCGAGCGACAAACGCTCGATGCCAGCGCGCGCACGAACACGGCGTCGGTGAGGAGATCCCAGCGGTCTTCCTCCAGGGCTTCCAGCTTGCGCACGGGGACCTTGAGCGATACCGCGAGCGCCGCCACGTGCAGCCCTGCCGCCTCCCTGGCGCGGCGCAGCAGCGTGCCCGCCGTCACGCCATCGTTGGCCGCCCGCTGCGGCACGAAAGCGGCGCCTTCAGCGTCCCAGGTCTCACTCATCGAAGGCCCCCCGGTCGTACGCGGCAGCCTCACGGGATTTCGGGAAGCGCTTCCTGAGTTGTTCGGCGAGTTGCAGCATGGCGACACGGTCGCCCAGTCGGCGCTCCACTCTCACGCCCAGCCACAGCGTTTCGGCGTTGGCGAGGTCGCTGTTGTTCAGGCGGCGGATGTAGAACTGGGCCCGGTTGAAGTCGCCGCGGCGAAACAGCAGGCCTGCGAGGTTGTAGCCGGTGACCGGGTTTCCGGCGTCCAGCTCGTAGGAGCGCGCAAGGCTGCGCTCGGCTTCGGCCGTCTTGCCGGCCCGCGCTTCGCACAGGCCCTTGGCCATCAGCGTCTTGGCCCGGCCCGCGTACATCGGGTTGGCCATCGCCACCTCATAGGCGCGGGAGGCCTCCTCGTAGCGGCCCTGCTGGCACATGAGCCAGCCGTAGTTGTGCTGCACGTTTCCGTCGCGGGGATTGAGCGACACGGCGCGCTTGAAGCTGTCCTCCGCCTGCCGCATGTCGTTCAGGCGCATGTAGATGAGTCCGCGCAGGTTGTAGGCGTCGGGGAAAGTCGGGTCCGAGGCGATGACCTGCTTGAGCTCGTCGAGGGCGACGTTGGTCTGGCCCTGCTCGAAGTAGCCCACTGCCAGTTCCATGCGGATGCGGGCGCGCTTGCGCGCCTCGGGCTCGTCGGATTCGGTCATGATGTCGCGCGCGGAGCCCACGTCCCCGGGCGGCGCGGACGCGCAGCCCCCCAGGGCCATCAGCAGCGTGCCGGCCATCCAGGCCCAGGCCAGGAGCCGAACCGGGCCCCGGACCGCCGAGGCGATGCTTGTCATTTCCTATGTCTCCTTCGCGCCGGTCGTGATCGCCGGCACCTGTTTCAGCATCACGGTGCGTTGCCGGACGATGCGTTGCTCGACCCGGGTGCGGTCCTTGACGTCGCCGGCCAGCTGGCCGCAGGCGGCATCGATGTCGTCCCCTCTGGTTTTGCGCACAGTGGTGACGATACCAGCATCGCTCAGGATTTTCGCGAAGGCGAGCACCTGTTTGTGGGGTGAACGCGTCAGCCCAGACTGCGGGAACGGGTTGAAGGGGATCAGGTTGATCTTGCAGGAGACTCCTTGCCCGCCGTGGTGGCGAAGCAGGTCGACCAGCTGGTGCGCGTGCTCGGGCTGATCATTCACGCCATCGAGCATGCAGTACTCGAAGGTGATGAAGTCGCGCGGTGCGTACTGCAGGTAGCGGTTGCACGAATCCAGCAATTCGGCGAGGTCGTGCTTCTTGTTCAACGGCACGAGGTTGTCGCGCAGTTCGTCATTGGGCGCGTGCAGGGAAACGGCCAGGGCCACGGGGCAATCGAGCGCCAGCCGGTCGATCATCCGCGTCATGCCCGAAGTGGACACAGTGACGCGGCGGCGCGACAGGCCGTAGCCGTGGTCGTCGAGCATCACCCGCAACGCCGGCACGAGGGCGGTGTAGTTTTGAAGCGGCTCGCCCATACCCATCATCACCACGTTGGAGATGACGCGATCGGTCTTCTTGAGGTGCCGGCGCAGGAAATGCTCGGCAAACCACAGCTGCGCGACGATCTCGCCCGTGGTGAGGTTGCGCGAGAAGCCCTGGTGGCCGGTGGAACAGAACCGGCAGCCCACGGCGCAGCCCGCTTGCGAAGACACGCACAAAGTGCCGCGATCGTCCTCGGGAATAAACACGGCTTCGACGGCGTCGCCATTGCCCACATCGAACAGCCACTTGATGGTGCCGTCGGTGGACTCTTGCTGGGAGATGACCGGAAGGCCCTCGACGCGGGCGCTGGTCTTGAGTTTTTCGCGCAGCGACTTCGCCAGGTCGCTCATCTGGTCGAAGTCGCGAGCGCCGCGCTGATGGATCCAGCGGAAAAGCTGCGTCGCCCTGAAGCGCTTTTCGCCCAGGCTTTCGCAGAACGCGGCCAGACCTTCGAGGTCGAAGTCGAGGAGGTTGGCCGTCATCGCATGGGATATCCCGTGATTAGCGGGAATAGATGCTCATGCCGGGGAAGAAAAAGCCGATTTCCGCCTTGGCGGTTTCCGCAGCGTCGGAGCCGTGCACGGCGTTTGCATCGATGCTGTCGGCGAAGTCGGCGCGGATGGTGCCGGGCGCGGCCTTCTTGGGGTCCGTGGCGCCCATCAGGTCGCGGTTCTTCAGGATGGCGCTCTCGCCTTCCAGAACCTGGATCATCACGGGGCCGGAGATCATGAACTCGACGAGGTCCTTGAAGAAAGGGCGCTCCTTGTGGACGGCGTAGAACTGCTCGGCCTCGCCGCGCGACAGATGGGCCATCCTGGCTGCGATGATCTTCAGGCCGGCTGCCTCGAAGCGAGCATAGATCTGCCCGATGACGTTCTTGGCCACGGCGTCGGGCTTGATGATGGAGAGAGTGCGTTCGATAGCCATTTGAGTTTTCCTGAGCTTGAAGTTATAGGGTTTGGCCTAGGCCAAAAAGTTCGGCAAAGCCTCGAATTTTAGCTTTTAACCGACGGCCGTGACGCCACAATGTCGATTCAGCGTCCACGGCCGCCACCGCCGCCGCCGCGGCGCTGACCGCCGCCGCCGCCGCCACCGCCACCGCCACCGCCGCCACCGCCACGACGCTGGCCCCCGGGCCCTTGGCGCTGGCGAGTGAAGCTGTCCGCGCCGATGTAGCCGAACGACGTCTTCATGGGATCCGGCTGGGCGCCGCCCTGGCGGTCACCTTGCTCGCCGCCACCGCCACCACCGCCGCCGCGCTGCTTGCGCCGCTGCTGGCCCTGGCCCTGGCTTTGACCGCCACCCCCGCCGCCGCCGTTGCCGCCCTGCCCGCGCTGCTGGCCCTGGCCGCGTTGAGGCGGTTGCCCGTCCCTGTTGCCGCCTCCGGCGTTACGCCCGCCACGGCGGCGGTTTCGCCCGCCTCGGCCGCCGCCCTCGCCTTCCGGCGTTTCGCGGCGTTCCCCGCGCTCACCGCCGGCGCCCGCAGCCTGCATCAGCGACCGGATGTCGCGCTCGTCCAGTTCCATCCAGGCGCCACGCTTGAGGCCCCGGGGCAGCATCATGGCGCCGTAGCGAATGCGGATAAGGCGGCTCACCGCATGGCCGAGCGCCTCGAACAGGCGACGCACCTCGCGGTTGCGGCCCTCGGAGATCGTCACGCGGTACCACGTGTTGGCTCCTTCTCCGCCGCCGTCCTCGATCGAGCCGAACTGGGCGCGGCCGTCCTCCAGGTCGATGCCATCGAGCAGGCGCTGCTTTTCCTCGTTGCTGAGCGCGCCCAGCACCCGTACCGCGTACTCACGCTCCAGGCCGAAGCGCGGATGCATGAGCTTGTTGGCCAATTCGCCGGAACTCGTGAACAGCAACAGGCCCTCTGTGTTGAGGTCCAACCGGCCCACGGACTGCCACTTGCCCTGCTGCAGCTTGGGGAGCTTGCGAAACACTGTGGGGCGGTTTTGCGGATCGTCGTGCGTTACGACTTCGCCCACCGGCTTGTGATAGGCGATAACCCGCGCCGGCGGAGGGGCGATCCGGAAGCGGATCGGCTTGCCATTCACCTTGATCTGATCGCCGAACTGGATGCGCTGGCCGATATGGGCGGGCTCGTTATTGACCGAGATGCGGCCCTCCATGATGAGCTGCTCCATCTCCAGGCGCGAGCCCAGCCCCGCTTGGGCCAGTACCTTGTGCAGCTTGGGCGTGTCGGCTTGCGGAGAAAGCACTCGCTTGGGCAAAGTGATTTCGGGGCTTTCCACCTCGGCATCGAACTGGCCGGAAATGACATCCTCGAAGCGGATCGGCACCGTAGGCTCGGCCGGCGGCGCAGGCGCTGCCCGCTCGCCGGCCTCATCGTCGTGCTCCTCGTCGCTGTCGTCCCAGAGCTCCTCGGGCTCGTCGGCCTCCTGCTGGGCTGCTTGCGGCTGTGCCGGCGCGGCGGCTGCTTTTTCTTCGATGTCGTCGGCGGTGGGCACGGATGTCGCGCCAGGCAGGGGGGTATTCATGTTCAGGTCTCGACTGCTTCCGGCGCGTTGTCGGCGGCGCCCTCGGGGGTGGATTGGGCGGGGGTGGGTGCTTCGTCGCCGCCTTCGATGGCAAGGTCCGGCTGGGCCGCATCAGGCCCTGCGGCGAGTGTCTCCAGCAAATGAGCCTGTTGGGCGGGTCCTTCGAGCACCGGAAGCTGGTCCAGCGACTCGAGGCCCAGGTCATCCAGGAACTGCCGGGTCGTGGCGAACAGGGCGGGCCGGCCAACGGTCTCGCGGTGGCCGATGACCTCGACCCAGCCGCGGTCTTCCAGCTGTTTCAGGATCAATGCGTTGATCGTCACGCCCCGGATGTCCTCCATGTCGCCACGGGTCACGGGCTGCCGGTAGGCAATGATCGCGAGCGTCTCCAGGACGGCACGGGTGTATCGCGGGGGCTTCTCGGGGTGCAGGCGGTCAAGGTATTCGCGCATCTGCGGACGGCTCTGGAACCGCCAGCCGCTCGCCACATGGACGAGTTCGACCCCGCGCTGGGCCCAGTCGTTTTGAAGATCCCCGAGCAACGCCTTGATCGTGTCCGCGGACAGTTCATCATTGAACAGGACGCGCAACTCGCGCACCGGCAATGGCTGCTGCGAGCAAATCAGGGCGGTTTCGAGGACGCGCTTCGCATCCGTCGTATTCATGGTCTTGCCGTTCCGGGAAAAGGCGCCATCCGGCGCGCAAATCAAAGGCTAAACAGGGGCGATGTCGGTTCGCTGCGCGGTGCGCAACCTCAGTTGCGCGGTGCGCGCCCCGCGGAATTCACAGACTCTGGCTAAGAGCCTAAGGGGCGTGGCTCGTGAGCCATTCGGATTCATTGTAACGCAGGCCCCAGGCACCCAGGGCCTGGCGCAAATCGGCCGGCAGGGGCGCGTGGAATTCCAGGGCCTGGCCTGTCGCAGGGTGCGCAAAGGCCAGCCGGTATGCGTGCAGCGCCTGGCGCGCCAGGCCAGCGGCGGGCGCGCCGCCATAGAGCTCGTCGGCCACCAGGGGATGGCCGATATGGGCCATGTGAACCCGGATCTGGTGGGTGCGCCCGGTGCCCAGCGTGGCGCGCACCCAGCAGCCCTGCTGCGCATCCTGCAGCAGCTCGAAAGTCGTGGTTGCCGCCTTGCCGCTGTCGACCACGGCCATGCGCAGCCGGTTGCGAGGGTCGCGCCCGATCGGCGCATCCACATGCCGCACCGCGCCCCCGCCCCACGGGCGGTGCGCTAGTGCCACGTACTGCCGCGACACTTCGCGTGCGGCGATGCGCTGCACCAGCGCGTCCATCGCGGCGCGGGTGCGCGCCACCACCATGAGCCCGCTGGTGTCCTTGTCGAGCCGGTGCACGATGCCCGCGCGCGGAAGCAGCCCCGCGCCGGCGTCGCGCGCAAGCAGGCCGTTGAGCAACGTACCACTCCAGTTGCCCGGCGCCGGATGGACGACCAGGCTCGCCGGCTTGTTCACGACCAGCAGGTGATCGTCCTCGAACACCACGTCCAGCGCCATGGCTTCGGGCCGGAACGCCTGGCTCTGCGGCGTGGGGCGCAATTCCAGCGTCCCCTCGTCGCCTGCCTTCACCTTCTGGGAGGAGCGCGTGGCGGCAACTCCCTGGATCCTCACCGCCCCCGATTCGATCAGCTGCTGCAGGTAACTGCGGGAGAACTCGGGCGCCAGCGCGGTGAGCGCGCGGTCGAGCCGGTCGCCATGGTGAGCCGCGTCGATGACGAAGTGGCGAAGTTCGGCCTCGGGCCCCGCGTCCGCAACGTCGAGTACGTCGTCGTCCGCGGTGCGCGGGTCATTCAGCGAAGGGTCGGTCGATATAATGAATTTGCCCTGTTTCAAGAAAGTTGCGATTCATGCTTCGAGCCAAATTATCGGTGGTCCCTGCCCTCGCGATCGGCATCACCGTTTTGCTGGCGGGGTGCTCCTCGACCTCGGACGACAAGACGGAGAACTGGAGCCCCAACAAGATCCACGCCGAAGCCAAGGATGAAATGGAGTCGGGCGGGTACGACAAGGCGATCCCGCTACTCGAGAAACTCGAGGGCCGCGCGGCCGGCACGCCGCTCGCCCAGCAGGCCCAGCTCGACAAGGCCTATGCGCAGTACAAGGCCAACGACCAGGCCTCGGCGCTCTCCACGCTCGACCGCTTCATGAAGCTGCACCCGGCCAGCCCGGCGATCGATTACGCGCTCTACCTCAAGGGCATCGTCAATTTCAACGACAACCTGGGCACCTTCGCGTTCCTGTCGAAGCAGGATCTGTCGGAGCGCGACCAGAAGGCCGCCAAGGAATCGTTCGAGGCATTCAAGGAACTCGTGACGCGCTTCCCCGATTCGCGTTACGCGCCCGATTCCAGGGCGCGCATGACTTACATCGTCAATTCGCTTGCGCAGTACGAGGTGCACGTGGCGCGCTATTACTTCAGCCGCGGCGCCTATGTGGCGGCCATCAACCGTGCGCAGAGCGCGCTGACCGACTACCAGGACGTGCCTGCGCTGGAGGAAGCGCTGTTCATCCTGGTGCGCTCGTACGACGAGCTGGGCATGACCCAGCTGCGCGACGACGCGAAACGCGTGATGGAAAAAAGCTATCCGAAGAGCGAGTACCTGTCGCGCGGCTTCAGGTCCAAGCAGGATCCGTGGTGGAAGTTCTGGTGAACTAGGTCCCCCCCACGCTTGCGGCTGAAGCCACTGCGCTGCCCTCCGAGGGGGCGCTCGCACCTTGGGGCGGCCCGTCGGTGAACTAGGTCCCCCCCACGCTTGCGGCTGCAGCCGCTGCGCTGCCCCCCGAGGGGGCGCTCGCACCTTGGGGCGGCCCGTCGGTGCTCAGGCCCTCCAGCGTTTCCAGAAACTCCTCTTTCGATTTCAGCACCCGCATGGGCGGCAATGCGGCCATCAGCCGCCGGCCGTAGCCCATCGTGGCCATGCGGGTGTCGCACACCACCAGCACGCCCTGGTCGGATTCGCGCCGGATCAAGCGCCCAGCGCCCTGCTTCAACGCCACAGCGGCTTCCGGCACGAAATAGTCGTTGAAGGCGCTGCGGCCCTGCGATTCCAGGCGCTGAGCGCGGGCTTCCACGAGAGGATCGCCCGGCGGCGGGAACGGGAGCTTGTCGATGACAACGAGCTGCAACGCATCGCCGGGCACGTCGACCCCTTCCCAGAACGACGCCGATGCGACGAGCACGCATCCGCGGGCGCCGCCCTGCGCGCCCTCGCGGAAGCGCTCGATCAGGCGGCGCTTGGGCCACTGGCCCTGAACCAGCACCTCCAC
>JAQZBU010000001.1 GCA_029237735.1 Ramlibacter sp. | reverse complement strand
ACCGAATCATCAAGGCTTCGCCCCTACGCGTGCCAGCATCACCTTATTCCGGGTTCGATGTTCCCGTGGGGTGAGGTGCAGTCAGGGTTTTCCCAGGGCGCAAACCGCTTCGATTCGCACGGAAGCCGAGATCACCCTGACCCAGGGAAGACGGTGACTGGTGCGGAGGCCACTGGGCTGAATGCCTGCGCATCGTCGGCGAATTGCGCGATGACAGGGCACCCTACTGGGGAAATCGCGCGCCGATCTGCGGCTTCCCGAGTCACTTTATGCGCCTACTCTGTCGCTGGCACTTTCGATGAGGACACACCGTAGTTTGGATGTCACGCTGTCGCACTCCGTCGAGACGCCGGCGGCGATCTGAGAAGCGCCTGCGCATACTTGTCGACGCTGAAGCTGAAGGTGCCGCGGAAGTTTATGTGGCTGGAGTGGGCCGGGCCCATGCGCCGCAGCCAGGCGTCGTCGATTTCCATGCCGCCCTTGCGCAGGCGCTCGACCACATCATTCATCCGGGTCGTGTTCCATGCGATCACGATGTTGGTCAGCAAGGCGTGCGAGCCCGAGATCGCCTTCATCTCATCGCGCCGCCTCCCGCGCTCGGTGGGCAGCTTGCCTGTGTAAACAACCCGCTGCAGCTGATGAACCGACTCGCCCCGGGCGAGCAAAGTGTGGATCTCGCGGCGGAAGTCCTCGATGGTGACGTAGTCGCACAGGAAGATGCTTCTCAACAGGCGACCCAGATGTTCAGCTGCGCGGTAGGCCGGATCGCCCTGGGTGGCGCTGCTCAGAAAACGCAGCGCAAGATCGGCGCCGATCTTGCCCATGCGGATGGAGGCAATCAGTCGCAGCAGTTCGTCCCAGCCGTCGCGGATGGCTTTGAGGGAGAGCCGCTTGACCGTCACCCGCTCGATGTTCTCCGGCACGGCGAATCCGGCCGGCAGGTAGAGTTTCCTCTCGGCTAGGTCGCGCAGCCGCGGGCACAGGTCGAATCCAAGCAGCTTTGCCACCGCCATGGCCCCATTCGTATACCCGTGGGTATCGACCGCCAGCAGGGACAGGCGAATCCGGTCTTGGCTGCGGTTGTGCTGCTCCACGCCCTCGATCGCCACGCCGGCCTGGCGTTCGTTGAGCACGATCGGCTGGTCGTAGACGATTCCCCAGCGATCCAGCAGGTGCGTGTAGATGCCAGCAGCATAGGTGCGCCGGCGCGGGTCGACGCGCGCACTCCACAGGTGGCGCGACGCGTCCAGTGACATCATGTCGGCCGAGGCCTTCTCGCCGCTGCCCCAGTGGGCTGCCAGCGGGACCCGGCCCTGGAACTCGACCACCCGTTCATTCGCGCGCCGCAGCCGGCCATGGGTTTCCAGCGCCCGCATGGCCACCGATACTTGCGCAGTGTCAACGCCCGGGATCATGGACGCAGCAGTCTTGGCATCAATGTCAGTACCGTGTGCGAGCAGCGCCGCGTACAGGGCGAGCAGTTGCGCCACGGTGCCGGCACGATGCCCGAGCAGCACCTCACTGACGCTGCACAGCGCGTCCATCTCCAGCAGGATGTCGGGAAATTGCACGTCGCCGATCAACTGGTAGATCAGGTCGCGCATGCGACGCGGCTCGCCGTCGTCCGGCAAGGCGGTGACCGCCGGCAGATGCAGCATCCCGTCGGCCCCGGTCTCGATTTTGCCTTTCTTGCAGGCCTCGGACACCGCGGCGACGCCGACCTTCAGATTGTCCAAGGCGGGTCCGATGAATTCGTCGGCCGTGCGCGGCAAACACAGCAGCGCGATGTAGTTGTCGCGCTCGCGCGCCCACTCCTGCGGCGAGATCAGCATCTGATCGCGCTGCCGGAAACTCAGCGAGTGATCGATCCACACTTTGCCGCTGCGCAGGCTCTTGCGCAGGGACATCATGGTGCACGCGGCAAAGGCTTGCAGGCCGGCCTTGGGATCGGCGTCATGGACCAAGTCGCGCCACGCCGCGCCAACCTCGGGGACCTCGAAGTCCGGCGGCAATTCCGTCGCCTTCATGCCTTGGAGATCGCGCCAGGCAGTCCACTGTGCAAAGCCAGCGTCGTCGGCTTGTCCACCAAATTCGAGGCCCTTCAAGCCGCCCAGAAACGCCTTGACCCGCTGCTGGTCCGCCGCCAGGGCCCGGCGGACATGGGATAGGAAGCTGCCCAGGGGCGTATCCAACAGTTCCGACAAGAGCTGATCCGCCTCCAGGCAGCGCACGCGCCAGGTTTTGGTCTCGTCTCGCAGGACCTCCCTGGCCTTGAGCGCCTGCTGGCGGGCGGCGCTTTCTGACCGACCTCGGCTGGTCTGGGCTTTCTGAGCGGCGTCGCGAAACAGCTTCTGGCTGCGCCGGCTGCCTTGCTGTATCGCCAAGTCGGTCAGTTCGAGCAGGGTCATGCGCAGAAAACACACCAGCTCGATCGTCTGCGTCGAGTCTTTGATTTCTTTGGACTTCGCGGGCCGGCGCGCCAGCATCTGCTGGGCGTAGGCGCGCTGTTTGGGGATGGCGATCTTGTCGAGCGGCCACTCGTGCGCCGTCAGTCCTTTGAGATACCGGATTTTTTCCAGGACCTCGGTCAGGCTGGTCGGACCGTGGCGCCTTGACGGTGTCTTGAGCCATTCGAGGTGGGTGGCAGAGCCGTCAGCGCGCAGGCGATAGGCCGACTCGCGGCAACTCTTGAGCGTGGCCGCCGGAACGGCTTTGCTGATGGTCTGCAAAATCTCGGCTTCGGTCGAGGCGAATGCGGCGCGCGCCCAGTCCTGTACACGCCGCGGACCGGGGATCAGGATACGTTGCTCGTACAGCCAGTAGCAGGCTGCCGTGGCGAGATCGTCGGCATGGGAGGCCTCGGCGGCCTGCAGCTTGAGCAGAGCGATCAGCTCCGCCTCGGACTGTTCGTCGAGGTCCTTGAGGCCCAAGTGGGTTTTCGCCCAGAGCTGGTGTTTGTAGAGCGTCTGGCTACGCTGATAGATCGAGCGCAGACTGGCGATGGTGGGCGCCGCCGTTCTGAAAGTCTCGCCAACGTAGCGCAGCAGGTTCCTCGGCAACACCGTGGAGTTGTCCAACGGGCGGCCCACGGCTCGCAGATACAGCACCATCAACGCCGCCGGCGCGCGATGGTCGGAGCGAAACTGCGCGCCTACTGCTTTGATGTCAGCTTCGGTGAGCTGGAAAAACTGGTTCAGTTCGAAGTCGGACAGGCGGCTCGACAGGCCCTCCTGGCCAACGAAGCGAAGGGCGTAGGTTGACATGGCCGACGTCGAGCGGGGTGTGGTTGACCAAGTGTACGACGCCTGTTGAGCATGTCTAACCGAGCGTATTTCGAGCGATCAACCCGGCTGCAAGCCGCACCAGCAAAGGGTTTGCGGGGGAAACGCACCAATTTGCACAAAAAGTACGATCACCCCTGATCGGCCAAAGCGCCAGCATCACCGGTGGGCAGGCGAAATACGGCCAGGACGTTCGCGACGGCATCGAGGCCATGCTCGCCGCGGTCAACGCAAAGGGCGGCATCCGCGGCCGGCCCTTGCAGCTCGTCGTCCTCGATGACGGAGGCTCGAAAGCGACCGTCCTGGCCAACACGAAGGTCCTGGTCGAGCAACACAAGGTGGTCGCCCTGATCGGATACACGAGTGGGGCCGGCGTGGAAGCAACCCTGCCGTATCTGGACGGGCAAGGGGTCGCGCTGGTGGGCCCGGCGACCGGGAACATGGGCATCCGTGCTGCCCACCACAAGGCGCTCTTTCACGTGCGCGCGGGCTACTTCGACGAAATGCGCAAGATAGCGAACCACCTGTCCACGATGGGATTGACGCGCTTCGCCCTGGCGTACTTGAACGACGTCGGTCCCGCCAATCCGAAGGCCATGGTGGACGCACTCGCCCGCAACAACCTCAAGGCCGTCGCATCCGTCGCGCTGAATCGCAACGCTGACAATTTCGATCGCGAGGCCGAAACGCTGATGAAAGGCGAGCCCGAGACGGTACTGTTCATCAGCAACGGCAGGCCCGTGACCAAGCTGGTTGCCGCCATGCGCGCTCGTGGCTACACGGGCCAGTTCGCGATCGCATCCTTCGCCGGAACGGGCATTGTCGACGACCTCAAAGGCGCAGCCCGCGGCCTGATTCTGAGCCAGGTGCTGCCGCCGCCCACTGCCAAGCACCTGAAGCTCATTGCGAGCTATCAGGCTGACATGGCCAACTTCCGGCCCACGGCTGTGCCGAACTACACCAACCTGGAGGGCTACGTCGCCGCACGTGTCCTCGTCGAGGGCTTGCGCCGCGCCGCCGGCGACAGCCCCTCCAAGGTGATCGCCGGCCTCGAGGGCCTGAGCCGCGTGGATCTCGGCGGCTACGAGATCGACTACTCGTCCACCGATCACTCCGGCTCACGTCACGTCAACACAGGCATCGTCGATCGCGACGGCAACCTGCGCTTCTAGATTCCAACCCAGAGGACCAACATGAAATCCATCGCACGCATTTTGTGCATCGCTGTTGCGGCCGGCGCCGCTGTGACGTCCGTTGCCTGGAGCCAGTCGGCGCCGCGTAACGAGCCCATCCAGCCCCTGCCGGCGGTTACCGACGTCGATCCGGCCAAGGCCAAGATCGGCAAGCGTCTCTTCGCCGACAAGCGCCTGTCCGCCGACGGCACGGTCTCGTGCCAGTCCTGCCACCTGCCGAACGCCGGTGGTGCGGATCCGCGTCGTCACTCGGTGAGCGCCTTTGGGAAAGTGCGCGAGCTGAACTCACCCACGATCTTCAATGTCCGGTTCAACACGTCGGGCCTGAACTGGACGGGTCGGACCGTCGACCTGGACAAGCAGATCGCTGGCTCCATCAGCAACGCCGACACGATGGCGCACTCGTGGCCCAAGGTCCTGGAGATCCTGGCCAACGATGCCAAGATGGCGAAGGACATGGCGGCTGCCTACGGGGGAGACAATCCGGTCTCCCAGGCGAACGCCAGCCACGCCATCGTCTCTTTCGAGAAGTCGCTGGTCACCCCTTCGCGGTTCGACGACTGGCTTCGCGGCGATGACAAGGCCATCTCCGCCACCGAAATGCTCGGTTACGCCAAGTTCAAGGAATACGGGTGCGTCGGCTGCCACAACGGCGTGAACGTCGGAGGCAACGCCTTCTTCAAGCTCGGCCTCACGGGCGACTACTTCGCCTACCGTGCTGCGAACGGGCGGGGCGCGGCCGTCGACGTCGACCAGGGCCGTTTCCTGGTCACCAAAAAGCCCGAGGACATGAACGTCTTTCGCGTGCCCACGTTGCGCAACGTGGCCCTCACGGCGCCCTACTTCCACGACGGCGCGGTGCCCACACTCGACGAGGCCATCATGCTCATGGGTCGCTTCCAACTGGGTCGTGAGATCCCCGCGCAAGACCGCAAGCTGATCGAGCAGTTCCTAGGCTCGCTGTCCGGCAAAGCCCTGGCCACCGCCCAGCAGTAGCTTCGGGGGCGGCCGTCAACATGCACATCAATCGTGTCGTCGAAAGCCGAACCCTTCCCCCACGAGCGCGCCACGGTGCCGGCCGCGCTGTGAAATGGATCCTGAGGCGGGGCTGCGGGAGTTCCAACTCCTCGAGCAGCAGCTCCTCGAACGATTCGAGGACACCCAGCCTTTCACGCGCCCACCCTCGCCTGGCCAGACGCCTGACGAGGGTGCCCCGCGCGCACATGCGCCGGTGCTTCCCTGTGTTCCGGCAGCGAATTCTGTTGCGTCGGCCGGCGGCCTGGACGTGGCCCAGGCGATGGTCCTATGCCGCCGCTTTGGGCGCGTAGCCCCCTGCGGCGTGCACTGGACCCGCTTGCTGGAAATCGTGGCGCTGTCGGCAGGTGCGGCGCCGCCGGCGCCATCCGGCCTGCAGCTGGCCAGCCAGAGCAAGCTGCTGCAGCGCATCGCGCTGCGTGACGTGCTGGCCTGGGCGTGGGAGCGGCGCCTGCTCGACCTGGTCGTCGCGCAACTCGAGTCCGTGCCCGAGACGGGCTGGACCCACATGGACGGCTGAACGTCGAGCCCCGGCTTCTAGCGCATCGTCGCGGGCAATGCAAACGGGCCGCCGCAAGCGCCGTTTGAATCTCACCAAATCGGTCGGTATCTTGAATGCGTTTGCGAAACGCAATTCAGGAGCCGAACTATGCGTACAGCCTCCCATTCATTTTCCACTGCCGCCGCAGCCCATGTCGCTCGCGTCGCCCGGGCGCCCGCGCGAGCGCTGTGGGACCAGGTCTCCATTGCGGTGCGCATCGAACTCACTGCCGGCATCAGCAACGCGATGCGCGAGCTGCTTGCTCCTTGCGGCGACACACTCGCGCTTGTGCCGGGCTCCGATCGGCACGCCGCCGCGCGGCTGCTGGAAGTTGCCGGCGTGCAGCTGGCCAACCCGGTCGACGCCGCCCGCGGCCCGGTGCGGCTGGCCCCCGGCGCGGTCAGCGGAAACCTGGCTCTCGTGGTCGACGCGGTGGCCAGCGACCGCGCGGTCGTGTCGACCTGGCGCCCGCGCGAACCGCAGTCGGGCTCCGTTGTGCTGGCGCATGCCGGGTTGAAATCCGCCCTGCCCGCCACCGGCCTGCTGGATGCCTGCGGCCGTTGGCTGGAGCGGCTCACGGCCGTGGCCAGCGACGTGGCCAGCGAGCCGTTCGAGGCTCGGGTGCTGGCTTGGCCTGTGGCCGCCAGCGCGGGCGGCGCCCACCGCATCATCGAGCGCTACATCGCCGGCGGCCCTGGCGCGCCGGAGCATGCCCGTGCGATGGCCGCGCAGCGCCTGGCCCAGATCGACGCGGCCCGTGCACAGCGCAGCACCGTCGGTGCCTTTGCCATCGGCAGCTCCGGCTCGCAAGCGCTTCACCAGTTTCTCGGCGATCGCGCGCAGGCACAGGCGCTGCACGGCCTGCAGGAAGGCGACGAGATGACCGAGGAAGCCCCGCAACGCGCGGTTGCCTGACTGGCATTGCGAGAGATCCCATGGCGACCCGCAACCCCTCCTCCCGTTCCAGCCGTCGGTGGCTCCTGGCCGACGGCGGCTATGTCCTCCTCGAGGGCGCACGCACGGTGGGTGGACCCTATCCGGAGATCGCCCTGGTCTACGGGCCGGAGCCCAAGATCGCCGTGCGGCCCCAAGGGCGGCCGCGCAAGCAGCGCCCCGCCGACGAAGCGGGTGAGCGTGGGCACGAGCAGCTGGGCGCGGCCATTTCCCTCATGGCGCGCGCCGGCGAGAACGCACTTGGCGCCAGCGCGGCCGCGCCGCAGGATCTGGGCCCGATCGTGCTGCTGATGACCGCGCCGCGCGATGCGGCCGTGCAGTTCGCGGCCGACGTCGTGCGCAGGCTGCAAGCCGAAGGCCTCGCCGATGCATCGGAGCGTGTAATCGTGGCCGCCGGCGCATTCGATCCGAGCGTCGTGAACGCCGCCTTGGTCTCTGCTGGCCATGCCCGAGCCTTCCTGAGCGACTGGCATTCGGGCCGCGCCCGCCTGCTGGGCGATGGCCCGGACGCCGGCGACTCCGATGGCGCAGCCGCGCCCTCCGCGCCCCGCGGCTGAGGGCGGCAGGCTTGCAAGCCATATAACACAAGTAAGCCCTTGGCCGACCCGACCCACCCGAGCACTTTCCTGTGAGACCACGGCTTCTCCCCCAGCTGATCACTGCACCTGCCGGCCTCGCTCCAGTGCGAGCCTGCGATCTGCGGCGCACTCTTGCTCGAGCCTGCGCTAGCCGCAACCCCGCCGCATCGCACCGTCAGGAGTCGGTTCGGGAAAGAACGTGCCCCCACAGGAGCAGAGGGCCAGCAGGTGGGCTGCGCCGCAGGGGACTGCGGCCGACGAAATGTGTTTCGCAACGAGTATGCTTCAGGGGGCATAATTGCCTACTTGTGTTATATGGTTTGTCGCCCCAGATAGGGAGTGCTGAATGGGTTGGAAAAGCGTCAAAGACCACTACCGAATCCGCCACCTGGTGAGCGTGGCGCCCGAATGCATCTGCATCGGGTCGGGCTACATCCACGACCTGATCGTGATCGGCCCCCAGGGGCGGATCACCAAACGTGACGAAGGTCGCTCCAACGAGGACCTGCGGCGCTACCAGGCCGAGATGGACGCCGACCCGCAGCTGCTGGCCAGGCTGGTTGGCCAAGCGGATGTTTTCGCGAGGGCGATCACGGTCTACACCTTCGAGGACGGCCGAGTCCTCGAAAAGCAGTGCGAGGAACTGGGCTGGCCGAACGTCACCCACGACGGCTGCCCCATGTACGAGAACACGTTCTCCGCCGATAGGGCCGAGGTCGTGAAATGGGCGCTGCGCGACTGCGAGTTGGCCGTGCAGTTCACCAAGGAGTCAATCGAGCGCGGGGAAGCCGAGGTGGCGAGGTGGCGCGAGCGCCTGGCGCAGCACGAAGCCGACCTGCAGGCGCTGCGCGCCGACAAGGGGCTCGAGATCCCGCCAGAGGCGGACGATGCTTCTGCGGTCGACAGCAGCCCGACCCCAGGAGAGCAGGCATGAGTGGCCGCACGGCGCTCGACGCGGAGCGCTTCCTGCGCGACATCGCGACCCACCAGATGGAGGTGCTGCGGGACGATGGGACGCACCGGCACCTGCGCTTCCAGGCCCCCGGGTCCACGGACATGCACTTCGACCTCATCACCTGGCCGGGATACCTGTGCTTTACGGGCGACATGGGGACCTACGTGTTCCGGCGGCTGAAGGACATGTTCACTTTTTTCCGTCCGGCCGACGACGCGTGCGCCTCGCGCGATCCGCTGGCGAACATCGACCACCAGAATTGGGCCGAGAAGCTGGAAGCCACGGACAAGGGCGACGGCCATTCCGAATTCGACCCGCGCGCCTTCAAGCGCGAGATCGCCAAGCAGCGCTTCGAGCTGGTACGCGGGCCCGGTCGCAACTGGAAAAAGGACGAGCGCCGCGAAATGTGGGACGAGCTCGATGAGGTCATGAACAAGGCCGACGAAGGCGAAGCCCAGGCCATCGTGGCGCTGCAGGAATGGTTTTACCAGCCACGCCGCTACGAGCCAGGGTGCTGCCCCGATGGCGTGTACTTGGAAACCAGCGACTTTCCCAGCTGCAAGACCTACACGTACCGCTTCCTCTGGTGCTGCTACGCCCTGCGGTGGGGCGTGCAGCGCTATGACGCCTGGCGTGCGACGCAAGCCCCGATGCCGCCCTTCCCCTACGCGAGCGAAATGATGAAGGTGCTGGATGCTGCCTGGACGGGCGACACCAAGAAGGCCGGCGCGTACGCGACCCTGATCGCCGACAAGATGGCCCAGGCCGGGCAACCGGAACAGGCGGCCTGGCTGCGCGAATACGTCGAGGTCCTGGAAGGCAACCGCAAGCCGGTGCGGATCCATCCGGCCGGAGCCGCCGACCCAACCCACAACGACAGCCCGATGCCTGCACCTGGCATGCGCGGGTGAACAACGGAGAATTCCCATGAGCCCCATCCCCAAAGCGATACGCGATTTCGAAGACAGAGCGCAGGCCCTCAGCGCGGCGGAGGCGGAAGCTGCGCCGGCGCCTCGCCCATGAGCGACAAGCCCCAGCTCGATCTGTTCTCTCCGGTTCTGGAGGCCTACGCTGCATCCGGCGACGGGGCCTTGAGCAACCCGCAGCTGTACGACCGCCTGTCGGCGTCGCTGGAGGTGGACAAGTCGTTTTGGGACACCAAAGCGCCCGTCGGGCGCGCGGCGCGCCTCGTGAGCCTGCCCAAAAGGCGCGTTCGCTGGATGCAGCAAAGTCTAAAAAATTTGGGTCTTCTGGAGCGCACCGGCGCGCACGGCGTTTGGCGTGTCACCGCCCGCGGTGCCGAGGAGCTCGCAAAGAACCGGCCGCGCGATCTCGCCGCGGCCGCGCCGGGCCAGGTGCTCCTGGGATTTTCGACCAAGCTGGGGCTCGCACTCTGGGCTGAGGCCCGCGACGCATTCACGCGCATCGACGAGCCGGTGCACCTCTGCCTCAGCAGCACCCCCTACCCGCTGCAACGCGCGCGCGCCTACGGCAATCCGGACGAGCGCGAGTTCTCCGACTGGATCTGCTGGCAGCTTGAGCCGATCGTCAAGTTGCTGGCGCCCGGGGGGAATGTCGTACTCAATCTGTCAAACGATATTTTCATGCCCGGCTCGCCGGAGCGCTCGCTGTACCTCGAACGCGCTCTGCTGGACATGCAGCGATCGCTCGGACTCCACTTGATGGACCGCGCATTCTGGACTAGTCCCAAGCCACCGGGCCCGACACGCTGGGCCTGCGTGGGTCATCAGCAGCTCGTACACGCGTACGAGCCTTGCTACGTATTGACCAATGATCCGTCCCGGACTTTGGCCGACAACAGGCGCGTGTTGCGGCCGCACACGGACCGCCATACGCAGCTGCTGGGCCGTGGCGGTGAGCAGCGGCACACCTCCTATGGAGACGGCGCGCATCGGCTGCGTCCGGGCAGCTTCAGCAACCAGGCCGCCGGAACGTTGCCGCGAAACGTCCTGCACTATCCCCATGACGTGCGCGAGAACGCCAAGCTGCGCAGCGACGCCGCGGCGCATGGGCTTCCTCCGCACGGAGCGATGATGCCCAAGGCCCTGGCCAAGTTCTTCATCGAGTTCCTGACCGTGCCCGGCCATCTGGTGGCCGACCCCTTCGCCGGGTACCACACGACGGCGCTAGCGGCCGAGGAAACCGGGCGCCGGTGGATCACGACAGAGCGGATCGGCGAGTACGTCGCAGGCGGATCGCTCCGCTTTCGGGATGCGCCTGGCTTTTTGGCGAACTTCGAGATCGGCGGCCATCCGGACGAGGACGACGCCGAGTCGAGCAACGAGCGGCTCGGAGCTCCCGGCATGCGCTAGCCGCGAGCGGGGCTACAGGATCTGCGGCACCCCAATAAGGGTGATCGCCTCCGACGTGCTCGTGCTCGTCACCGCGTCTGCGATCGCCATCCCACGTTCAATGGATGTCGCCGGGTCCGTGTAGCTGATGCCCTGCTCGATGGCGAAATATTGGGCGACAAGCGCTTTGTTGTCCAGGAGATCGGCCACGTAGCCGAACTGCGCATGACCCTTGAAGGTGTGTGCCGAGTCGAGGATCGCCTCTACCAGTGAACCGCGAGTCTCGGTGCCCTGCTCAAGCGCGCCGCTCCAGAAAGCGAGTCCCTCAGCATCGCCGCCATCCGTGCGACCCAGCACGTTCGCATAGACCACTTTCACGAAATCAAGATTGGTCATGCTCGAGCTGTAGCCGGTGAGATCGGAGTAGACGAGAGCGGCCGCGTAGAAGGCATCCGCGATAGACGCGAGGTTGCGGCCGGCTGCCACCTGGTCGATCCAGAAGCCCAGGCCTTCGGCCTCAGGCACGCGGTTGAAGAATGCCACATAGAGCTCCTGCAGCAGCTTCAACTGCCCGGCCGAGATCTGCTGGGAATCACCCTTGATGCCCAGGTCAATGCTCATATCAGAGAACACGAGCTTCTCGACGCCGGTCAGGGAGTCGGTGCCGCGCGAACCGCCGGCGACGGTAAGCGACGGGACAGACGCAGCCAGCGAATTCGCGGCCGTCATGGGCACGCCCGCGCCATCCACGGTGTAGACCATGCCGTTCTGGATCGTCGGCAGCACATTTGCCTTGTTCTCCGGCGACTCGGAAAAACCAACGAGGGTCGCTTCGCGGGACACCCCGTTGGCCAGGTTGTTCACATGGAAGTCGAGCCCGGCCTGTTCGGGTTCGCGATCGAGGACGTTGCGATACAGCTGGGTCACGAACTGGCTGTCGGTGAGGGCGCCGTAAGTGGCCTGAAACTCTGGGCTCAGGATGAAGTTTCTTGCCACGTCGACGATGGACAACCCGTTGTCCAGATCGCGCATCTGATAGCCGAGGCCCGGCACGTCCGGAACGCGATCGAACGCGGCCTGGTAGAGCCGGTAAGCCTTTCCGCCGTTGCCGTCGATGTCGAGGGCCACGTTGACGTCGGCGAACTGCAGCCGCTCAACGCTGGCCAGCGAGTCTGCATTTTGCGGCGCCGCCACAGTTGCCGCTCCGCTCGCAGCGCGCGTGATCGTGTAGCTCGCCCGAGCGCCTTCGAAGACCGCGGTGTCCAACCCTGCGCCACCATCCAAGCTGTCATTGCCGGCACCACCATCAAGCAGGTCATTGCCGGCGCTGCCTCGCAATGTGTCGTTGCCAGCCAATCCGCGCATGATCGAGGGCGCGCTCGCGATCATGAGATCCGCGCCGGTGCTCCCCCACTTCAGCGCCTGGGCGTCCGCCGCGGTTGAGGTCTGGACGCCAATATCCTTGAGGATGGCCACGTCCAGGTCATTCAGTTCATAGCGATACCCGTATTGAGGAACACGCCATTCAGGATGCCGCCAAGAAGAGTGGAAGGATTCGCCCCCGTGGCACCGTAGTGATAGAAGTTGCCCGGGGTCAACGGGACCGGTCCGCCATAGACAGCCTGCGCTTCGGGCCCAGTGACGTAAGGCTGGCCACCGATCATGCTCACATACTTGTCGAATGTGAATTGCTGCGCCGCACGAAGATTTCCCGTTGCGAGGTCGCGCAGCCCGACGACGCCAAGCGCATGCAAAAGCTCGTGCTTCACCACGCTGATGAAATCCATCCTATCCAACGGAAGGTCGTAAGACGTCGACGGCGAGGGATCGAGGTAAAGGCCGTTCAAACTCGGATTGACGCGGATGGTCACATCTGCCTCAGCGCCATTGAGATCAACCCCCGTGCGGAGTTCGTTCGCGAACACGGTCTCGTAGACGGGGACTCCGTTGAATGTGCCGACTTGGGTGGTGGCGCTATCGAATACCGAACCACCTGAAGCGATCGTCACGGCCGGATCAAAGATCACCCTCACCTGGATAGTGCCGGAGCCCGGTGCCCAGGCGCTCAAACTTTCCGAGGCGAACTGCACAAGCTGCGCTGCCAAAGCGCGGGTCTCTGCGCTGACCTGCCCTGTGAGGTCCTCGACCTGGACGACATATTGGGTCGTGCCGCTCGAGAATGCGTTAGTTGACGTCATTTGTTCGCCCCGCCCTGTTCATTTCACATCATTGTCATATTTTCTTGCGGCGAGAATACCAGCGCTACTGTAAAGACCAAAGAGGGCCTCGCCCTGATGGCGCGCCCTTGGCGCTGGTGGCCGGGTTGCGGTATAAATTGCGCAAGACATCCATAACGCGCGCCAGATTTGGCCCGATACCACCTCAAAATGACCACCGCCGAAGCACAGCCAGTCACTCTCGAACTCCAAGAATGGCTGGCACAACAGATCGCCGCCGGCACCGCGGCTTCGGACCTGATCGCAGCCATGAAGGCAAGCGGCTGGGCCGAGCAGGTTGCGCACGCGGCGCTGCAACGCTTCACGGGCGGCACCGTCAAGATTCGGCTGCCGGAGCCCGACCTGGTGTACTCGCCCACGGTCATCCAGGCAGGGGATCGTGCCGTGCAGGTGCTGCTCTCGCTGGATCACCCCCGGATCGTGCTGTTTGGAGATTTTCTGTCGTCCGCGGAATGCGACGAACTCGTGGAGATGGCGCGGCCGCGGATGATCCGCTCGAAGACTGTCTCGGACCGTGACGGCATCGACCAGACACATGACGCCAGGACGAGCACTGGTACCTATTTCCATCGCGGCACAACCGATCTCGTGAGCCGCATCGATGCACGCATAGCCCACCTGGTCAACTGGCCGGTCGATCACGGCGAGGGGCTGCAGGTCCTGAATTACGCGCCCGGAGCCGAGTACAAGCCCCACTTCGACTACTTCGATCCGAGCCGTCCCGGCTCCGCGGTCGTGATCGGCAAGGCTGGCCAGCGCGTCGGCACGCTCGTGATGTATCTGAACGAGCCTGAGCAAGGCGGCGCCACCGTATTCCCTGACGCGGGCCTGAGCATCATGCCCAGGAAAGGCAGCGCCGTGTTTTTCAGCTACGCGCGCCCCGATGCGTCCACCGGCACACTGCACGGCGGCGCGCCGGTGATCGCCGGCGAGAAGTGGATCGCCACCAAGTGGCTGCGTGAGCGCGTCTTCTAGCTCTCGCTAGAGCCGAAATCCCCGAATGCCGTCGTGCGGCGCGGCCAGACGCGGGCCCGCCGCACGACCGTTGCCATCTCGTCCCCAGAGAGCGGGGGCCCATTGCTTGACCCGCCCGGAATGCTCCTGGGCGCCCTTAGCCCGCCCGGGGCAACTAGGCCGCGGCTGCTACCCGCCTCTCCACGTCGACTACTGAAATCGGGCCCGGTCTCAAGAAGTCTCGTTCCCCTTATTTATTTTTCGCGCGCTCACCGTTTGCACATTATATTTAGGCGCGATATATTGCCCCATCGGATCTCCTGAACCCCTTTTTGGAAGCCACATGCGACGCGACGACTTCACCCAGGCCCTGGACCTCGGCCACGAGCTGATCGTGGACAACTTCGCCGGCGGCGGGGGAACCTCCACGGGGCTGGAGACCGCTTTCGGTCGGCCGGTCGACATTGCGATAAACCACGATCCCGAAGCGCTGGCGATGCATGCCATCAACCACCCGCACACGCTGCATCTGTGCGAGAGCGTTTGGGACGTGAACCCGATCACGGTCACCCGCAACCGGCCGGTGGCGCTCGTGTGGCTTTCCCCCGACTGCAAGCACTTCTCGCGCGCCAAAGGCGGCACGCCCGTGGCGAAGCACATACGTGGGCTCGCGTGGGTCGGACTGCGCTGGGCAGCCCTCACAAAACCTCGCGTCCTCATGTTGGAGAACGTCGAAGAATTCACGACCTGGGGCCCGCTAAAAATGGGCGAAGACGGCCTTTGGTACCCAGACCCGGCGAAAAAGGGAAAGACCTTCGAGAGCTTCGTTCGACAGCTGCGCGCCCTGGGCTACACGGTCGACTGGCGGCAGCTGAGAGCCTGCGACAACGGCGCTCCGACGATCCGCAAGCGCCTCTTCTTGGTCGCTCGCCGCGACGGGCTTCCGATCTGTTGGCCAACACAGACACACGGCGATCCGTCCAGCAAAGAGGTTCTTGCGGGGATGCTCGCTCCCTGGCGCTCGGCCGCGGAGTGCATCGACTTCCGGCTGCCGGGCAAGAGCATCTTCGACCGGAAGAAACCTCTCGTGACGAACACCCTGCGTCGAGTCGCGAAGGGGCTCTGGCGTCACGTCCTGGATACTTCCAACCCATTCATTGTTCCGACTGACGACGGCTGCAGCACCCCGCTCGCCCCGTTCATTGGCGACCAATCCCGCCCCGAGGAGCATCGCACTTCAGCAGCTAGCGCTCCGCTGCGCACCCAATGCGCGCAAATCAAAGGCGGCCACTTCAACCTGACCGCAGCGGCGCTTGCGCCCTTGCGCGGCACCAGCGCAGCCCACATGGGCGGGCATTCGGTGGGTCAACCGCTATCCACCGTGGCAGCGTCAGGTACGCATCACGCCCTTCTGGCCGCGCACCTGGTCGACATGGGCCACGGGGAGAGCAGCAAGACTGGCGCAAAGCGCTGGAGCCACGGCATCAGGAGTCTGGAGCAGCCGCTGAACACGATCACCGCCGGAAACTCGCCCGCGGCGATCTCCGCGGCCTACATGACCAAATTCCGCTTCGACAGCACCGGGCACGATCTGCGTGATCCGATGCACACCGTCACCGCGAATAGTTTCGTAAAGCGGCCCGGCGGCAGCGTACCCATGGGAGTGGTGGCGGCGTGCCTTGAACAAGCCAATGGGGGCTATCTGGAGGACAACGACGGCCGGTCGGTCAATTCACCGATCTCCACCATAGCGTCCAAAGGCGCCAACCAGCGCCTAGTGAGCGCCTATTGCGTCAAGTACTACTCGAGCGGCGGGCAGTGGCAGGGATTGCACGAACCGATGCACACCCTTCCCACCAAAGGCCGCATGGGCCTGGTTCAGATCGTGCAGGTGCCCGTCGACGGAATGGACCCGCAGGTCCTGGAGCGTGCGCGTCGTTGCGCCAGGCTGCTGCGCGAATACTTGCCAGAGCACTTTACCCAGGACGCTGACATCGTTCTGATCGGCGACTACGTCCTCGTGGATATCACCCTGCGGATGCTCAAGCCCCGCGAACTGTTCCGGGCACAGGCTTTCCCGGAGCAGTACATCATCGAGGAGATCCCCGATCCCGCGCTGCTGTTCAAGGATGGCGTCCAGGCCCAGGACCCGCTTTCGATTCCGCGCATTCCGCTCACGGCCACCGCCCAGGTTCGCATGTGCGGAAACTCCGTCAGCCCGATCCAGGCTGCAGCGTTGATTCACGCGAATTTCACTCACGAGCAGTTGATCGCGACTAGGGGCCGCCGCCACTCGGCTCGCCGGCGCGTCACGAAGACGCCACTCGCCGCGCACCTTCACATGGCGGCGCGTGTTCCGCAGCCGGGATTGTTTATCCAATGAGCAACACGCCACAGATGACCAAGTTCTACATCGCAAGCCTGACCCACACAGGCCGCGAGCACGAACACATCGGCTGGTGGGGCAAGGACTGGCGCGGCTACACGCCAGTCGTAGGCGACTACGTGGGCGAGTACGAGCTCGCCGATGCGATCAAGCTGAACGACGGCGCGCGCAGCATCGCCGTTCCCATCGAGTTCGTCCGAACCCTGCTGACGCCAGAGCCCTACTTCCGACGTGAGAGCCCCGCTCGCTGGTACGACCAGCGCGGTCCCGTCGTCCTGAACAGCCGCACGAACTGGAATGCGCTGATCGCGGCGTCACTCGCCGAGGGTCGGCAACACCGGCCCAAGCCGGAGACGTTTCGCGGGGCGCGGAAAGCTTTCGCCCTTGCCGAAGCTACGACCCAGAGCGTTCATGAGGTCGAGAAGGAGATGAGCGATGCCCAACGAAACTGAAATCAAGGTCGGCCAGCACTGGCAGGAACTGGACCCGCGGCCGGAGTACCAGCGAACCGTCGAGGTTGTCGGCCTGACCACTGACCAGGCGTGCATCCGCCGCGTGGTTGAGCCCGGCACGAACCGCATGCCACCCGCGCGGTGGGCGAAGCGCTCCCGGTTCAACGGCCAACCCGGTGGCTACAAGCTGCTGAAGGACGTGAAATGACCCCACCGCGAACGGCCGCCCCTACCCGGGCTTCGATTGGATCGCAGGCCACCGCCAAGCCCGTTGCGTGGCGCTATCCAATCCGCGGTGGGCGCTACGCCACAACCACCAACGAAGACGATGCGCGCCGCGCATCGACAGATGGGACCGTCGACGCGTTGTGCGTGATCGGAAACAACGGCCTGACAAAGCAACAGGCGCTCGAAGTGATCGAGCAAATCGCCGGTGAGTGGGACGCCTGCGAATTTGAAGCACCGGGCGGCAGCATCGATATCGGCGATGCCATTCGACGGGCTGGGTTCGCCAAGGTCAACGCCGCCGCCGGCGTGCTAGTTGCTTCCACGATCAGCGAGGAGCATTGCCGGAAGATTACCCGCGCGCTGCGCACGGTGCAGGAAATGTGGGACGAGCTGGAGCGCCGCAAGCTGAACCCGATTCTGATGCGCGAGTACAGCGATGCGATCAGTGTGCTGGAGAACGACCTAAAGGCACGACTCCCAACAGACGAATCTGGTGTGCGATTGGATGCCCAAGCGCTGGGGCGTCTGCTGGAGGCACTACTGCCTTTCGAGCGGCTCCATGTGGCTCACGCTCGCGGGCAAACGCCCGACGTGACCATCAGCGCGTCGGTGGCCGTCGCGCACACCCGTGCAGCCCATGAAGCTGCAAATGAGCTTCGGAAAGCGCTCAAAACCGGCGAGAAGGGGAACGGCAATGGCTGAGTCAAAGCATTGGGCCGACAGGCCGATCCTGAGGGATCTGCTCTGGTTTCTGGTGCTGCCGCATCAGGCCAAACGGTGGGTGCGTGCCGGCGGGGTAGAAACGCCTCGCGTGGCTCGCCGTCAGCGCGGACACATCGAGGCCGACGACGGGCCCGTTCAACTGGATCGGATGGACCATTCGCGTTGGCCTGCTCGTGGTCGGCGCTGTCGTGTTGGGGTGGCTCTATGCCTAACCACACCGCTGGGGTGGCAGTCCTGCCGCCCGCGACGATCTCGAACGAGCAGCTGCCCTCCGCAGGCATCAAAGGATGCACCTACATCTATGCCCCCGCGGGACAAGCCGGTGAGTACGCTCCCCTGGCAACAAACCCGTATAGGGGGTGCGGCCACCGGTGTTCGTACTGTTACGTCCCTGGCGTCATAAAGATGAAGCGGGCCGAATTCGACGCCGGTGCGGCGGTGCGCGTCGGCTTCGAGCACGGGTTGCGTAGGGACGCCGAGAAGTACCAGGCCGCCGGGTGCCGCGACCAGGTCATGCTGTCGTTCACGACAGATCCCTACCATCCAGGGGATACGGAGCTCACGCGCACCACACTGCAGGTCCTGCGTGACCATGGTCTCGGCTTCTGCACGCTCACCAAAGGCGGGACGCGCGCGCTGCGCGATCTGGACGTCTTCCGCCCGGGCCGCGATGCATTCGCGAGCACTCTGACGAGCCTGGACGACGCGTTCTCGCAGAAGTGGGAACGCGGGGCGGCGCTGCCGCAGGACAGGCTTGCCGCCCTGCGCCGGTTCCATGCGGCGGGCATCTTCACCTGGGTGAGCCTCGAGCCGACTCTCGACACGGACAGCAGCCTGCGCATCGTGGAGGCAACCCACGAATTCGTCGACCTGTTCAAGATCGGGCGAGCCAACTACCTGCCGATGACGCGGTCGACCGACTGGCAGGAATACACGCTCCGCATCGTGGCCCTGTGCCAGCGCCTTGGTGTGCGCCACTACATCAAGAAGGATCTACAGCCGTTCCTGCCTGCCGGCTACCCGAATCCGCTGCGCGTGCCGCAGCACCACGGACCGCAGGAGGCCTGGTAGTGATCCTCATCCCCGAACTTGAAACCGTTGTGATCCTGGTGCCGCGCACTGGATCGGGCTCCCTGCGCCGCGCAATCGCGGCCAAATACCCGCGTTCCATGCTGATCTATCGGCACATGGAGCCGATGGCGTCCCCCACGGCTATGACCGCTGGGCAAAGGTCGGCGTGGTGCGCCATCCGGTCGACCGGCTCTGGAGCCTGTACAAGTTCCTGCAGCGGTTCGACGGCCAGCACGACCCGGCGTACATCGCCGCGATGCGCCGAAGCGTCGATCCGTCGTTCTCGCAGTGGCTGACCGGCAACCTGGTGGTATTTACCAGCCCGTACGACCGTGCAGGCCTGGGGCGCTTCTTTCCCAATTTCACGGTGCGCCACCCGCTCCCGGAAAACCAGAAGAGCCAGTTCGTCTACCTACGCCCCGACCTCGGCACCACCGTGTACCGGTACGACACCCAGCTGGGGGAACTTGCCACCCGTCTGGGGGTGAATCTTGAGTCGGCGCCGCGCACCAACGACACCGAAGCTCGCTGCCGTCCGCTGCTGTCACCCGAAGCGGAAGCGCACATCGCGAAGTGGTTCGCCTGGGACTTGAAGCACGCGGTGACACCGCAGCCTGTTGCGCAGGGCGCGGAAGCGTCATGAAGGCCAAACCCTGCCGGCATCGCCGCCACAAGATCGTGGAGGTACTTCGCGCATCTGTTCCGCGAAAAGGCCGAAGGTCAGCCCGCGGTGTGGGGAGTGATCGAGGTGGCGCACTGCGTTAAATGCGACGAGGAGCTCTGGAGTTCCTGGGCGCATGGGGTCAACGGCGCGACGGAGCGCGCCGCGCTGAAGCGCTACGGGGTTGCTGATGCAGATCTGCCGCCGCCTCCGAATCACAAGGCCAAACCTCCCGTGGAAATGCCGCTCCTGTCGTGGCCATTCCCCTGCAGCTCGCGAACGGACAAGGGGAGCTCCGTTTTGATCGACAACGCGTCGAGGGGTCGCTGATGCCTTGGTACCGAATCGGCGGGTCCATGGTCCACCTGAACCTCGGCGGCAAGGCGCGGAAGAACCCGACACCGGCCTGCCCGTTCTTCGTGACGGTAAATGGCGAGCGCCAGCGCTGCATGGCCATGGCGCCCTACCTGTGCGACTGGCCAGGCTGCGACGTTCCCTTTTGCGAGCCGCACCGGCTCAATGTTGGGCCCGACCTGGACGTCTGCCCGACCCACAACCACCGGCGGGGGTTGTTCTCCCGGCTGCTGCCGGCGCCGGCGGAGAGGAGCCCCAGTTGAAAACCGTCCGCATTACGCAGCTCGATGGGGCGCTGCCGAACATCGCCCTGATGAAACTGGCGGCCTGGCACCAAGCCCAGGGCGACCAGGTCGTGCAAACTCGGTCGATCGAGCCCGACCTGTTCGAGCCCGCCTACGACGTCGTCTATGGCTCCGCGATCTTCAGCTTCAGCGCCGCGCGCTTGGCTCGATTCCAAGCAGCATGGGGCGCCGCGATCGTGGGCGGTACCGGTTCCGCGTCCTCCGCCAAGGTGGAAGACATCACCGGCGATGAGTTCGAGTCCCTCGACTATTCCGGCCATCCCGAATTCAAGGAATCGATCGGCTTTACTCAGCGGGGCTGCCGGTTGAAATGCGGCTTTTGCGTGGTGCCTGTGAAGGAAGGAAAGAACCGGCCCGTTGGCACGATCCAGGACATCTGGCGCGGCCCCGGTCACCCGAAGCACATCCACCTGCTCGACAACGACTTCTTCGGGCAGCAAGGCGCATGGCGCGAGCGCATCGACGAGATCCGCGAGGGCGGCTTCAAGGTTTGCCTGAGTCAGGGCATCAATGTGCGCCTCATCGACCAGGAGGCGGCCGCCGCGCTGGCCACCATCGAATACAGGAACACGCAGTTCAATCGCCGCCAGCTCTATACCGCCTGGGACAACTTGCGCGACGAGCGCGTCTTCTTCAGGGGCGTGCAGACGCTGGAGGCCGCGGGCATCCCGCCAAGCCGGCTCATGGCCTACATGCTGGTGGGCTATGACCCCCTCGAAACCTGGGATCGCATTTGGAAGCGCTTCAACGCGATGGTCGAGCGGGGCATCAAGCCCTATCCGATGGTCTACAACCGCCGGCGCACTGACCTGGTCGCCTTCCAGCGCTGGGTCATCACCGGGCTGTATCGCATCGTGCCCTGGGACGAATACAAGCGCTCGACGCGCAGCGCCGAAAGCACGGCCGCCTACGCGGCGCATGCAGGCGGATCGCGCACGGCCCCCGCCAACACAGCCCCGGCCCCCACGGAGGAATTGACGACATGAAAGAACTGGAACAAGCCAGCCTGCTCCCGATGGAGCCCCGGGAGGAACCGATCTCGCTGGATCTCGAGCGCCGGCGGTCGCTTTCGCAATTCTTCACCCCCCAGTGGGCATGTGAAGCCATCCTGGAGCGCCACTTCCCGGAGCTGTCCTCTGGCCATTTTTCCGTGCTCGAACCCGCCTGTGGCCCCGGACGCTTCCTCATGGCACTGCCGCGCCACGTCGACGCCGTCGGTGTGGAGATCGACCCGCACCTGGCTGAACGCGCACGGCAACTCACCGGGCGCACCGTGATCACCGGCGACTTCCTGACGGTGCCGATCAACCGGACATTCACCCATGCCGTCGGCAATCCGCCTTTCGAGGCGGACACGGTCCACCGGATCCTTGAACGGACCTACGAGTTGCTCGAGGACGGGGGGAAGTGCGGGATGCTGTTGCCCGCCTACATCCTGCAGACCAGCACCAAGGTGCTGAGCCTGGCCGAGCGCTGGTCCATCTCGCAGGAGCTCGTGCCGCGAAACATCTTTCCGCGGCTGTCGCTGCCGCTGGTGTTCGCGATGTTCCGCAAGGAGCGTGTACGCACCCTGGTGGGCTTCTTCCTGTACCGCGAGGCCGCCGACGTCGCGGCGCTGCCGCGCGCCGTGCGCGCGGGTCTGCAGGAAGAGCCGACGGGCTCGGTGTGGCGGCGGGCGGTGCGCTCCGCGTTCGCCGGCCTGGGCGCGCGCAAGGCGGCGTTGGATTCTCTGTACGCGGCCGTGGAGCGGCCGTCCGCGAATCGCTTCTGGCGGGAGAAAGTGAGACAGACGCTCCAACATTATCCGGAGTTCCGGCGTGAGGCCGCCGGCGTCTGGGCGCTCGAGGCGGGAACAGCATGAACGAAGCACCCAACCTGATGCTCGGCGCCATCTCGACGTCCATCCGGGCCGCCCGCCAGGCGGGCAGCATCCCTGCGCTGACGCACGACACGCTGGTCACGCGCGCCGGCGGGTGGCTGCGCTCGGTCGGTTGCGGCCTGGTGCTCACCGAGGTCGTTTCGATCCAGGCGGAGACGCCCGACGCCATCGGATGGCGCGACGCGGCTCGCGAATCGTTCTTGGTCGAGTGCAAGACGTCGCGCGCGGACTTCCGCGCCGACAGGCACAAGGCCTTCCGTATGGAGCCCGAAACAGGTATGGGCAGCTTCCGCTACTACATGTGCCCTCCGGGACTGATCCGCGCTGAAGACCTGCCCCCACGTTGGGGACTCCTCTACTGCCACCCGAAGGTGATCGAGATCGTGAGCGGCCGCCATCCGCGGCGCTATGACCGCGATCGCTATACCGAGTTTGTGCACGCCAACGTCGCCGGCGAGCTTCGGATGATGTATTCGGCCCTTTCGCGCCTGAAGATCGATTTGGGCGAGCGCAAATTCTTCGAGCGCATCCACCTTCCCTATTCCGATCGCAAAAAGGAACGAGCCTCATGACCCTTCCCACCCCATCCCCGTTTATTGTCCGGGTCGAGCCCCTGCATGCCAGTAACGGCGTCACCTACGTGGTGTGCCTAGATCGCGGCGACCGGCCGGCAGACGCCGCTCCCTGGGACAAGGGCCGAATGACGCCCATCAATCGCAACGACGTGCGTGAGGCCAACGACGAAGGCGCCAGGTGGGCGTCCTTTTTGGGGGCGTCGTTCACGCCCTGCGAGCCCGTCCAGGGCGAGACCTCACCCAGCCGCGTGCCCGAGTACGGCGTCAATGCCGTCCACGGCGCGATCCCCACGGCCGACGAGGCTTTCGCGATCGCGGACGAGGCGATGCTCGAATTGATCTACGGCGAGTGTTCCCCTATCGAGGCGGGAAAGCTGTTCGCCCTGACCAACGAGGCTCAGGAGGAAGTCTCGGAGCTGGACGCCGCGAACCCCGTCGTCGTGCGAGCCGTGCAGTGGAGTTGCGCTCGCGGGCTTGCCGAGCTGGCGCATGACGATACCGGGCTGATCGTTCGCATCCTGGAAGACGACGCACCCCAAGCGCAGGAACTGCCGCAGCACTGATATGGACGACAAGCAGAAATCATTGCCCCCGCACATTGCGAGCGCGAGCGCGCCACTCCAGAACCCTTTCCACTGGCAAAAGGTTGCCGACGGCGACCCGGCCCCGAAGGAACCGCGCCGGCGGCCGGTGCTCAGCCCCGAGCAACGAACCGCCTTCATCCTGGCTGACCGCTGGGGCAACCATTATTCGAGGCCTGGCCGGCGATGAGGGGCGCAAGCGCGATCCGCGCGATCCTGCTGTTCATCGGCTACCTGGCGATGGGGACTCTCGCCACGCTGCGCCAGTCGGCACGAGTCATGGTCCTGCGGCCAGAATGGACGCGGATCGCCGACAGTGCGCCGTCGTTTTTCTGGTTCGCAGGCGTTGCACTGGCCGCAGCACAGTTGCGCTGGTCGCTGCTCGGAGGCCTGCCGTTCTGGTTCGTGGTGCAGGCGACGGGCATTCACATGGTGCTGGTGATCATCGTATTCGAGCGGGCCGAGCGCTCATCGGCGCTTGTATTCCTGTGCTGGGCCGCCAGCACAGGAATCGATCTGCTGGCCAGCGCCATGATGCTGCTGGATCTGCCTTCGAACCAAGGCGACTTGCGCCTGGGCGTGCTCGCCCTCGAGCTGTCCCTGTACCTGTTGCTGTACCGCGACTTCAAGCGGCAGCCGGCAGCCATCCGCCGCAGGGGCTACTTGCGCGGGAAGGCTGCCGGTGGGCCGGTCGAGGATGTCGAGGACCACAGCGAGGAGACCAAGAAGTGACCAACGAGAATGAGATCTCCATGCGACCTCGCGCGCCGCGGTCGGCCCAGGTGAAGCCACACATACCGGACACCGTTCTAGTCTTGCGCCCGGTCGGCCGGGGGAACTGGTCGACCGTTGAAGTGCGGCTGAGCGGTCGGCGCGCGCCGCCTCCACTTTTCTTCACAATCCACCAACAGATGGAGATCGCTGGCCAGACATTTCGGGTGGCCAGCATCCGATCAGCCTGAGACACTGCACGACTCAATGACAGCAAACGACACATTGACTTTGAAGCCCGGGGCAGACACCGCAGACTTGTGGCTGCGCGCGCCGGCGGAAGCCCACCGCCTTTGGCGCCAGGGGATGATGATCACGGACGAGCGTGCCTATGCGGAGCACTCCACGGCGCAGTACCGCAGCCTCTTTGGCCGGTTCTGTGCATGGATGGCCGGCAAGCGTCTGAACCTCAGGCAGGTAAGCGGCGACGACGTCAGCCGCTTCCTGGAGGGCCTGGAAGGGCGGGCCGCTGCCAAACCCTCGGTCCGCACGCAGCGCATGTATCTCGCTGAGATTGACCGCGTGATGCAGCGCCTGGTGGACCTGCAGGTGCGCCAGCACCGTGCCACCGATATCCTGATGCAGCAGGCGCCCAGCAGCCGGCCCCTCAAGCCTCGTCACATCGTGCTCCCAAACGACGACTTCATGGGGAAGATCCGCGAGCGAATCGAAGCGATTCTTGCGGCGCCCCAGGACATGGACGCCCTTGCGCCGCGGCCATTGATGCAAGCCGCGATCGTGACACTGATCCTGTCGGGAGGCCTGACGCCCAAGGAACTGCAGAAGCTGCGATTGAAGAGCCTGCGACCAGCCATCGCCGGACGTTTGGATGCCGTGGTGCTTCGCGCCCCTGGCCACCGCCTGCTTCAGGATCGAGACATCGAGCTCACGGGCTGGGCCGCCGCCTGCGTGGTGCGCTGGTGGCAGCTACGCGCCGCTCTCGTACAGCAGGAACTTGAGCGCAAGTCCCTGAAATCGATGCGTCCCGAGAGTGCCATTGCTTTCGCGTTCGCCGCGGCGGGCCGCGCGGTCGGTGCGGAGTTCATCTACAAGGCCGTGACCAACCTGTGCGAAGAAGGTGCGGGCGAAGAAGAAACCGGGCCCCAGCTGCTACGCAACATATTCATTGCAGGTTTGATCCGTCAGGATCTGCCCGATCGGGAAGTGGCCGATCGCGCTGGGCTGCTGGCCGTCGACCAGGTTCAGCACATGCGCCGCGCAATGGGGCTGCGCTTGCGTCGTCCATCGCTCGTAAAGTCCTAGACAGATCTTCGTCGATGGAATGTGGACGGGCCGGCAGCCAATTCGGCAACACCCGTTGCAAATTCCCTGGCGGGCATTACGATGCGGGAGCTCGGAGGTGCCACCATGCCAAACGAAAAGATCAAATTCTCCAGTGAAGACGCACGCGTGCTCAAACAAGTGCTGAGAGTGGAGAAGCTCGGTGCCAATGGCGCAAGGTTGATACTGGCGTCACCAGTCCTTGATTTGTTGACCGCCATGGGCGATCCGGTGAATTTCGCAGTTTCTTTGCTAAACAGCGATTGGGACGGTATGGCTGCAGGAGCAAAGAACATCCAGAAAATCGCCGCCTGCTCCGCGCAAGCGATCGTCATTTTGCACATTGAGGATGGTGCTCCGCCACCACAGGGGGATGCGCGTGCCTATTTTGAACACCTGAACCGGCAGCTAGATGCTCGCTGCCAAGCGTGAGCATCGAGGATGCGTGCCAGATGAAAGTCAAACCTCCGCGAGGCCGCTTAGCAGGCCTTTTCCTTGCGACATTTCTGGTCTCTTGTGGCAATCCGGATCGCCCCTCAGATGAGGCTAAAGGTGGCGCGACGCAAGCACCTGCCGGCATCAGCGACTTGATGCCGTTCAAGGTCGAATACCCGGATGGCGGTGTAATTCTTGGCGCTGGCTACGACATGGTGTCAGGCCGTTGGCTCAATAGCCGCTGCGTCCAGGGCGTGGCGGACGTGTTGCAGGCCAGCGAGCTGACGGCTGAATACAGCGATCTTCAGGACCGTGAACAGCTCATGGATGCGCTGAAGGTGTCGGCATCCGGAGGCGTAGGCTTCGGCGCTGCGGGAGCCTCCGCCTCTGTCGAATTTTCGCGCAAGGTCACGATCGACCACGTTCGGCGAAACGTGTTGGCCAATCTATTGTCGATGAGGGGCGGGCAGATTCTGGTTCCCCCGCCAGATGCGATGCGACTGGCGTTGCACGAATCGTCGAAGAAGCTCACACTCGTCGCCTTCAGGCAAGAGTGCGGCGACGGATTCGTGTCGGCGATTCGCCATGGCGCTCGACGAGCGATGGTGTTCACCTACGCGATGGACAGCAAGGAAATCCAAGAATCTCTGAAAGCATCGGCCGAAGGCAGCTACGGCCCCGCACAGGGCAAAGCGTCGATGGAGCGATTGAGGGAAAGCAAGGATCTGCGGGCGCAGACGAAGGTGGCCATGTTTGGCAAGGGCGGGAACTCGGCTCCCCTGCCTGTCACCGCTGCCAGCGCGATCGCGTACATCGAAAACTTCGGGGACTTCAAAGCGAGCGAGGCCGCGCCACTTGAAGTGGTGGTGACACCCTATAGCGCTCTGGCAGATGTCCCGGCCGCCCTCCGCGCAGGGCGCCTCCCCGGCGCGGCCGCCAGGGCCTTGAGCGCCCAGTACAGCCGGTTCACCGACCTGCATGAACACTATGTTGCCGCGGCCCACTCCCCCTCCAAGTTCTACCATCCCTTTGTCCAGCAAGCCGAACTGGGCATCTACGCGGAGGGGATAAAGAACGCTGCATTTTGCACTGCGGAGATGCTTACCACCTGCGCGCTGGACAAAGGATCTGACGGTCAATGTGGCGAGAAAAGATTGCTGGAGCTGGTGAAGGACAAGCCGTACTGTGAGCCCGTCGCAAAGCCCGATACCGAAAAGACGACGGTCGACTGGATCACGACAGAACTTGTCCTCGGACGAAAGCAAGGGGAACCGTCTGTGGCACAGCGATCGGCGCGGTCTGCTAAGGTGGCCGGGGCTCAGCTTGTCGTTGCGGCCCAGAGCACTCCCTTGCCAGATCTCCCGCGATCCCGCTTCGATGTCTACCTGGAATACTTTGCACGTGCGCCGCTCAAAAGGCAGCACCTAGCTGGGAAACTCGGCCCGAGCGACGAAGTGGGACTGGCGCTCGATTATTGCAAGGCAGAGAGCCTCCCCTGCCAAAAGCTTGAATACCCGGCCCTGGAAAAGGACCAGGTCGCAGGCGCTGATCAGGTTCTAGCCTTCGACGCGCTGCACGGGTACCTGGTCCACGTGAAGCTTGCGCAGCTGGCGGGGGCAGGATGTTCCTTGAGCCTCTCACACCCGTTCTGTCAAGCGCCAGACACGTTGCCCGTTTACGTCCCAAAGCTGGCGACCTTTGGAATCTCAAGGGGCTTTTTAGCCTTGTCGAACCCTGCGGCCCCGACGACGCCGAAGACCACCCCGCGTCCTCCGCGCGACTGCGCAGAGTCCGTCCGTCGGCCTCCATGTGGCCCACGGTGAGCGTCTCTTGCTGTCACGTTGACCGACCTCAACCTCACGCAGGAGCGGCGGCCTGCGTGCCTGGCGCCGCTATTCGGGAACTCGCGGTAGCACGAACGGAACTGGTTCGGCGCCGCGCGGGCGCTTGGCACCAGCGAGAAAGATCGCTTCTATTCGTTTCGTCAAGTGGCTACCCAGACAGGTATCTACCGAGCCACTAGCGCCGGCACTGCCCGGCGGCAAAACTGTCGGGATGTCTGTTCGCTCAGTACAGCAGTTGCAGTTCCACGGCCTTCGCCACCGCTTGCAGTCGCGTGGCGACGCCGAGCTTGGCCATGGCCTTGGCCACGTGATACTTGACCCCCGCCGGCGAAAGGTCGCCAAAGATGTCGGCGATCATGCCGTCGCTCTTGCCATTGGCGACCCACAGCAGGCAGGATTTCTCGCGGTCGTTCAGCGTGGGCGCTTCAAACAGCCGCGGCACGATCAGGCGCTGCGTCGCCACGTGCATGCAGCTCGCAAGCACCGCCACACCGGTGCGTATGCGCTGCTCCTCGGGCGATCCGAGGGCAAAGGGTTGGTCACGCGCGAGGCTCACCATGCTCTTGCAGCCAGCCGATTGGTGCACGCCCAGGCTGACGCCATAACCCAGGCCGTGCCGCTTCGATTCCTCGAGCAGCTCCTCCGAGCCCGCGGGCCACATGCTGTCGTTCCAAATCTGGAGTTCCGTGGAGACCTGGCAATGGGCCACGGTGGGGTCCTGGGCAATAAACTGCCGCTCCTGGTAGAGCCGCTGGAAGTCCTCCCGGTAGCCGCTCGCCACGTGCTGGCGCAAGCCCTGGGTCGGCAGGTGGACCTGCATACCGAAGAGCGCCTGGTCGCACTCAAGGGCGCGGGCCGCCATCATGAAGCTCTTAAAGAGCTGGTGCTCGTCGGCCGCCAACACCACCGTCGCGAAGCTGTCCAGCGCCTGCGTCCCGTTCATAACCGTTCACTCCATGTGGAACCGTAATCGCGCATTGATCATATGAACTTTTCTACCAACCGCCCCGCGCCCACGATAGCCTCTCGCGATTATCGCGTTCGCCTTTCGCCACGCCAGTTCGACACCCTCGTCTTTGAGCATCTTTTCACGCAGCAGGATCCCGCCGTCCTGTCCCATGCTGCCGGCGCGCCACGAGCGGGCATGACAGAGTGGGTCGGCCGCTGCGCCGCCGGCGTCGTGTCCCTGTGCTGGGACTGGGCGCAGGGCGCCGACGGGAACCTGTACCTTCTCAAGGAGGTTGCCCCCCGAACCAATCTGATGGTGATCGACGCCACGGGCTACGACCGTCCGGGCGACCTTGCTCTGCCCGACCTATGGACGCTGATCGAAGGCATCCCCTGGCCGGCGGCCGTCGCCGAGGCGGTTGCCTCAATACCCCCGTTTCCGCCGTCCGCACGCACAAACCACTAGTTCGCCCGCAGCTGCAGGGCTCGTCAACTGTCTACCCAGCTAGTCGCGCCCATGGAAGCAAGCTAGTCCAATTGTTCTCAATGCAACCCGCCCCCTAGTGACCGGAAGAGTTACTGAGGCTGGGATTGGCCAAACGTTGAGGAGTAAGAATTGAATCACGCTGTCACAACGCTGAGCCGGGGAGAGATGCCGCAGGGGGACCAGAACAGTATGTTCCGGTTGCGGTACGACACCTTTAAAGTCCGCCTAGGCTGGAAGGTCAAGACTCAAGGCGATCAGGAAATCGATGAGTTCGACGACATGCCCGAGGCCCGGTACATCGTCGCAAAGGGGCCGTCCGAGATCGACGCTCATTGGCGCTTGTTGCCCACCCTGGGCCCCAACATGCTGGCCGATGTGTTTCCTCAATTGCTGCACGGGGCCCCGGCACCCTGTTCCGCGGACTGCTGGGAGCTGAGCCGCTTCGCGATCGCCACCGATCGACTCGCCGCGTCCGAGGACGCGGGAAACCCCCAGCTGGGGTTCGGCGAGCTGTCCGTGGCCCTCATGACGCAGGCTTGGCACTTTGCCAAGGCCCACGGCATCGAGCGCTTTGTCACGGTGACAACCGCGCCCATTGAGCGCATGCTCAAGAAACTGGGCCTGAGCGTGCACCGCCTCGGCCCGCCGTTGCGTATCAAGGACGAATCGGGCAAGGATGTCTTGACGGTCGCATGCTTCATCGAAGTCGACGACATCACGCGTGCGGCGCTGGGCCTCTGACCAGCCCACAACAGCGCCATGCTCGCAGTTTTCGAATCGCGTACCAAGTGCGGGCCGGCGCGCATGCCGACCCGCGCCGTGAAGCCCGTCGCCCCCAGCCGCGAGATGCGCAGAGAAGGCATCCGGCCGCGCCTGTCGCTGCTGAAGCGCGCAGGAGGGGTCATCTTTCTGGACGACGATCCTCGCTTCCTGGAAAGCCTAGCGTCGACCGTTCCGGCGCAATGGGCCTGCCGATTCTTCAGCCATCCTGACCAGGTGCTGGAAGTGCTGGAAGCTGAAGCGCCATTCGTGCAGGCCGATCTCTGGCAGCACCAGAGCATGGTCAAGCGCTGCATGGCTGGGGATCCACTGGCTCCCCAGCTTCTACAGTACTGGGCAACGCAGACGGAACGTTTTGCCCTGACGCAAGCGGTGTTCGTCGACGAGCAGCTTCCTGGCATGTCCGGGCTCGAGTTGCTTGCGCGCCTTCGCGAATTTGAAGGCCAACGGATCCTGTTGACGGGGACGGTCGACGAGCGATCGGCCCTCAATGCATTCAACAGCGGCCGCATCGACTACTACCTGCCGAAAAGCCACGAGAACCTTCCGTGGGAGCTGCGGCATTGCCTCACTTCGATGGCGCGGTTTCCGACGGAGAAGGCCGAAACCGCATGGGCCCTCTGCCTGGCGCTGCGCGCGAGTGAGGAGCAACAGGAGATCCTGTCGCGGGAAGGCATCGTGCTGCAAGACCTGCTGTCGGCGCGCTTTTCAGAATTCGCGGTCATTGGCGAGCCGTTCGGGGCTCTCGGGATCACGCCGGACGGCCGACTGGAGTGGCTGCAGTTCGCCCCATCGGGCGGCGAAGCGGCCGCTGTCCTGTCGAACGCCGTCCTGATGCAGCAGCTCAATTGCGCGAGTGACGCCGCCACGGCGCCAGTCCAGCGGATTACCAAGGGGCTCGGGGTCGCTTCGTTCGACCTGACGGGGGTCAGGGAAAAGCTGCCCGCGATCACCCACTTTGGCGATTGGCTCGCGTGCCAGCCGCACAGGCATGTGGCTGACGCTGGCGGAGCGTTTGAAGGCAGGAAATGCTAGATCGCGCCGAGCCAGCAAGCCCGCTGGATGGCCGCAACCTTGTTGGGCGCCTGCAATTTGTCCATGGCCTGCTGGTAGGTCGAATTGACCCGGCGTTCGGGAATTTGCATTCGCTCGGCGGTTTCACTGGCGGTGAAGCCCTGGAACGCGAGGCTGAGGCACTCGCGCTCGCGCTCATTGAGCGGCGATTGTGTGAACTGAATCTCCTGGCGAACGACCGGCCAGTGGCCCATGATCGACCACGCCAGCCGCGCGGCCTGATCGGTGTCACGCAACTCTTCCTCGCTGAAGAGAAAGCACTCGAAGGCGCGTTCGGCCGGAAGAGGGATCTCGACCCGCACGAAGCTGCGGTACCCCGTGACGTGCCAGTGCTCGCGCCAGGCACTCTGGCCGCGCTGTCGATCGAGCGTCTCCCACGCTACGGGCGATGCCCCCGATTCACGCCATGGAAGGCCAAAGTCGGAACTCGTGGCCAGCGCTTCTGCAGCTCCCGTGAGCTCCGGTGGGTGCAGCAGGGCGACCCTGCGAGCGTCAAGGCCGCCCGCAGGGTCAGGCCCAAGCACGACAAATGCGTGTCGGCGCTCAAATCCGCCTAGCCACTCCTCGATGTCTGTCACGGTCTCCCCAACTGCTGGTTGCCCGCTGCCGGCCCTTGCCCGCGCTGGCGCGCGGATTGCCATTTGTCAATGTTCTCAACAATCCTCTGGTTTGGCTGACAAAATACAGCCATGTACCGGCCGAGCCTGCGTTTAGATATGAAAATGATCACCTTGGTATTGTATTTCGGGTGCTTCTATGAGACTGAGGGGCGAGCGAGTGGGTCATCGTGAAGTTCAACAGAGTTTGGGCGCTATGACGTTCCCCCTGTTTCGGCGACCGGGAACGGTCGTGGTCGTGGACGATAACGAAGACTTCCTGGAGCAGCTGAAGCTGCTGCTGCCCGTGCATTGGAACGTGCAGCTGCAGATCAATCCCCACGCCGTCATTGAGCATGTCACGGCAAACGCGAAACTGTGCGAAGAGGATGCCTCTCGGCAGCAGCAGCTCATCGTGGAAAGCGTCCGCGACGGAGTGTCGCTGATCGACGCGATCCTCAAGTACTGGGCCAACACGCCGGAACGCTATGCCATCACCAACACGGTGGTGACCGACTACTTCATGCCTGCCATGAACGGGCTGGAGATGCTGCGCCGCCTCGACGGCTGGCAAGGCGCTCGTGTCCTGCTGACGGGCCAGGCCGACGAGCAGGTCGCCGTGCATGCCTTCAACCTCGGCCTGATCGATCAGTACATCTCCAAGAGCCTCGAACACCTTGCCAAGCGCGTGATAGACGCCATCCGTGATCTCTCCGTGCACGCTCACCCGCGCTTCGAGCACATTTGGCGCACGCTGCTCACCGACGTTCAGGCCGCCGCGATCCAGGATCCGGCAGTCGCCAAGGGCCTTCATGAGTTTGTCGACGGCCGCTGGGTCGAATACATGGTCATGGGTCGACCCTTCGGCATTCTTGGCCTGTCCTCTACCGGCGTGCCGGGTTGGTTGCAGCTGGAGTCTCCCGAAACCCTGGCGGAAGCCGCGGAGATCGCGCTTGACGCGGGGGTCGATGGGCCATCGGTGGAGGAGGTTCACGCCGGCGGCAAACTGCACGCGTTCGGCATCGGTGGCCCAGCGCAGCGCAAGCTCGTTTCCACTGCATTGCGATTCGGCGACAAGCACCCGCTGCTCGGCGCCCTGTTCGAGCCTTGGCCCGCGCTGCCCGACGGGGGCTATGCGCAATGGCGAGCTCGCCAGCCGGGCCGGACGATCCTCTAAGCGCACGCGCCGCTCAGCGCGGCCAGGGCCTCCCGTTGGATTGCAGGGCGTCCCAACCTGCCGGCGCTGGCTGTGACCGCCACGTTCTCCCTCTTGGAACCGCCCCAAGCCTCGCAGCTTGTCTAGGCGGTTTTCAACCTTTGGGCGTGCGTCAGGGAGGGCTGCCGGGTTCCTTGCCTGTCGAGCCAGGCTGCTGCAATTTCTACGCGAAGCGGCTGTGAACGCGATCATGCGATTCATCCTCGCGGCCGCGGCCGCGGCTCGGTCGGGTGAGCCTGTTCACCCATCTTGGCCAGTTCCAGCAGGCTCACATGTTCGCGCACGGCGTGCGCCATCTTGAGCCAGGTATCCCGGGTGCCTCCGTCCTCCGGCTCCGCGACGCCCCAGGTGTAGGCAATCGCGTGCCCCACCGCTTGGGCGACCAGGCGATTGCGCGCAAACATGCCGCCGAAGCCCGGCGTCGCCGGTTGCGCGTGCACGGCGGCGCCGGCGGCCACTGCCTGTGCGATCTCCGCCAGCCCGTCGACGCCGGTCGCGCTGCGAAACAGCCCGTGGTAGTAGTTCGCCGCCCCGCCGCTGCTGCGGCCGCCGCCGGTGGCAACGAATGCGGGCGTGGCGGCCGCATTGTCGAAGGGTGCCGGCAGGAACAGCTGAAGCCCCGTCACCCACCCGCGCAGGTATGCTGCGACGGCCAAGTGATCGGCCAAGGCGGCGCCGCCGCTCACCAAGGTGTCCTGCGGCAGCACCCGGCCCCGCAGGTCCTCGAGCATTGCGGCCCACAGGCGGGCATTCATCGGCCGGGTCTTGTCCCGCCCAGCGGTCCCGATGACAGCGACCATGCGCCCGCTCATAGGAGAGAGCCCTGTGCCGGAACTGCCTTGCGTTCCAGGAACTCACGAATCCACTGCTGCGCCTCGTTGGCGACCGCCAGGTACGCCGGCGACGGATTCTTGGCGATCTCCTGCCCCGGAACATAGGCCTTCCAGATCCTGTCGCGCAGGTCTTTGGGAAGCGCAAACCAGTGGGGCGTGCAGCCCCACTTCGCCGGCGGCACCTGCCTCGTGCAACCCGGCCAGTGGCAGCCGTGATCTTGGAACTGACCTTGCGACCGGACGTACTGGACTTTGTTCATGCGCAGCTTGGGGCCTCACCTAATGTTTTTGCAATTATGTACTCAGCGGAACATAATAGCCAACCCGCAACAGGAAACTTACACAGTTAGGGCGGGGGCCTGGTGGACGCCGCTCGCGCCGCTGCAGCGAGAGTCGGCGCCAATCAAGCAGTTCAACTTGACGCTGCGGCGCACTCCGTGCGTGCCGCGCCGGCGCAAGCCTCCCGGCGCGCCCCTTAACAAGCGAGCGCAGCCGCGCGCGGGCCAAGGTCGGCGGCCGGGCCAGCTTGCACATGTGCGGTGGCGTTGTGCGGTCGTGAGCTGGGCTAGTTCACGGGCCGCGAAGAAGCCGCTTCGCCATCCCGCTTCATCCTGTTGCGCACCGGCGGTGAAGAACGCATCGAACACCTGCGCCTCGGTGGGCAGATCGTCGGCCGCGATGCTCCCGTGCAACGTATCAAGGAAGCCGCTCAGGTGGCCATCGTTGCTGTACTGCAGAAAGCTCAGGCTGTGGCGGGCCCAATCGCAACTTTGCGTCAACGCCTCCACAGCCACCTGGAAATCTTCGCGCGTCACGACCGTGAGGGCGCGGATCTCCTTGTGACCCCAGTCGACGTAACGCCGTCGGTAGACCGCGGCGTCGATCAATGCGCGGACTTCGGCGACCCGGGTGCCGTCGATAGGCTCGACACCGATTCTCGCGCCCTCGGCGCCGGTGTACCAGGTCACAAGATGACGCTGGTGCTGCAACCCGAGCCCCAGGCGCGCTTCTTCGTAGGCCTGCAGCACTTCTCTTCCATTCACCTCGCGGCCGTGCGCTTCGAGGAACCGGCAGCACGCGCCCAGCCGAAGGGCGGCCGATCGCTCCTGGGCGGCCTTGCCTGCGAAGCTGTAGTGCTCCACGATCTGGCCCTTCCAGCGCACGTAGCCTTGCTGGGTCTTCGTGAGATGCTCGACCCCGTGCAGCCACCGGTGCACATAGGCGTTGCGGGCCACCATGTCGACAATTTCGTTCCAGCGGAGCCGGTCGGATTTGCTGAGGCTCCCACGCCCGTTGTTCACGACGCACTGGACCAGCCACAGGGCATGGGGCTCGAGATCATCCCCGTCTCTCGTCCCCCGCAACACATCGAGAGCCTGCTGGTAGTCGTCGTCGCGCGCTTGCATAGGCGCCGCCGTGCGCATCTGCGACAGTGTTTTTGAAGGAACGCTCATGCGAGGCTTTCTCTTTCTGATCGGACTTGGCAACGATCCGGAAATTAGAACAGTCGCCCTCTGCGATTTGCAAACGGAGTCCCGCAGCCTCAGCCCGCCTCCGCGGGTACCGCTTCCGCCGTCTCCACATCCTCCGACCAGCCATGCAGCGGTCGAACAAGAGCATCCGCCGCCACCTGGCTAAACAACGGCAAGCCGGCGCTGGCAGCAGCCCGCATCCCAGGGTTGATATCAAAAGCAATTTGCGGAGCGCCGTCGCCGATCCTCGCGGCCCTGGCCCCCGTTGCCCAGGGGAGTTGTCCATTCCACTTGAGCCAGTCCAGCGCCTGTCCCTGAGTACGGGCAACCGCAAGGACCTGCCCCGCCTCGCCGACCACTCGCCACGGCTCCGTCGACTCGTCCGTGCTCACGCCCGCCTGGACCAGCCCGGCGCCACCCAGTTTCCTGACCACATCGCGGGCTACGCGCGGCACGATCCGGTTGTAGAAGGCGATCATCCCGCCGCCTCCCACATTGAGGTTGGTGCCGTCATATTGGGCCGCGCGGCCGGCTGCAATGTCCGTGATGGCGCGGCTCGCCATATCCGCGCCGAGATAATCGGCGAGTTGCTCGCCGCTGAGCGGCGTGCCCCGATCCGCCACGACAACGACCCGCGCACGCCTTGCTTCAAAGTAGTAGCCCTCGCGCGCGTCGCCCCACACCGTCAGCGAATCGACCTCCTTGCGCAGACCGTAAAGGTCCGCAGCCTGCTCTCCGCTGATGATGGCGACTCGCTCGAAGCCCTCGTCCACGGCCAGTTTCACCAGGCGCTTGATGGCCAGAGTCACCCACGCATCGGTTGCTCCGACGAAGGGGGCGACAGGCACATTAGTGCGCAGTGGCTTGGTCTCGCGGATCTGCGCCAGTCGCAGCTGCACCTCATGCAGCCTACGGCCTTGCTCCGGGCTCTGCTTTTCGTAAGGTGTCTTCTGGATCTCGTTCGCCTCGGCGCGCAGCGCGTCGGCCTCGCGCTCGAGTTCGGCCCTCGTCGCCTTTGCTTCGGCCGTGTCGAAGCCCTGCTTCTTTCCCTCCTGCGCCCAGTCACTCTGAATCTCATGCACAAAGAGCACCCGGCGGCCGTCGGCATCGCGGCGTTCGTCGAAGCGAATGTGGGCCAGCACATTCCGCTCGGTCCAGTGTGTGGTGCGGTACTCCCCGGCCGCCGCGAACACCGCAGCGGGGGAGTGCAATCCGGTCTCCGCTCGGAGCTGCTCAAGCTCCTTCCAGTCGGCTTCGCTCAGAGCGCCCTGCGCGCGCTTCGCCTCCAGATCGGCGAGCCGCTTGACCGCAGGATCGTCGCCTTCGCCGCGCCCCGGCAGCGTCAAAAGCAACTCTCGATAGTTCTCGCCTCCTGGAATGGCATATTTGCTGTAGCGAGTTCCGCCGGCTTCCGGGACGACGGTCTCCGAATCGCCGCGGCTGTCCACAATGTTGCCGATCTCGCGTGCAATGCGGTCGACCTGGGAGGGCACGCGCTCCTCGGACTCCGCGCACACGAAGGTGTCCGCCTCGTCGTCCCAGTCGAAACTCGCTCCGTCGCTGTTTCGCAGGATGCTTCCGATGCCACTCGTCATGTCGCGCTCGACATGAAAGCCGAACGTCGTCATGCGCACGATCAGCTCGTCGAGCTCGTTGTTCGCGTGTTCGCCTCCGTAGCTCACCTCCTGAACGCTCACGCCGTTGACGCCCAGGAAGTCGCGCACCTGGTCGGGCGTCACCTTGTCCGACTGCAACGCCAGCCATTCAGGAAGGCCGGACCACTCGATTTCGTTCGGGCTTACACCCCGACGCTTGAGGCCCGCGAGCCATCGCAGCCAATGCCCCGACGTCTGTGCCCGGCCCGGCAGCGCGGTCACCTGGCCAAGCAAAGGCGAGTACCAATGCGGGTTCCCGTCCCGCTTGATAAAACGCTGGAGCTCCTGCAACTGCGCCCCCAGGGCCTGCTTGATGAGCGGCGCGCGAGCTGGGTTTTCCAGCTGCGCAAGCGCATATGACAGGTCGACCATCTGCTGAGCCGAAAGCGCCGCCGGCGTGGCCCCCGATATCTGTTCGATGACAGCCCGCAGCGTCTTGTCGACCTGCGCGAGCCACGCTTGTGCGCTGCCCTCCTCGGCTCGTGCTGATGGCTTAACCCCACGCCTGACCGCCTCCTCGACGGCGTAGGCGAAGAGCTCCTCGTCATAAAGTGCGGCGTTCGCCGTGCCGACGGCTTTCGACGCCCTCGCATGGGCCACGAAGTGGATCAGACGTTCAATGCTCGGGCTTGGCGCGCGCTCCCACGCCTTCACACCTCCAGTGAGGCGATCCCAGCCGAACTGGCCCAGCGTGGCGCGGCCGTGCTTGTGCATGACCTCGTGCAGGTAAACGGACTCCTCCGCGCCCTCTTCGATGCGATCCGCGAGCATGTAGATGGTGTCGCTCGCCGGCGCCCAGAACGCGGCGGTGGTCGCGTTCGAAATGGTGCGAAGCGCCATGCTCGTTTCATCGAACACGGCCAGGCGCCGATGCAGTTCCTCCAGACCGATCGCACCAGCGGCGTGCTGCTGGATCAGGTCAGCGGCGTAAAGCCCCCGCTGAAACGCCTCGGTGTCCTGCAGGCGATCCAACGCCTGGTCATCGCGCTGGGTGAACCCTCGGCCGGCGGCAATCTCGATTGCCTGCTCCCGGGTAGCGTAAGTCTCGTGGCCGCTGAATCCTTGGACGTCGAACGCCTGCGTTCGCCAATTTCCTTGCGCGCTCGCATCGCGCAGGATCATCAACCAGCGGTTGCCTTTCGTGTGCTTGACGATCGCGCACTCCCCGACGTCGCCGATCTGCTCGATGGAGCGCTGAAGCGCGGCCCGCCGCTCGGCCAACATGGCACGAAAGCCATCGCCCTGCGACAGGGAATTCAACACGCTCAGGTACCGGGATGAATACGCGCTACCGGAAGCCGCAGCCGACGTGGTGACCACCACCCGGCCAAGCCCCTGCGCGAGATCACCGGTCGACGTGCCCTGCAGTCGCGCGATCGCGTCCTGCACTTTGGACACAGTGCTACGGTTGAAAGCTCCGGGGGAGTTCGACATGGCCAGGCTCGACGTTTCTCCGATCAGGAAATTAGAGCAGCCGCGCTTGCCCAATTGCAAACGCGGCCCGGCACTCCGGACGCCGTTTACCGGCCCCCACCGCCCCAGCGTTGCGAGATCTCCGAAAGAGGCCGGTAAACGCTCAGGTCGAAGACGCCGCGCCCGGCCACCTCGGGGAACGCTTCGTACTCGGCCTTAACCAGCGCCGCGCCTGCGGCGACCAGCTGCTGCAGTTTCGCCGCGTGCTTTGCCCTCGCAGCCACGATGTCCTCCTCACGATTACTCAGGGCGGCCTCCAGCAGGTCCGCCGCCGCTGCGCTCCCGCCCTTGATGATGGCCCGCGCCTGGGGCCTCGCCTTCTCCACCCGCAAGCCTCGCGCGTCATGCGCATCGGCGTTCTTCCACGTCTTCCACATCCCGCGGGTGGCCAGCACCACGTGCAGCAGCACTGCGATTTCGTCCATCGCGCCCAGGATAGGGGCCGGGTACATCTCTCTTCTTGTCATAGCGATCGATTCCTTTGATTGAGTTGCGCACGGCGGAATGCCGCGGCGCGCACCGAAGCTGCGATGCGACCCCATTTACAGTTTTACTGTACCGAAAGCTCTGCCTCGTCGAAAAACTCGCGCCAGGGTAGTGGAAGCGAGCAGTTCGAGGGCGCTGAAGCGAACATCGGCGCCACCTTGGCATCTGGGATCCCCGACAAGCCGCAGCCTACACGCGTGACGAAGAAGCGATGCTCGCCATGGCCGCGCGCATATTCCAGGAATTCCTCAACGCTGCGCTGGATCTGATCCAGTGGCAGGACATCGCGCGGATTCATCGTTGGGGCTCGTTTGGTGGGTATCCCGTACGCTCGTCCCGTCCGGCCCGAAGCCAGGCCTCGCTCGGCGCCGAAAATGTCGCGCGCGACTGCCGCCGCGCCTTTGCCGTGGCGGCCTTGCAGATTGGAGCCGAACACCCAGATCCAGTCGGGACCTTCTGGAACGGTTCCATCATCGTGGAATCGTCGCGTCGCTGGAGCGCCGATCTTCTTCATGCCGGCAAACCAGGCTTCTCCGGTTTGCAACCGAAGCAGACGAACGTGCTCTTCCCCAAGACCTTTATCGAACGGCCCTCATCCACCTGTTTGTGGTGGCCACAGTAGAAGCAGCTCTTGATGGTGCAAGAGTTCGCCCCCCCAAGTGGCGACCCCGCCTGACGGGCGCTGTAGCGCAGACCATCAGCGCTAAAGGCATTCTTTTCCGGCCGGCGGCTCATCCTCGCGGCACCTCCGGCTCGGTCATCGGGTCAGGCTTCGGGCGGGAGCCCGCCGCCAGCTCCCGGTCCCTGTCGGCAGCCTGCGGGTCAAGGAGTCGCTCGGGGGGCCACGCCAGGAAACCCGCGTCCAGTTGCAGCCGCCGCACCCCGGCCGGGCCCTCCTTGGATTTCAGGGTGTGGATCGCCACCTCATTGGGCGCGACCTTCTCAACGTAAACCAGTCGGTGGGCGGCCTCGACCACCTGGATTTGGCCAGCGTGCACCCGCACATGGCGGGAGGCTGAAGCAGCAGCAATGGCGCGGGCGCTATCGGCTCCTTCAGGGCCGCGCGCGGCCGCTGCCAGTTCCGGGAGTTGGCGGTCGATCAGCGCGACCTCTTCGCTCTCCAGCCGACCCTCTTCAAGCAGCTGCCGAAACAGTGTGACGATCGCCTGTTCCTGGACCGCCGGCAGGTCACCCGCGATCTTCGCAATCTCGCGGTCTCCACCGGTCACGTCCACAAAGAGCACGACGTTCATCCGAAAAGCCAACGCCAGCGCCCGCAGACGCCCGGGCGTGGCCTCGGGTTCGGAGCGCATCAGCACGTTGTAATCCTGGATGATCAGCATCCGCTGGTGCCACCCGAGGTCCTTCGCGGTCGACAGGATGTACTCGCCGGCTTCGATCACGGGCCAGTAGCATCCCTGGCCGCCGGATCTGCCCGCGGCGGCATTGGGCCGCTGCGGCTGCAGCACGACAACCCTCGAGGTCCAGTCATCGGTGCCCAGCAGGCCCATTGATGGGCCCAGGCGCCTGGAGAGTTCGCCGGGCGTTCGCAATGACCCGCGATCGCCCGGCTGGCAGACGGCCACGATGCCTTTCTTAGCGAGCACGGCCCTTGCGAAGGCCAGGCCCACGGCGTTCTTGCCCGCGCTCATTCCGCCCAGGACCACCGTAAGCGCCCCTTCCGATTGCGACTTGCCCTGCTTTAGAAGGGCTTCAAGTGAAGTGAATTGAGTCGAGCCGGTCATCGTCATGTCCTTCAGATCTCCCGTTACGGCACCGAAAGTTTCGGGCCCGGCACTGCGCCCATGGCTACGAGTTCATTCCAGATGCGCACCTGGTAGCGCTCGTTGGCCGCCGGCGTACCCGAGTGGTAAGCGCCGACCGCCCACCACGTGTAGCCCCATCGATAGAACTGCTTGGACAGGTGCCAAGCCGCCACAAAAGTCCCCACGCAGGGATTGAGCAAGGCCTCCGGCGCTATGCCGTGACGGGCCAGCTCCGGCCAATGCACAGAGTTCATTTGGGCAATGCCTGCGTCGAAACTTCCATCCGCGTTTCGGCGAACGACATCCGGGCGCAGCCGCGACTCGTGCCGCAGAATCGCCGCCAGCACGGTCACGTTGACACCGTGGTATTGGGAGGCCTGCACAACGCATTGATGCAGGCTCTGAACCGCGGCAACCTGCGCCAGGCCCATGGGCATTTCCGCCTGCGCGGCCGTTTCAGCTGCAGCCGTCGCCCGCTGCTGCGCCGCCGCAGCAGCCCCGCAGCCGGCCGCAATCGCGAACGCTGTGACCACGCGCCCCGCGCACTTGAAACGCGAAACGCTGCTCACGCGTACGCCTCCTCGCGCGTGGCGGGCGGTGTGACGCCCAAGTGCCGGAAGGCCGCGAGGGTTGCAATACGTCCGCGCGGCGTGCGCTGCAAGTAGCCCTGCTGAATCAGGTAGGGCTCGATCACGTCCTCGATGGTCTCGCGTTCCTCACCGATCGCCGCGGCCACGTTGTCCAGGCCGACCGGGCCGCCGTCGAAGCGATTCACCACCGCCTCGAGAAGCTTGCGGTCCATGACATCGAAACCCTTGGGGTCCACGTCCAGCATTGCCAACGCTCGTTGCCCGAGCGCCCGCGTAATGCGGCCCTCGCCCTTGACTTCAACGAAATCGCGCACGCGCCGCAGGAGCCGGTTGGCGATTCGCGGCGTGCCGCGAGCCCGCTCTGCGATCTCGCGTGCGCCGTTTTCGTCCGTGGGCACACCGAGCAGCAGCGCGCTGCGTCGAACGATGCTGGTCAGTTCGTCGGCCGTGTAGAACTCCAGGCGGGCGACGATGCCGAAGCGGTCGCGCAAGGGGTTGGTGAGCATGCCCGCCCGCGTGGTCGCGCCCACCAGCGTGAAGGGCTGCAGGTCGAGCTTGATCGACCGGGCGGCCGGGCCTTCGCCGATCATGATGTCGATCTGGTAGTCCTCAAGCGCTGGATAGAGGATTTCCTCGACGATCGCTGGAAGCCGATGGATCTCGTCGATGAACAGAACGTCGTTCTTCCCGAGGCCAGTGAGCAGCGCTGCCAGGTCCTTGGGCTTTTCCAGGACCGGGCCGGAGGTTTGCCTCAGCTCGACACCGAGCTCCTGCGCGAGGATGTGGGCCAGGGTGGTTTTGCCAAGCCCTGGCGGGCCGAACAGCAGGACATGATCCAGCGCCTCACTGCGCTGCCTTGCGGCGCTGATGAAGACCTCGAGCTGTTCGCGAGCCTTCGCCTGGCCGACGTAGTCCGCCAGGCTCTTGGGACGCAGGGCCCGGTCGCTCTGCTCTTCACCAGGTGCCGCCGCCGGCCGCACCAGGCTTTCATCGACCGCGTTGGACGGTGCGGCGACCGCTCCCGCGGGCCGCGTCCTGGCCCTAGGCTTCTCGACGGGCCCAGCATCGGACAAGCTTTCGATTTGCAGCATGGAGAACTTTGATATATGTTTCGCATAATAGGTGATTGCGCACCTTTTGTCAGCCTGTCAGCCGTTTTTGCCCCTTTACGTCCACAGAAAGCCACTCCATGGCCGCCACAACGACAAGAGCCGCCCTCCCCCTCGCGGCACCCACCTTCCGCCTCATGGCCCAGGACCATGGCGGCACGGACTATGTCGTGCGCACAGGCCTGGTTCTCGATCTGCTGGATCAGGCCGAAGCGGCAAACTCAGGCCGATCCGCGCAACTTCCCCGCGCACACCGGCACCGGGAGCAATGGGTCGTCGACGGGACGGGTGAGGAAGTAACGTGTTCCCCATCGCTCGGCGCCCTGCGGCAACTCCTGCCCGCCCGCTATCACAGCCTCGTGCAGGTGCACGCGTCATCGCCCGCCGAGGTCTGGCTGAATGCGCATCTCTATGCGGTAGCCGTCAAATTGACGGCTACCGCACCGGCCGTCGGCAGAGAGGCCCAGATGCTCACCTGGCTGGAGGACATGACAGCTGCCGAGCGACTCCACTTCGCGCAACGACACATCGGTGGCAGCACCGGGATGGATGCGCCAACATACCGCCTCATGGCGCGCGACCAGGGAAGCGGCCGCGAGTACGTGATGCGATACGGCTTCGTCGTGGATCTGCTGCGGGAGGCGCGCGTCGAGAACGCGCGGAACAAGGATTACTGGGTGGTCGACCTTGCTGGGATCGAGCTCGACTCGATAGGCCAGCCAGTTGAAATCGCACTCGCAGCTGTTGCTGCCCCGTCGTCGGCGCTGGCGGCACAAAACGACCAGCAGCTGGCAAGTGCGGCCGTGGAGCTGATGCGGCGCCGGCGGGTGACGCAATTGGTATAGGGGGAAGTGACCGATCTTGCTGCCCGCGCCTCTTTTACCAACGACGAGCAACAGCATGCGGGGTCCGATGTTGCAAGCCAAAGACCGGGGGCCTCTTCGTGAGCCTCGGCACCCAGCAATCGATGTTCTCGTTCGACGGCGAGGACGCGGGCACCGTACCGACTGGAGCGGGTGCCAGCGCGCAACGCCTTGAATCGCCCCCTGATACCTGGGCCGGCCTGGCCGTCGATGCATGTTTTGGTGGCCAGAAGACCCGCTGGAAGGCCTTGGCCGAGGACGTCCGGAAGGAAGTACTCGCCGCAATGTGGGGCTACGCGTGCGCCCGCCAGGCCGCCTCCGCGGCTCCGTTGCGAGCGTTCGACGCCGAGCCCGCGCTGCTTGGCTGGCTCAATGACAGCCCGGCGGCCGCCCACGCGCGCGTCTTGACCGCGCACATGCTGGCCCCCTCGGATATCCCGGCGCCCGCACAGCGGTGGCCATGGCTGAACACCACCCGATAGCGGAGCCTGCGATCCCGCTCGAGACCACGTTCAGGCGCCTTCCGCTTGCAACGGCAGGCGGAATCATTTACGCTTCGTTTTATTGCTTTCTGCGAAATACTTAGTCGCACCGCCACCAACCGCTACAACGGGAGCCCAACCATGGCACAAACAGCCCTTGCCAGACAAACCGCCGGCGAGCCCGACCGGCTCCACGTGGTGCGCGCCACTCAGCGCTTCAAGCCCGCTGACCAATCCCTCATCTGCCACGTGCATGCGTACATGCCTCGCGCCAAGCTCTTGACGCTCTTGAACGCACGCTTGCTCGCCGACCAGGGCGGCGCGGCGCAACGTTACACGCCCGAGGAACTGGACGCCGAGATCCGGCGACAGTCGCCCGATACCGCGGTGGCGCCCCGCGCGAACGACTGGGCTGGCCTGCGGCAGATGCTCGACCAGGCCCGCCGCGAGGGCGTCCTGGAGCGCATCACCGAGCAGGCGATCCAGGACTTCGCCCTCATTTTCCGCTGCACGCCCAAGCAGCTGATGGTTCTGAAGGACACCCTTTTGTCGGAGGACGCATGACAGCCATCGCCGCCCCCACCCCAACGCGCGGAGTGCGCAAACGCACCGAAATGTTGTCGTCCAGCCTGGACTTCGGCGGTGAGCCCATCGACCTCGCCGACTACGCTTCCACCGGCCTGGTGTCCGTCGCTGTGGCACCGCGCGGTCTGGGGAAGACCAACGTGGGCCTTGTGATCGCGGAACAGCTCGCCCAGCAGGGCTGGGTCAGCGTGCTGGTCGACCCGGAAGACGAGCTGGGCGCCTTGTATGGCGCGCCCGTTACCGACGCCGAAGATTTGCGCCGCCGGCTGGTGGAGCGCACCGACCCCATCATCGTCGTGTCCGCGCATGACGCCGCAGAATTCGTGCCATACGGCCAAGTCATGTTCGAGGTCGCGGACGAGCACCGCAAGCCGATGTTCGTGATGCTGGACGAAGGACAGCTCTGGAGCGCCCCGCGCAAACGCAAGTCCAGCGACGGGACGAACTCCCTGGGCGAAGCCACCGACGCGATCAACGAGTTTGTCGAGCGCGGCCGCAAGCGCTGCATCGATATGTTCATCACGGCGCTGCGCTATTCGGGCACCTTGCATCGCTCCATCTTCACGAGCGCGAATCTCACGCTCATTGGCCAGCAGGCCGACCCGACCGTGTGGTCCTCCCTCGCGCCGCAGTTCCGGTCGTCGGGCATCGACTTCGCGGACCTGCAGGGGCTCGGGACAGGCGAGTTCATCTGCCTCTCCCGCCGCGGCATGGAGAAGGTGCGCATGCCCATGGCCGGCGCTCTGCGCGACGTGGCGCTCAAAGCGCGCACCGTGCGACGCGCACTCCCGTCCAACTTCCGACAGTGGGACCGCGCTTTGCGCGAGATCCCGACCGAACGCCTGGACAAGCTGGATGCGCCTGTCGTGCACCTGCTGGGCGCGATCGCGGGCTTGTCGGCCGAGCAGATGGCGAGCGGAACACGCGCACTGGATGACATCCTGTCGACTGCCGAGTGATGCCGTTGCAACAAATCGAACCTTGGAAGCAGTTCGTACTGGACCACGGGTGGCGCGCCGTCGGCCCGCACCTGGCGCACGTTCTGGGCCGCACAGCGGCCGAAGTCGAAGCCGTGCGCCGCACGGGCGCGTGCACGCGCCACGCGGAGCGCAAGGAATTCGCCGAGCTCTTCGCGCTGTGGCATGGCCGCCCGCCAGAGGATTCCGAGTGGCCCAAGCCGCGCAAAGCTGGCATGCACCGGACCTATGAATGGCTCGCGACTGAAGACGCTTTCCTGGCCACCCTGAACAGGCCGTCGCTCGCGATTACATCAGGACTCGGCGCGTCGGACGGCTGTTCGTCATCCCGTACGAGGAGTGGGAACGCTGGAAGTCAACGCGAACATTCCCGCCCAAGAACTTCGTCAAACTTTCGAGCATTCGGGAACCGCTGGGGATCAGCTCGGATAGCAAGCTTCCAGAGTTCGCAGGCTTGTCCTACATTCCGACAGCAGTGCGCTGCAACCCGTACGGCAATGGGGCGAACACGCAATATGGAACGCGGTACATCGCGGCCTCCGTTGCGAGGAAGCTCGTGCGGGACCGGCACGCAGGGCGACCGATGCCTTGGCACGGCAAGCTGTTGCTGGACAACCTTCGTGTCACATTCAAGTTGTGGCAGGCACGACAACACCCGAGCGACTGCCCAACCTGCCGCGAGATCTGGGGCGCGAAGAAGGCGCCCACAACCTTCGACGACTACTGTGCGCGATATCCCGATCTGGATCACGGCGCGAAACGCCACCTGACCATGAAATGGTCGCCGGGCCTCACGGCAGCCGAGGTCGCGGAGCGCTCGGGCCAGCCCTTGTCGCGCGTGCGCCTGGCCATCGCCAACAACGTTCTCCGCCACAGCGTATCGGGCAAGCGCAAGTACGTCAGCCGGACCGATGCGACGTTGTGGGTCGCCCATCGGTGCCCGACGGGTGAAAGCCGCTTCTCCTGGATTGCTGTCGACACGGCAGCCAAGCGCTACCTGTTTACCACGCGCGAGGTCTGGCAGCTGATCGCGCAGGGCGCGCTGGAAAGTCGAGAAGGGACTGCGGGTGCCCAGCGTGGCCTCACCTACGTCCGCCCCCAGCAGTGCGAACAGTTGCGCAAGGAGATCGGCTTCACGGAAAAGCAGGCTGCTGCACGATTGCACATCACCGTCTCGCGCCTGCGCGAGTTGCTGAACGGCTTGAACTGGCGAGGCGCACCCAAGATCCCGTTCGTCACGCTGCAGGCCGTCAAAAAGCGCCTCGACTCGCGGGCCGGCTACGACCTGCGCGAAGCCGCGGCCGAGCTGAAGACGACGGTCGCGTGGGTCGAGGAGCACATCGCTGCGGGCACAGTACGCGTCTCGCGGGCAAAGTGGGATCGTCGTCGCCGCTACCTGAGCGAGCCGATGATGGAGAGGCTGCGCCAGGCTCGACGCTCCAACGCGAAGCGGGAACCAGCAAGTGCGCTGCCCGCTGACGCGCTGTCAGTCAGCCAGGCCGCTCGCGAGGCCGGCGTGAGCATCGCCACGATCGGCAAGTGGGCCGAAGCGAGCGAGCTCCCGCGGTTTCACACGCCCGTTGGCTGGCGCTACCGCCGGCGCTCGGTGCGCGCCCGTGCAAAGCGCTATTGGCAGGACGTTCGGTTTTTGCGCGCCACACCACCCGCGTGGCTGCAATCGGCACTGCCGTCCAACGAGAACAGCTGAACGGCTCCGTGCGGCAGCTCATGCTCGCGCCGGCGCCCGTGATCGCCTCTTCCATAATTGACCATCTGCAGATCGCCCGGTGCACGGGCCCAATGTCGCCATGCCACGTGAACAGCCGAACGGATCGCCCTCGCTGCCGGAGGACCTGGACTTGTCGCGCGTGCTCGCGCTTCGAGCGATCGACACACCGCAAGACCTGGACCTTCAGGACCGATTGCTGGGCTCTCTTCGGCGATCAGGGGCCGATCGCGTCGTGATGGTGGGTGGTGGAGGCGATCGGATAGTTGCAGGTCTCGTCGAATCGGGCTACGCGGTGAGCCGGGTATCGGACACGGACGACATCGTCAACGAGCTTGTGCTGATCCGGGTCAGCGACTGGATCGCCGCCTGGTCTGGTCAGCGGCCGCAGTAGTCCCGAGCGATAGCCCAACCTGCGCGTGCCGGCCGCCAGGTCCGCTACGGCCTAAACTCAGGCGATGCAGACCACCCCATTGACAGCGACCGTTCTTGATCCGGCGCAGCTGCGCCGCATTGAGACGATGCATGGCGCCTTTCTCTACCAGCACCTGTACGGAGTGGCCTGTATTTTGATGGCCGCCTCGCAGGGCTGGACACGCATGCTGGTCGAACACGACGAAGACCTCGAACTGCAATTTGAGGATCGGCATACCTATGTTCAGGTCAAGACCCGCTCGAGCGTTGTACAGCCCGCCGACGTAAGGAGCGCATTGCAACGCTTCGATCAGTACCGCCAGGAGCATGTCGCTCAGAACCGCCCGGGCCGCGCGGATTTTGTGCTCGCCCTGAATTCCGACCCTTCCCCCACGCTTGCAGCGCGCATTGCGGGCGGCCAGATCGCACCGGACGTCCGGATCGTGTGGCCCGGCCACGCCGCCGCGGACTTGCCGCCTCCTTGGTCCGACGTCGACGAATCTTTCGCCTGGTGCGTGGCGAAGGCAGAAGAGCTGCCCTTCGTCATGGTCGCACCGGACGTCCTGGTGCTCAAGCTCGCGGGCGCCATGTTGCGGATTGCTTCAGGCACCGGTGAGTTCGCCTCACACGCCATCACCGCCCCCCAGGCTGCGGGCATGCTCGAGCAGTTCGTCCACCAGCTTCACCAGTTCCCGGCTCCGCCGCCCAACTACAGGCCCCAGGACCACGAGCCTGCCCTCGCGACTGCCGCCCCGCTGCGGCTCATCGTCGGCTTTTCCGGCGCCGGCAAGACGTCCTGGGCCGCCCAGGCCGCCATGGCTGACGAGCAGCCCAGCACCTACCTCGACGTGGCGGACCTTCCCAGCGCGTCGGTAGCGGCCGCCTTGGCGCGGGAGATTGCCGCGCGATGGCTGCGCGGCGAGCCCGCGGCGTTGCAGGCAGTTGGTAGGGCAGCGCACTCGGGGGCAGAAACGCTGCGAGCGGCCGGCAACGCGCTGGCCGCGCACGGCAGACCGTACACGGTCGTGGTCGACAACGCGCACCGCCTTGCTGTGGGCGATGCCCGCTCCATCGCTGAATCCTTGCGGGGCCTGCGGCTGGTCTTTCTCGCCCAGCCCACCAGTGACTTGAGCCAGATGAGCACCGCCCTTGCCGTGGATCCCGAAATGCTCCTGGGGTGGGGCGCGGACACCATTGCCTCGGAGGCTGCCGCCGGCGGGTGCGGCGCGACGATGGCGACGATCTTGCGGCTCAAGGGCCTGACCGCGGGGCTGCCGCTGTACGTGCGCAGCGCCATTCAGGTGGCCACTGGCGATTACGGCAGCGACCTGGCAGCCTTCTGCGATGCGCTCGAATCCCAGACGCTGACCGTCGATACCGCGCAGCACACGATCCTGTCGCGGGTGTTCGACGGCCTGGACGCCCAGGTCAAACAGGTTCTGGCATGCGCCGGCCTGGCGGACGTCCCGCTCGCCGCGGACGAGTTGATCGCCATCGCGGGGGCTGCGTTCGGTCTCGAACTCCCGACGGTGGTCCGCAGCCTTCGCTCGCTGCGCGCGAACGGCCTGCTGCAGGCCTACGGCAGCCAGCGCAGCAAGGTGCACGACGCCATGCGGCCCATCGCTCTTGAGCACCTCGCCGGTGAGCCCACGGCGGAGCGTCGCGCGAAGGAGGAGCTGCTGCGTTTGCTCGAGCAGTCGCTGCGGCAAGGCGACGGGGAGAAAGACCGGTTCCCCCTGTTCGTGAAATTGTTGGTGGAGCTCCGGCGGATCGAGGTGCTGGCGGAGCTGGGCACCGAAGAGTCGTTCCACGAGGTCGGTGTTTTTCCGACGGTGTGGCCGCTGCTGGAAGAAGCGGCGAGGGACGCGGCCGTCGCACCTGCAACGCGTTTCGAATGCCTCGATGCCTTGCTGTACTACCGGCAAAAGCACGGTCCCAGTGAAACTGTTGCGCCTCTTCTCGCCGAGATGGAAGTGCTCCTGACCGCTGGACTGACGGATCCACGCGCGCGGCTTGTCTTCTTGCAAAAGAGCCTGGTCTATTCGGCTGAACAAGGCGACGAGCCTGGCGTGCGGGAAGTGCTGCGCACGGCCCAGGCCCTGCTGCCTGACGATGCCGCATACCGCAGAGTATTCGACTATCACGCGGCGTTCGCCCTCTGGAAAATGTCGCGGTTTGGCCCTGCGGATGACATGCTTCGACCGCTCGTGGCGGATTACCTGCGGACGTTGCAGTTGGATGTGGCGGCATTGATGGCGGACCCTGCCCCGTACCTGGAACGAGCGCGGCAGGACGACGACGACTATTCCGACAACTGCAAACACCTGGGCGACTGCTACGATTTGCAGGCGAGGATCTCCGAGGGCCTCAATCGCCCGCCCGGGCCTAGCCGCATGGTCGCCATTCGTCTATTCGAGATCACGGGTTCCTGGGACTCAGTTGCGCGGGTGGGCATCGATCTGGTGTGGCAGCACCTCAACGCCGGCGACCCGCAGCGGGCCCGCAATTTCTTGGAAGGCGGACTGCTGGCGCTCGTCAACAGTCACGAGATGACCGACCGCATGGTCCCCGTTCGCTGCCTGTATGCGCATGCGCTGGGGAAGACGGGTGACATGGAGGCCGGACGCAGCGAATTGCGAGCGATCGAGCCGTATTTCAGCTCCCTTCCCGATGCTGAGCAGAGGGACGCGATTTACCTGACAGCGCTCCTTCGTTAAGCAGGCCGTGCAAGGCGGATGCGCTCCAAGGCTGCCGAGCGTATCGCGCGGGTAGCGCATAGAGGCGCGTCGGGCCCCAACCTGATCCGCGGGGTCGTCGACCCGGGTATCGTCGGCTGCACCCGTTCGTATCGCCAAGCGGGACACATTAGGCCTTCGTCCGAGGTGCGGTGCGACTGCAGGTAAATTTGCTCGATGGACGAAATTCTTGACTGGGCATGGCGAGTGAACAAGCAGCCGATGGTGGTCCGTTGGGTCGTCTGGACGCTTGCTGTGCTGCTTGCCATTTCGGGGTTTGTCGGGGGCGGATGGCTGCAATGGCAGCTCGTCTCTTGGCTGTGGTCATATGGGCTCCAGGGACTTGCTGCAGCGGTTGGGCTCCTGTTTCTGATCGGCCCTGCATGGGGCATGGCAATTGGGTTCACTCTCGTCGCCGTCCCGTTCGACATGTTGACGGAATGAGCGTGGGCCGCCGGCGACTCCAGGGTGTCGGCAACTCCTGTTGGCGATCAGCGCCCCTCAAGCCGGGAACACGTTGCCGAAGTCGCGCTTCAAGAGTTATACATGCGACGGGCGCACACCGAAGCGACCGTCGCAGGCCTTGGCGTTCACTTTGCGCGAGCGCCCTACCTCCGTCGCCCGAAGTGAACGCCGCGCGGCACGCTCGGCCCGTAGTAACCGGTGCGGCCTGAAACCTGCCGTAGCTCTTTGGTCGCCTGCGTCTCACCGATCAGCTCAATGCCATGCGCCTCAGCCTGCATGCGGACATAGCCGCGAAGCACCGGTTCCCGATACGAGTACCAGCCGCGGCGATTAAACCTCGAGTTGACAAGCACCTCGCCGCAAGGCGCGCTCTTCAGCTTCTTGATGATGGCCTTGAATGCCGCACTGTCGAGAGTCCGCTTCGAAAAGGGATCGCGTTGCTTCATAACGTACTGGTACGACGTGAAGAAATCGTCGCCTGTCCGGTCCAGATAGTCCGAATCGGCAGTGGCCCACAGGACCTCCTCAAAGTCCTCAGTCCGTTGACTCACCGCCATATCGTATGGACGTCGCAACTCTGCGTTTATGCTCTCGATCGCGTCATGCAGCGCCGCAACGTAATGTTCGCGCTCAATCGTCGTGATGACTGCTGGCGCCTCGTATACGTGCCACATGAGCTTCTCGGTCAACAGATGGACGTAGTAGGGATAGCCGTCGCTGACAGCGGCAAGACGGACGCAGGTCTGTTCATCCAACTCCAGACCGAACGCTTTCGCAGCCTTCAGGGCGATGTCCCAGCGGGCGTCCCAGCTCAACTTCGGCAGTTCGATGGTCTCCAGCTGGCGGATAGCAGATGGATGACCGCCGAGCAGTTTTTCCAGTGTCGTCCCCACACCAGTGAAAAAGAACGTGATGCCGATCTTCTTGTCGCCAACGTACTTAAGCAGATCAGCAAACAGCACTTTGTCGGCTTCACTGGTAAGCCTATCAAATTCGTCCAGCACGACGATCGGGCGCTCCGAATGTATGGCCGCTGCCTCTCGAAGCACTTCGCCGGCATCGGCGACGGAATGGATTTCGTCATGCAGATCGTACGTCGTAGTCTCCGATGACATGCCTGCTTTCAAAAAACGATACTCGATGCCGAGGTTCTTGGTGGTTTTCGTCTTACGCAGGCGGCTGGCGCTGATGGCCTGATAGCCGATGTTCGCCACGATGCTCTTGAACGTCGCATCCGTCGAACATGAGACGTCGATATACGGGGCATCCACACTTTGGCACTGATTGGCCGCTGCAGCCGCTAGCGACGACTTTCCCACGCCACGATTCCCATAGATGAAAACGTGCCGACCTTCCGCAAACAGCGCCTTTTCGATGCGGGCGAGTTCCTTGGTCCGGCCCTCCAACTGCTCGACGGTCTGAATCGGCTTGGCTGGCGAGACCAAGTGGTTCAATTTGACGCCGAAGTCATTCCGCTCAATCTCCAATGGCAACATCGCGATCCTCGGAAGCTAAGTGGTCAAGTGGCACAGAGTATATGGCTCGTGATGTGACGAGCCACTTGCGCGTTCGCTTTGAGCAGTGAATGTGAGGCCGTCGCATCTTGGCCGTCCCCGCACCTCCGCTGACGGCCGGTCTTCATGAGCGTTAGCGGCAGCGATCCGCGGTCGATATTGCTCGTAGTGCCGCCGCCAACGGTTTTGCTTGAACTGGCACAGCCGGGCGGCGGCAAGGACTTATACTGTATGTTCGTAAGGGGTATCCACTTAGCTCCACTAGGCCATTTCAGCGGGTTCTTCGGCGGGCAACACGATGTCGGCGTAGGTCACCGGATCGGTGACGACGGCTTGCTGCATGAGTCTGTAGAACAGCATCCCGCGGGAGCTGGAGGTGCGGCGGTTGAAGCGAAAGACGAACTCGTCCAGGTAAGCGTCCAGGTGTTCGGGCTGGACCGAGCCATGATGCGTGCCGAGGATCCAGCGCTTGATCAGCGAGGCCACCCGGTGCACGCCGGCCATGGAAACGTGGGCCGGCACATCCGAGCCGAGCATGACGTTGCGCTGATGCTCATAGCCCAACTCCGGCAGCGATCGGTAAGCGGCTGAGCCATCGGTTTTGAGCGTCGAGCCGGTCTCGATGCAGGCTTGAACGAAGGGCACGATGAACTCTTCAGAGTCCTTGTCGATGCGGCGCAAACGGATACGCCCGAACCCCTTGGGTTGCAGTATCTCCACCGCCAGCACGATCAGTACTTTGCTCGTGTTGTTCTTGCGTCCCTCAGGGGAAATGGGCTGTTTGCGGTCCGTGATGGCCAGGTAGGTCTCGTCAAGTTCAACCACGCCCTTGAGTCGATCGCGGTCGGGCCGCACCATCGCGCGGCGGAACCGGTGCAGCATGGTCCAAGCCGTCTGGTAACTGCCCAGGCCGAGCACCCGTTGCAGCCCCAAGGCGCTGACGCCTTGCTTCTGGTTGGTCACGTACCAGGCTGCGGCCAGCCAGACTTTCAAGGGCGTGCGGGTCTTGTCGAAGATCGTGCCGGCAGTCACCGTGCTCTGATGCCCGCAGTCCTTGCACAGCAAGCGCGTGCGGCTGGCACGGTAGGGCTGCGTCGCCGTGGCGCCGCAGCTCGGACACACGAAACCTTGCGGCCAACGCAGGCGCTCCAGGTAGGCCAGGCAGGCGTCCTCGGAGGAAAACCAATCAAGGAATTCGCTCCAAGTGCGCGGATAGTCGTTGACAGGAATTGGACTCATTGCTGTATATTCGTCCAGTGTATTCTACGATCTGTGGAGCTAAGTGGATACCCCTTATGTTCGTACAGTTATTGCTTTGGGGGTGACCATGAACACGCAGGACAAGGTCTTCGCCATTACGCGCCAGGCATGGCAAATCTGGATCGACGCACCGTACTTCGTGGAGTTGCTGGGTTGGCCAGCGCTGCCGGCGGCCGATCGCGCCGCGGCGGAGATCCGCGTCGCGACGGAACTGGAGCGCCTCTTGGGAGGCCCGGCGGGCGTTCTGAGCGCGTTTTGGGAAAACTATGGCCACTTGGAATCCAACGAGGCGCTCGGCGAGGACGCGCCCCCGCCCCCGTCGACCTGGGCCGACGCCGAAGCAGCTGCTCGAGCAGCGGGATTTGCCGGGATGGTCCAGCCTCCCAAAGCCACCTTCTGGCTGTCGTTCTTTGATGAGGTCTACGAACGGCCGGAAAGCTTCCAGGGCCAGAGCATCTAGTGCGCCGTGCATGCCACTGTCTACCGATTTTTCCAGCGTGGCGTCAAGCTGCCGCGCCCGCTGAATGGCGTCAGTGGCCACCTGGTCCTGGTTCCGTGGGAAGGCGGCAACGGCCGGCGCTCCCTCCATGCCAAGCTCGTCGACGAGAAAAGCGAAACGCTCGCGCTGCTGCCGGAACTGCACGACGCTGCAGTCGAACGGATCACGGCCAATGGCATCAAGATCATCGGATCGGAGGTGATCGCGCGCCGCACGAATAACAAGTCGTCAGCGGACCACTACCGCCAGATCTGGTGGTGCCTGGTGCACACCCTCTACATCGGCACCACCCTCGACATGATCGAGCTCGATGACCACTTCCAGCCGGTCATCCCAGGTTTCCCCAAGGAACGCGAGGAATAGGCGATCGAGGAGGTTTCACCTCCCATTAAGATGAGCCCCGAGGCACAACGAACGAGGAGCACGGGGCATGACACGGTACACACTCCCATCCAATGGGCATAGCGAGGAAGTCTCCGACTGGACCTGGGTGTTCGCATTCCTGTTCGGGATATTTTATTTCATGGTCAAGGGCCTCTGGACGCACGTGGCCATCCAAATTGCTTTGATCGTGGTGTCGCTGGCTGCGTTCGGTGAATCGGGAATTCTAGTGATCATGATCATGTGGATCGCCTATGCGTTCACGGCGCGCGGCATCTTGGACCGCGCGTATTTGCGCAAGGGCTACAAGCCGGCCTCCTCATTGACAGCGTCCGGCGCTTCGTCCTCAACGTCGCCTCAGGCCACCGGCGTCGGCCAGGTTCAACCGTCTCCGGTAAGCGATGACGCTTGGGCCAAGGCGATGGCCGAAGTTGAGTCGCCGGAACGCAACCAAGGTTTGTGGGCAAGGGTATTCGCGCAGGCGGGCGGCGATGAGTCCAAGGCCAAGGCCGCCTATATTTCCGAGAGGGTCAAATCGATGCCGGCGCCGGCACCATCTCCGACTCGCAGCCGCTGGGGTGACAACGAACCCGCGCCACAACCGCCACCAAAGTGAGCGGCTACGGCCCGGGAAGCAATGGGCTGATAGCTTTCACCCCGCAGGAACTCAAGCCCTGAGGGCCGGCACGGGCGCTGGCTGAGGCGCCGCGCATACGCTGCGAGCAGTCCCTGCTGGGCAGGCTGACCACCTCCAAAGAATCTGCTTCGCAACATCAGGAAGCGCGAAACTTTGTCAAAATTGACAGTTCCGCGCTGTCAAGAACCCTGGTGCCGGGGTAAAAACCCACCCGATGAACAACGAACAGAAGTTTTGGCGCAGTCTGCTCCATGCGCGCAGCCCCTATTGGAAGCTGCATATCCAAGCGGGAGATCGCATCGAAGGGTTGGCGGAATACGACGTGGCCATCTATGTAGTCGACACGTCCACCGGCTGGACGGCGGCCGGCATGCTCAAGACGCCCGAGTTCCAACACATCGCCCAGGCGGTGGGACAGGCCGCGAAGTCCATGCGCAAGATCCGCGGCGGCCTAAGCGCAGGCATCTGGCAGGTGCTGGGCGAAGCCCCGCAGCCGGCGGCGAGCTCCCCCGAAGCCCATGAAGCCCTCGTCAGCGCGTGTGCGGACATGGCGTTGACCAAGACCTTCGTCCAAGTGAAACAGCAGACGGGTGGTGTCGCCGGGCACTGGGTCTACCTGGTGTACCGGCTACAAAGCGGAGAGCGCATCGGCCGGCCGGTTTTCTTTGGCCGACCCCAGATGGGCCTGATCGATCAGAACGACCTTGAATTCAGCATCTGCAAGATCATCGCGCTCGACACGGACCCGGCATCGCAGGCCTCGGTGGCGCGCGACCTGCGCGCCGGCGGCGGGCCCATTCTGTGCGACACGTTCAATCCTTTTCCAAGCAGGGGAGCCGCGGCGACCACGACTGCCGCCGGCGCGTAACGGCCGTCGATACCGCCAGTAATTCTCCACTTGAGAGTCCAGCATGCCTCTAGCACAATGGGGCCTGGCGAATCGGAATCGAAGGGTAGGACTGATGGGCACCGCTACTGATCTTTTTGCGCAGTCCCTTGTGGACATGGGCTCGGCCATTCGTCAGCGCCAGGCCGCGGAACGCGACGCGGACGCACGGGAAGCCGCCCAAGCTGAAGAGGCGGCGGTGTTGGCCAAGTGGCAGCAGGCATACGAGCAAGTCTGCCAAGCGAACGCATCCAACCTGGCGGAGAAGCACGCGCTGCGGCAGCAGCTGCAGCGGTACGCCCCAAATCACCCGCTCCTGAAGAACGCCCAACTCATCGAAAAGATTCGTGAGATGGGCGGGCGCGCGTTCGCCATCAATGCGAATTTCGACGACGCGCGACAGGTCGGGGACAGCTACTTCCCGCCAGGAACGCCGCCTCTAAGCAAGTAGAGGCGGACGACCGGAGTCTGCGCTCCGGCCGGGCACTCAAGGGTTTTGTATCTGCCGCGGCGTAGCGGTTTGCGCGCCACGCCCGCCTGCGCCAGAAGCGTTCGGCAGGCCCCTCTGATTGGCGCGGCCGGCGAGCGCTCCCTGCGTCTGCGCGATTGCGCTCGGCCCCACTCGCGCCGCCATCATGAATGCCGCATTCACCTTGCCTTCGACCTCACGACCGAGGTGCGAATTGATGGAGCCGCCGATGAACCCGATCACCTGGTCGGTGATCACATAAATCAGGTTCATTGACCCGCTGATGAGCGATACGTTCATGACCGCGAATACCAAGATGAACAGGATCACCGACATAAGCCCCGTGATGGAATTGCCCTGAACGTTCGCCATTGCGGGCAGGAAGAGATGAGCCTGTAAGGTGCCGATCGCGATCATCAGTGCCGACGCCGCAAAGAAGCCGATAACCATGAGGGCAGGTCGCGCGAGCGCATTGATCCAGAACAGATAGCCCTGCGAGGTACGCTGGCCGAGGCCATCACCGTCGCTCTCCAAGTGCGACACCGCATGCAGCGACATGCCGGCGAGGCCTTCGAACATCGACGCGGCGTAGGCCAGAAGAGCACCCATCCAGGTAATGAATGGGATGAGCGGGATGTAGACCGACATCGCCGCGCCTGCGACCAACAGCGTGAACGCAAGAATCTTCAACACGGCCACTGCGCCGCCGACGAAATTGCCCATGGCCGCGCCCGCGAGCGTTCCGCCCGGACCGGCGGCCGTCCCGCCGGCACCGCCCACAACGGTGCCCGCCACTTTCGCCAGCCCGAACTTGTCCGCGAGCTCGATGATGGGCCCGGCCGCGATCAGTGTGCTGGCGAAGGTCAAGAGGTAGTCGCCGACGTTTTTCATGGCGATGATGGGATTCACGAGCCCCGAGCTGTCCATCGATGTCGCAGATCCGTTGCCGCCCCCTCCGGAGCCGATTGTGGTGCCTCGAATGAACGCGGACACGATGCCCTGCCCCAGGGAACAGTTGCCCGTCGCTGTTCCGGCCGCTCCCGTGGCGATGCCACAGCCGGTGTCCTGGATGGCACTGTCCAACAGCGTCTTGGTGGGGTTCTGTCCCGTGCCTCTGGCACTTTCGCCCTCGGCGATCTTCGCCGCCGCCGCGTTCACGGCGTCGGCGGATCCGCTATTCAGCGCGAGCCCCGCGGCAACGGGCATCTTGCTAGCGCCCATCTGCACACTGCTCGCCGCGTCGGCGAGGGCCGCATTCGCTTCGGCGAAGGTCGAGTACCAAGAACCAATTCCTGCCCACCCGAGCGCTCGCATGTTGCTCATGGCTGTGCTCGTGATCGCCCCGGAGCCGGCAGCCGCCGCTTGCGCGGCGCCGACCTGCGTGGCTGTCGTGATCGCGCTCATCGCGACGGCGTCAATCTGCGAAACGTCGATGCTCGGGACACGGCCATCTTCCTGGTCCAGAGCCACCCTACGGGCATTGACCCATTGTTGCGCCATGGGGGTCAGCTGCGAATCCATCTGAGCGATGGCTGCAGACCACCCCGAGTAGGCGGCGGCGCTCACCCGCGCATAGGCAGCGTAGTCAACGCTTGCGACCCGAAATCCGAACACCGAGTTCGCGGAGCGCTGGGACGACGAAACGCTGATCGATCCGCACGCGTCGGTCATCGATGGAGTCCCCCACGAGATCGTGTGAGTGACAACCGCCGCCCTGCTGTCGGTCATGGAATTGCTCGCGTCGCTCGAGTACTGCGTCACCAGCGGGGAAGACACCCCGCTCGCGATGACCGCATTCGCTGATTCGTTGTGCGAGGTGGCGCACACTTTGGACAAGAACATCTGCCTTGCGATGTCCTTGGCGCCTTGGGTCACGCCCTGCGGAGCAAAGGCGGCCGGCTGCAGCATGCCCTGGAACTGGTTCGTCATGTCCAACGCCTTGGTCATCACCATGTTCGCGGCCCCGACGCCGACGATCATGATGTAGACCAACATGGCCTGCATCAGGTTGAATCCCCCAAAGATCGGCATCGAGCCAGCGATTCCGATGATGCCGCGGATGGGGAACCAGGTGACCGACTGGCGCTTGCCCAGGACCTCGCCTTCCATTGCTGTGGCGACGACGCCCTTCACGATGCCGTAGGAGAAGTAAGTCACGCCGACCACGAAGAAGCAGGAGTTCAGAATCAGGAACATCCCACCCATGAGCGAGTCAGGCGTGCCGAGCGCCGCGAACGGGTTGTCGGCGAAGGCGCCGAGAAGCATGCGCCACAGCTTGCGAGATTCGTCGTCGGCGCCGCTCGCCCCGGCGATCTGACCGATGTCAAGGTTCGTGGCTTGCGCGAACGCCAAGTCGGGGGAGATTGCCAGCAGCGCCAGCAGCATGTAGCCGAGCAGGTCCACGGCCGCGCGCCAGGTGAACGCGCAACCTGTGGGAAGGTGCGCGCCGTAGCGGCTGGGGGCGTAGGTTGAAACAGACATGTGGACCTCTCCAGGAGAGCACTGGCGGAATGCGCTGCGCAAACGGTTATATTTCGAACCAGATCATAGCCGCGGAACCCCTTTGTTTCCACCCCCGGCCGCGGCGCCAAAGAATTTGAGGACTACCCTATGAGCGACCAACATCCAGGATCTGTGCCCGCCCGTTCGCCCGCACCACAACCACAAGAGGTGCCCCCGTCGAAGGAGTCGTTGATCGCTCGTCTGAAACGAGCCCTCCTCCCGTCGCCCATAGTGAATAGGCCCGATCCTTGGGCGCACCAGCAACTCGAAAACGAAGACGATTTGATCGCCAACGCACCCGAGCAGCTGCGGGCGTGGCACTCACTGACCGGGCAATTCGCACTTAACGAGGAACTTCCACAAGCAATCGAGCGCCCGAGGGAACGCTGAGCCGTTGGCGAGCGGGGGGCAATGCCGACGCCATGCAACTTTTGCGAATCTCGCCACGGGCGCGTCGGAGTTTGGTGGGAGCACCGGTGACCCCACACCGCGAGATAAGGGTTCGCAATCGACTGTCTATGCGGTGGTCCGTTCGGATTCGCCGCTGTTCGAATCTGTGTTGTCGTCGGGTAGCATTTGCTGGGGCTCCTGCATAGCCGCCGGGAATTCGGCCAACTGCGGAAGCATCTCCAAGACCCACTGCAGCTCGGCGCGTCGTGAGGTCAGCTCGATCAACGCATCCGTGCCAGTTCGGGGAAAAGTCGCCAAGCTCAGGTCGCCGGTGTGCAGAGCGTGATTGAGCTTCTTAAATTGGGCTTCGAACAGCGTCAGCGCTTCCGCAGCCCTTGCAATCAGGCGGAGCTGCTCCTGCCGCTCGTGAAGCTCGCCCACACCGGACGCGCTGCCGGTGGCTGCCAAAGCACTTTCAAGGCTCAGTTCCAGATCGACCAACTCGCCAACTGCAGCCTGATTGCGGGCATAGCAGTTGGGACCGCGCGATCGCTCGACCTGGATGGCCAGTTCCTGCAAGCGGCGCAGCATTTCGCGCGGCTGCCGCCGCTGATCGACCAGCGCGGCGTCGATCGCGACCGCGTCATCCGCGATCATCGACAACGACGTGCGCACGTGCCGGTCATCGGTGCTGGAAAGCGCTCCCTCCGCGTTCACACGGATGCGCTCGACCAGACGGGCGACATTCACCGGCGCCGCCGCGGGTGATGGAACAACGCCTTCGGCTGCTGCTGGCGAGGATGTGGCTTCGGACATGGGGCTTCCTTGTTGCTCTTTTCAGGCGCGCAGACGCTCGCCCGGATACTCGTTCTCTTCGACCATCTCGCGCACCGCCTCTTCGAAGTCCTGTGCGAGCTGTTCGTCAGATTGTTCGAAGCGCTCCATCAGCGCATGTCGCTGTTCCTCCTCGAGTGCTTCGGCCAGCCCCGGGCGGCCGGCCATGCGGGCGCGCTGGCGGATCCGTGCCCGGTCGAGGGCGTCGCGGGTGGCCAACGCAGCAGCCTTGATGCCGGCCAGGTCGTAGACGCGCCCCGCCGCGTTCGGAGACGCGCCTTCAGCAATCGCACGCTCGCGCATTCGGCCCGCGATCTGGTTGACCGTCTGCAGCCGAATTGCCGCCACCTGCGCGGCGACGACTTCTTCGCCGGTGCCCAGCTCGCGGCTGACCCGTCGCACCACGTCCCTGTCGCCGGAGGCGTCCACGGCCTGGCCATGGCGCGCTGGACTGCTTCCCGCACTTGCTGGGCCTGACGCTGATCGCGCGCTGAATCGCGCGCTGGGGGCGTGAATGTGCTCAAGACGCTCATTGAAATCTCCTCAGTGCAAAACTTCGCGATACGCGGTCGGCGGCAGTACATGCATGCGCTCCATGCTCGCGCGGTATTCCTCGACCACGCCCGGCGGCACCGGGTAGCCAGCTGCGAGGGCGTCCTCGACCTTTCGCATGTGCACTCGGCGCAGCAACTCGGTCATGCCCATGCCGTCGGGCATCTGGGCCTTTTTCACCAGGACCACGTGAGCGATGCCAGGAAGCTCGCCCACGAACACGTCGTTCTGGAAAACGCGCGACAGGAGCCGCTGCACGCCCGCGGCTGCCCATGCGGCCGGATCCGATGCATTGGCGGGCGCGCTCAGGACGGCCAGCTCCTGCAAACGCGCGAGCGCCTCCCGGTCCTCGTCGCCGGAAGCCTGCAACTGCAGGTTGCCCCGCGTCATCGCCGCGTCCACGGCGGCGCAGATGGCCTGGGCTTCGAACTGAGCCTGGCTCATCTCCCAGGGTGCCGCGAGCGCGGCTGCGCCAGGCAGATTGGGCAGGAGACGTCGCTGATTGTTTTGCATGGCGGCGGAGAACATTTATGGATACCGGTTATTCCGTGATCTCAAAAGAGTATTCGGCGGGAATCTCGAAAGCAAACGAATATCAGGGGCCGGTTATTCCATATGGTATTTGGCGTACCTCTCTTTTCAGCCGCGGAGCGGACACTGCTGGTACATTGGAAAGGCCCGGACAGGCGCGGAGAGACGGACATGGACACAGAACTGCCGGCGCCCTTGGGCGCGGCCGCGCTAGGCGAGATCTCGCCCAGCCGATTGCGAAGCAACCAATGGCTCCGGTTCGCGGTCGCGCTCCTGGCTCTCGTCACGATCGGCGTGACCGCATTCGCGACTTCCATCTACGCGCGGCACCAGACCATGGATCTGGTCCAACGGGTGACGAAGAACGCGGTCGAGTGCCAGCATCGAAGGCGTCTCTCCTTAGCTGACTGCTGGAACGACCCCACGGTCAGGGCCTTGCCGGCCCCCGCGCAGCTGCTCGCCCGCAGCAATGCGTTGAAGTTCGCACTGCTCGACCAAATCCCAACGGCACACGCCTACCTCGCGATGCAGCTGGCCACTGAACGGGCCCGCCGAGCCACGGGCCTATGGCACGAAGCCGTCGCCTGGAGCTGGGCGGCCGATGACATCGAGGGATACGCACAGGCGCTGCTCGACGAAAGCCGGAATACGGCGGAAGCCCAGGACAGGCTGCCGCCGCAACTCAAGCCCAGATCGTCCGTGAAGCCCGCCCCGAAGCTGCAGCTTTAGGCGACCGTGTCGCGCTGTCGGACGACCAGGCGCGCCGCCGGCGGAGCACCGAGCCGCGGCAGGCCGAGCGGCACCCACTCCGGCACAACGCCGCGCCGCTTGAAATTCACCAGGGCCAGCTCGTACGGACGGATCCGCTGGATGTAGCCCATGTCGAGCGCCAGACGACGCGAAGCCATCTGGTGGTACATGGGATCGAGGCCCAGGATGATCTTGCAGCCGACCCCCGCCAAGACCGCTTCGGGAAACTGCGTCGGCGACTGCGCAATCAGCACAATGGCGAGACCGAATTTGCGGGCCTCATGAATTATGCGCATGATGATGTGGTCGGACTGATCGACCATGTAGATGGGCGCTTCGTCGATGATGGCCAATTCCTCCACTTGGTCGACCGGGCCCCGCGCGATCGCTGCTTGGAGCAGCCGCTCGAGGCGGTTCTCGACCAGCATGCGTTTCGCATCGTCCGAATATGCGCGCAGACCGTAGCGCCAGATCAGCGTGTCCTCGTCAAAGGGCGGCGGGACCGTTCTGCAAACGCCTGTGGCCACCAGATTCTCGAGGCGATCGATGATGCTTTTCAGGGTATCGGCCGATTCATAGCGCAAAAGGTCGTCCAGCTCGGTGCCGGTAGCAACCTTCTCGATGAAGCTCTTGCATGCCCCCAAGGCTTTATCCGCAGCACGGTTGCGCTCGGCCTGCAGCAGCTCGGCGCTTTCTTCCGCCGAGCGCCGGCGCGTGCTCTTGATCTTCGAGATGAGGGCGGCGTGCGCGCGGCATAGGCCCTCGAGGGCAAGCAGGCCCTTTTGATCGGTGCCCACGAATAGCTGGCGCAACTTCAGGCGTGCCAGCGAGAGCACGTCGTGAACAGTGGGCATCCGCTTGCCCCACGTCATCAGGGGCCACCGCAGTAGTCCGTCACTGTGGTCGTCGGTCCACCAGCACCGTGCGTCCCCGTCGAACCAGAGGGTCGCTCCTTGCGCCCGGGCGACCCGCTTGGCCACCTCCTTCTCTTCGTGCGGTATGTCCAGGTAGATCCGGTCAGCCGGCAAGTTCGCCGGCCGACCCGCGTCCCGGTCCTGAGGGCGGATGCCCCACGTCGTGGGATCGTCGGGGTGAAAACCGCGCCAGGTATAGACGTCCAGCAGGAGGTTGCGCAGGACCGCCTGCTGCACCGGCCCAAGCTGACGCGACGAGCGCTGCAAGAGGTCAATGAAGTTTCCGACGGCTCTACGAACGCCTCCAAAGTGTGGGTCAGGGAATATTTCCAAAACGTTGTCGGAAAACGCCGTCGACTGGCTGAACTCCACCAGGCTCGCCGGCACATCAATATCACCATGGCTGTCGAACACGTGAATCCGCTTCAGCCCCGTGCCACGACCTTGTGCCGCAAGTTGCTCGCACCAATGCCGCAGATTCGCTGTCTTGCCACTGCCACTGTCGCCGGCAACGACAACGTGCGGGTTGATAAGGGTCGCTGGATCCCACTCCAAAGGAGTGTTCGAGGGAGGCTGTCGGCCGAGAAGGATGTGCATGGTGTTCTTGAAGGCGGGCGCACGCCTGACGAGACGCGCCCCCGTTCTTCCATTTCGCTTCAGGACATTCTACGGAACACGTACCCCTTTTGCGAACCCCCTAGAACCGGGCTCGTTTGAAATCGAAATCAAGAAGCGCTTTAATCGCAATTGCATTTGAAATCATCGGTTGATTCAAACCACATTGCGCCATTTCTTGAAGGGGTTGAGGCATGAATGCAACAGCTGCGGAAGTTCAACGGATTGCCCGCGTCTACCGGAACACCGATCAACAGGCCCGGGCGGTAGCGGAGACCTTGGCCCGCAGCTCGCGCGAACTGACAACCGATGAGGTGCTCGATCAGCTGGGGATGTCGCCCAGCGATCGGCCGAAAGCGTTGCGGTGGCTCGATCGCGCAAGCGTCACGGGACTGGTACAGCGTGTCGAAGAAAAGGGGGTGCGCGGCTTTCGCTGGCGCGCAGCCGATGCAGTTCAGCGCGATGTCTCCCGGCAGCGTCTGGACCGCCCGCTCGCCGAGCGCCCGCGCGTGGGCTACAACTGCGAATTCCTCGACAGCTACGAGCCGGGCCGCACCTTCTACCTCTCCTCGGACGCTCGCAAACGCCTGCACGCTCGCAGCAGGCCGGGCACGGCCGCGTTCGAGGATCTTTCCTCGCACGATAAGTCGGTGTTTCTCTGCGGCCTGTCTCACGGATCCAGCGCACTGGAGGGCAACCCCTACTCGCGCCTTGAGACGATCAAGCTGATCGAGGAAGGCCTGCAAAAGAAAGGGGCGAGCGAGAAGGAGACCTTCATGGTGCTCAACCACCACGACGCTGTTCGGTACGTGGTGAACAACATGCACTACCCGCCGCTGAACAACGACGTGCATGTCCGTGGCGAGGACATCCGCAACATCCACGCGCTGCTGTCCTACCACCTGCTGGACGACGTGAACATGTGCGGCGCGCTGCGCACGAAAGCCGTCACCATTTTCGAGAGCAGCTTCACGCCCCTGTCCTACCCGGAAGACTTGAAGCGCTGCTTCCAGATGATTTGCGACAAGGCCCAGAAGATCGACGACCCCTTCGAGGCGGCGTTCTTCCTGCTGGTCCACTTGCCGTACCTCCAACCGTTCGAAGACTGCAACAAGCGCACGTCGCGCGTGGCCTGCAACATCCCGCTGCTGCGCAAGGGCGTCCTTCCCATGAGCTGGGTGGACGTGGACATCCGCAGCTACCAGGACGGGCTGGTTGCCGTCTACGAACAAACCTCGCCGGCGCTACTGGCCGAAGTCTTCTTCGACGGCTACATGCGCTCCACCGAGGAGTTCGAGTCGATCCGGGTTCGCCCGCTCGACGGCCCGAACGAGATCGCGCTGCGGTACCGGAACGAAATCCGTGCGGTGGTCCAGACCGTCGTGCACGAGGGGCACGGCGCCGTGCCCGAGACGGTCGACCCGGCTGACCAGGCCCGTTTCGGCCTGCTCGTTCGGGGCGAGCTTGAACGGCTGGCGCGAAGGCACGCCGGCACGATGGTGCAATACGGGATGAACGAACTGAGCATCCGCGCGTGGCGCGAGCGCGAGGCGGGTGACGCCGGTTGTGCCGACGAAGTCGGCGTGTCGGCCGATCTCAACGAAGACGCCGATCGCGACACGCTCGCGCTGCCGCTGCGCGAAGTCGGCTAGTTGACTAGCGGATATTCACCTGCAGATCGATGTGGCGCGCCGACACATTCAGGAAGCGCTTCGGGATCAGCCGCACGGTGGCGACCCACAACGTGACGTGGGGATCCACTTTGGGGCGAACCGGGTGCAGGACACCGAGCAGCTTGTCGTGCGTCTTGAAAAGATTGGGGACGAACTGGGGGAACTCGGCCACCAGGTTGATGAGGCTCTCGTCTTTGAGCGCTTTCGCGCGGGCAGCGCCTTGGGAGCGGGAGATTGACGTGAGCCACAGCGGCTTCAGTTCATCCCGCATGGACGGGGTGACCCGATCCATATTCAGCCAGCCGCTCGCCGCGACGGACTCCGCCGATACGCGCTGGCGCTGCGCCTCCAGGCTGTCGACCCCGTACTGAGCGTCGATCATCAGGAGTTTCGCCGCCTTGGTGCCCTGGGCGCGCTGATCCAGCGTTGCCGTGTGCTGCGCGTTCCATTTAGACAAGCTCTCCAGCGCAACCTGCTTGGACTTGGTGCCAAACACCCCGGTTACCAGGTCGGGGACACGCTTCTCGTCGAAGAACTCGATCGAGCACTCCGACAGGTCGACGGCTTCGGGGATGCTGCCCCGGGCCTCGAAAATGAACAGCAGGTTGACGGAACTCTTTGTGATCATGGTGCGGACTCCTCTCCTGCTTATAAATCAGATCATCGGTGTGGCGAAGACCCGCGACACCTGAGTGGCACCGACGGGCGCGGAGAGAACTCGCGCGTCAAGACGCCTCGCGCGGCTTGCATCATGCCTTGGTGCGACGCCGCGAAGCATTCTGGGCAGCTTTGCGCGCGGGAACCTTCTTGGCTGCGGCGGCTGGGCGCTTGGCCACCGCCTTCTTCGCTTCGGCCGCCGGCTTCTTCTTCGCGGCAGCTGGTTTGCGACCGACCTTGGCAGGCCCGGCCGCGCGGGCTGCGCTTGCGGGCGCGTTCGTGTACGGCTGGTGCGCGTAGCCGCGCCGGCGACGGGGTGTGGTCTCGAGCACAGGCGCTGGCTTGCGACCCGGCCGGCCACGCTCCGGCGGGCGATCCCTTGTCGGGATCGGGAAGAGTTCGTCGATGTCCACCCCACGCAGCTGCAGGCTGCGCGACGCCACGCGTTCGAATACGCCTGCCGGATCGTCCCATTGGGTCAACTTGCAAAGGATGCGCTCCACGTCGGCGTACGAGCTGGCCTGCTGCGGCAGGTTGCTGCTGTCGTCGTTGTCAGGCAGCCACGAATACGCCCGGGTCGTTGAGCGGCCGAACATCACCGTAAAGCGCGCCTGCAAATCGACCTTTGCGCGCTCGAAGTCACGGCCGTCGAACTGGTCGAGGTATCGCTTGTACATCAGGTCGAACAGCGAACGAAAGCTCAGGCGGCTCCAGGGGCTCGGCTCGGGCTTCTCGTCATAGAGACGGATCAGGATTTCCGTGGTGACGGGGAGAACGGGCAGCGAGCAGGCCTGGTTGTAAAGAGTGGTCGACCGAAAGCCGAGCGCGGCTTCTGCGTCGAACTTGGACAGCTTCCAGCCGCCGCGCCATTCTTCGATGTCCAGACCGCCCATGGTGCGCTGTGATCGTGGGATGGTCACATCCGGCCGCGGCACCCCTTTGCCACTGAGCAGGTGCTGCACGGCCCGACTCTTGAGGGTGATCATGTTCACGGAGGCACGCGGTACGGTGGCCTCGCCGGCCGTGGTGTCGGCGACTGGGGTGCGCGCTTTGGCGGAGGTCTTTGTCATTGGGTTCGGTGTGTTTCCGGTACGGCTGTCGAAAGGTTGGAAAGTGTTGAAGTGCCAATCAGCGGGCGGGCCGTTGAGCGGCGCCGTTGCCGCTCTCGTCGTCGACGGCGCCCATCTTGCGGAAGCGGTCCATCAAGCTGCTCACGCCTCGCACGCCAGCGGGCTCGTTGGGGGCGGCCTCGTCGGCAAACGCCTCTGCCGCCGCGGCTTCCACAGGGTCGCTCGTCGTGACGGGCGCCGAAGTCTCCTCGGCGACGTCGGCCAGTCCCGACTCCAATGCAGGGGCGGCGACACCGGTGCGAATGCGCTCCATCATGTCGGCGTCCGCCCAGCGTGCGGCGGCCGCGCGCGCGACCTGTTCGACCGCGTCCTGCTCGACGCCATCGGGCTTGCGCAGCGCCAGCACGCAGTAGTCGCAAAAGCTTCCGCGAACCTTCTGGATTTGGTCTCTCGCCACCCGCAGCTCGGCCCACAGAGGCGCGAGCGGCGCGATGGCAGGATTGCCGCGCTCACTTTGGGCCAGCCGCAGCACGTGGAGCGGATCGACGCCCAAGTCCTGTGCGACCTGGTCGACCGCTGCCTTGAACTTCGCAGCCGCTGCCGATTCCTGCTCGCGCAACGCGGCCAGACGCGTGCCGAGGGCTTGAAGCACAGCCGACAGGAACGCCGGCGCGCCGCCGTCTTTTTGGCGTTCACGATCGGGGGCTGCGGCGAGCAACTCGCGCAAGAATTCGTCCGTCTGCCGTGCCGCCTCGGCCGAGGCATCCGCCAGGTTTTGCGCAACGCGGGGCTCGTCCAGGGACGTTGCGGCATCGTCGTGCAGTTCGACGGCCGGCTCCATGGCCCCAGGGGGGTCGCCGGGAATACGGGCCTTCACACCGAAGAGGCGCGCGACCCGTTCGACGATCCGGCGAACGAGGGCCCAGATCCAGTTGAGGGACTGCCCTGCCCCCTTCAACAGGTCCTGGACGCCAGGCCAACGCTTCACGTAAACGGGAGCGGAGATCGATCGAGGTCCGGCCCGGAACGAACCGGCGCCGGTGTCGGTGCCACCAAGGGAAGACAACACCGCATTGAGCTTCAGATGCTTCGGGTACATGGCCGGTCCGCTTCGCAAAATTGTGGTGGAAATGTCTGCACGGGATACGCTCCCTGCGAAACGCATTTTAGGGTGCTAGCCACACGATTGACAACTAAAACGCAGCGGATCGCCAATCGCGTACACGCCGAACATCGAAGCGCCACACCCCTTAATTGCGTTGCATGCGTTGAGCTTCAGCAAAACAGCGCCATGCAGCGCCTACCTATTTACCGGACCCTTTTATTGCATTTTGCATTATCCGACCCTTCTCCGCGCCGGACTATTTTCCGATCCCGCTTATTGTCTGCACCATTTATCGACCCTTCGCCCCCTACCCGCGCGGTTGGGGTGTCGAACCAACGTCGTCCACTGCCTCCTCCCTGTCTACTTCCAGCGCGTCGTCGATGGTCCGCGCCGTCTCGACCACAGCCTGGTACAGCGTGGCCGCGCCCGTTCCCTTCCCTGGGAGGAAGTGGCATAGCGGCTTGTTGCCCGGCGCCAGGTGTGGATCCGTTGCACCGCGGTATCGCAATGCCCCGGCGATGAAGAGGTAGGTATCGACACCGGACAGTGAACCGCCGCACCAGCTCCACCCGCCTGTGAGGATTTGCGAGACGGAGTCCACCATCCCGCTCGCAAGCCCCTCGTGGAGCACGCGCGCCACGCGCTCACTGCTGCCGGGACGCAGATCCTGGTGCAGGCAAAGATGTGGCGCAAGCACCCGCCAATCCGCCGACGTCCAAGTGCGCGGATGGGAGGTTGCCGCGCGTACCGCGTTCGCGAGCCATTCTGTTTTCGCGCTGGCTGGTAGCCCGAGTTGCGCAGCCTGGCGCTGCAGCAGCCGGCGCGGCGACTCGTCTGCGGGCGGCGCCGCTTGCGCCGGCGTGCCCATGACCTCGGCCAGCGGCCGGCCTTCACGCTTCATGGTCGCGAGAAGCTCGCGGGCACGCTTGGCGCGCACCCAATTGCGCGCGTGGGTGTCGCGAACCAACAACCCCTCGTCGGTGATCAGGAACGGATCGAGCTCTCCATAGTAGATGCGGCTAAGCAACAGCAGGCGGTCGTAGTCCGCCGGGTTGGGCGCACCCTCTCCTCGCAGATCGACGAAGACGTCCAGATCCTTGGGCGCCGGTGCCGCGCGTGCGACGGAACCGAAAACGCGAATGCGCGCGGCGTAGGGCAGCGCCGCCAAATGTTGCGCGATGTGGAGCACTGAAGACGTTGACATGGCGTCAGCCTATCGAGGCGAAGGGGCGATTTCAAACGGCGCCAGGCCGGGCGCTACAGCGTGAGCACCTTCATCGCCGCGTCGACCTCCAGGTCGTCGATGGGCGCGCGCGCTGAAGTCGGCGCGGTCACTCGGGCCGCCACCACCTGCTCTGCCGACTTCGCCGCGGCCGCGGGATCGGGACTGCCAAGGGCCCGCTCAGCGTCTTGGACACGCTCCAGTGTTCGATCGGTCATCCCGACCACGGTGTCATCGGCCGCGGGCTGGATCTGGGTCAACCGCTGCGCATCGAGCACGGCATCGCCGATCCAATCGGGCCGCGAGTCCACGGGCGAACCCGTGACAGGATCCACCAGATCCTGCGGCGCACTTACCAGCTCCGCGATGATGCGTCCCTTGGTGCGCAGGATGTCGTCCTTCATTCGGTACGTCACGCTCCTGTCCTGGAGCATCGCCTCGAAGGGGTCGGCACTGAGCGTCGCCACCGACCGCTCCTCCTGCTCGCGGCGCTGTCCCGCCAGAGTCTCGAGCTCCTGGATCAGGTGCGCACGCTCGGCGCTGGAGTCCAGGCCGATGACCTCGGATGCCTTCTTGCGCGCAAACGTCGGCTCTTGCTGACCGCCGCCACTCAGGAATGCGAGCGGATCGTCCACCGGTTCGTTCGCGTCGCCGGCGGGAGTACGTGCAACCGCGTGCTCGTCCGGCTCCTCTTGCCGCGCCGGCGGCGGACGGAACTCAGCAGCTGGCGCGGCCTGCCTCGGGCTACCGGCACCTGGCACCGAAGAAGCTTGTCGCTGTTGCATCAGCGCTTCCCTGGCCGCCATGTACAACGCGATCCCGCGCTCCTGCGCCGGCAGGTTGACTGGCAGCTTGCCCGCGGCCTTGGCGATCGCAGTGATCACGGCGTTCGGGGCCACATAGTCGAATGCGTCCACGGGTTCGCTCAGCCGCTTCACCAGCTGGGTGCCACGCTGGTACGGATCATTGAGCTGCTCCATGGGAACGGAGTGGGCAATGATTTCCTCGGGTGACGGTGGCTCGATCTGCAGGAAGCGGTTGATCTGGAAGTAGGGGACGCGATTGACCTTGTTGTCGTCCCCCATGTAGAACCACTTCATGCGCCTGACCACGCCGGCGAAAGTAATGAAAGCTTCGCCTTGCTTCAACGCACGCAGGTCGTTGGTGCTGGCGCGGTCGATCTTCTCGATGTTCACGTCCTCGGTTCGGCCGTACCCCATCGCTCCCATCTTGAAGTCGCGCTTGAGGGCCACCGTCACCTGGCCAAGGGCCTTCTGGTAGATGTCCGCTGTCTTGCCCGCGTCGCCCAACTTCCCGAACACCTGGATATTCTGGTTGGCCAGCATGGCGCCCGCTTCGGCGGCACGACTGCCGGCCGTCAGCATCTCGACGTCCTGCGCGGCGGCGATCATGCTCGCGCCCAGCGAGCGTGCCTGGGCGAACATCACGGCGAGGCCGTCGCTGAAGTAGTAGCCGAGTTCGTCGAGCGCAACGGGGAAGGGATACGGCGCCAGCGTCGCTTTTCGCCCGAGGAGCTCCTCGGACGTGCCCTCCACCTCGCTACCCAAGTTGCGCGCCATCATGACGCGCAGACAGGCGATCGCCAGTTTGCCGAGGTTCTCGGCTTCCGCGGCGCTCTTTTCCAGGGATGGGATGAGCATGCACAGGATGCGCCGGCGCAACACGACGTCCGTCATGTCGATCTCCGAGAACTTGTTCTGGAAGATGTAGCCGTAAGTCTTGTCGAGCAGCCCCAGCACCGGCATCAGCTGGTTGGTGCGGTAGGAATGCTGCTCGTAGGCAGTCGTCTCTTGTTCGGTCGCTGGCGGCTTCATGCCTGGTCCGCCGGCTCGCGCCGCAGGCGGCAGCGTCTCGATGCCGTTCTTGCGCAAGAGGCGATCGACCTTGAAGCCAGGCAGCCCCGACTCCAGGTAGGACTTGATCCCCAGGAAGCCATACGTCCACACGCCGCCTCGGGCCTGTGCCTCGTGGTAACCCTCCATGTACAGCAGCTCGAGCTTCGGCAGCGCCATGTAGTCGAGGAAGGTGGTCACCGAGATGTTGAATCCCTGGGTGTCGCGCTTGTAGCAAAGCGCCGTGACCTCGGCTCGCCAGAGGTTCAGCCCTTTTTCCTGCCACATCTTGGCTTCACCCTCGACCTTGGGCATCAGGTTCGCGCCCATCTGGATGATCGTGTCGCTATCGGCCACCGAGAACGGGTTAATGCCGTTCGTTCGGCGGCGCCGGGCACGCCGGGCTTGCTCCGGTGTCTTGCCGGCCAGCAGGAAGTTCAAGCACAGGTAGTCGTAGTCGCGGCCGCGGCTACGCACCATCGTGTACGTGTCCAGCGGCATCTGGTTGTCGGCCTTGCCGTCCGCGATGAAGAAGCCACTGGACCAGTTCAACGCGTTGAAGAAGATCGTCTTGAGCGCTTCACTCTTTCCAGCGCCCGTGGTGGCCAGGATGAAGAAGTGCGTGCGCAAGTCTCCGTCGGACAACCATATTTCCTTGAAGCGCTCGTAAGGCGACTTCTCGTCGATTTCGCCCAGGTAGCAGATCGCGTCGCCCAGTTTTCCCTTCTCGTCCTTGCGGTCGTGGGGATACCGGTACGGCAGGGCTTGCTTGACGACCACGAATGCGATCGTGAAGCCGCCGATGGCGGGTAACGTCACCAGGCCCACGGCCGGAGCGATGACCGTGAGCACCCAGAGACCGACCATCACGGCCACGAAGTTCGGCCACTCGCTGAGCCATTCGCCCATGCGGGTGGACAGCGGGCGCACGTCCACCAGCTGACGATTGATTTTGAGTTCGTGTCTGGATTCAACGCCCGACATGATCAGACCTCCGATTGCACAGGCGCGGCCGCGCGCACGGCGGGCCTGAATGGGAACTCGGCAGCATCAGCATTGGCCACGCATCGCAATGCGACCCCCACCGGGCCCAGCGGCGCGATCAGGGCGGTTCGCACACCCGCTCCGCAGCCGGAAAGTGCCGCGATTCGAGCAAGTTCACGGTTGCTGTCCGCCTCGCCATCGACAATCCACTGGCGGCCGCGGGCGATCAGCTCGCTGGCCACCCCCGCGGGATCACGCGGACCAGGCAGTCGCGTCGCCACGTCGTCCGCGATCAGGCCGATCACCAGCGAGGAAAGCCCTGCCGCGGCCGCCGCGTTGAAGCCCGGCGTCAGGGGTGCGGCAGCCAGAAAGCTCTCGTGGGCCATGGAAGTGAGAAGGTTCGAGATCTCGCGCCCGGTGCCCTGGCGAAGCGTTTGCATGGCGCCGTCGACGTGGTCGGCCCGGCACATGGAAAGAAGCGAGCTCTGGCGCCACGCCCTCTCGGCGCTCTTGATGGAGTCCTCGTAGGCGGCAACATGGACGTCCCAGGCCTGCCCGGCCTGCTCCGGCGCGCCCGCCAAAGGTACCCCTCCCGTGCGGCGCCCCGGCCAAAGCCGACGCAGGAGCTTCAAGGCAACTCCAGCGCCGCGCGAAGCTGTTCGACGGTTGCGGAGCTCGATCCGGAGAACATCCGCCCAGTGGGCGTAATGACCGTGGGCGTACCGGTGAGCTTGAGCATCTCGAACAGTGTCATGTTGTCGTTGAGCAGCGCAGCGCCTTCAGAGCAGGTTGCTTTGGTGCCGCCCTTTACAGGCTCGTCAGGACTTGCCAGCGCCTGGCGCCAAAGGCGCGTCGCGGCCTTGGGCTCGCGAGCGCACAGGACCGCTTGCGCGACTTCCTTGGCGCCCTCCTTATAGGCCACCGGCAGGATCACGGGGCGATATCCGGTCCCCAGCTGCTCGAGGGTCCGCTCCAGTTGCTGGCAGTACGGGCATTTGGGATCCGAGAAAACGTAAAACGCCTTGCCACCTTCCGCCAGATTGACGCCGCCGCGGCCCGCCGCAGTGCGCAGCATCACCAGTTCAGCGGGATTAACGCGAGGGGCTGCCTGATCGCGTTCCGGCGCCGCAACGACCGGGGTAGCAGTTGCCGCCGTCACCCCCGCCGCGACACCGGCGCCGGGATGCGAAGACAGCGGGCTCGGTGCCCAGACCAGGAGCGCCACCAGCGCCAACGCGAGCGCTGTCCACCTGAACGTGGCGGAAGCGCCCGCCGGGCTCACGCCCGGTGCATTCGCTAGGAGCTGCTGGAGCATCTCGCGGTAGAGCGCGAGCGCTTCCCGGGTGCTCATGTGCGCGCTCTCGAATACACGGTTGCCGTGCATCTTCTGCTCGATGCGCCACGTGTCCTTGCCTTCAACTGGCGCCAGGCGCAGTTCGCCGAAGACACCGCCCGCACCCGCGAAGCTGACCGTGCGCCCGCCGCCGGCGTCCACGGTTTGAACCGATGTTGGCCAGCGCGAGCTGAGCACGCGCGTGCCCGTGATCTCGTGCGCCAGCAACCTTTTGCGAAGCCAGTCGGCGGTGATGGTTCTGAGTTTCCTGAACATTCCGATTCCTCTCGTTGATCCGTCTAAAAGTCCGTGCCTCTGGCCAGTTCCTCTTCGAGTGCCGCGGCCTGTCGGCTGTCCGCCTCCTGGCGCTGCTGGCGCATGAGGTTGTCGAACGCGTTATCCATGTCCGGCGCACCCTCGCTAGCGGCGACCGCCGCGGCAGCAGCCTGCTCGGCCTGCGACTGCTTCACCCAATCGACAACGGCCGTATTCGTGCGCTTCCAAAGGCCAGGGTTGACCCAGATGTCCTCTTCCTCGTCAACCGCGTCGACCAGGTGGACGAACTCGGCGCGCAACGCCTCGATCGCCTTGTTGACGAAGACAACTGGCTGGAGGCGCTCGCCAGGCGCGAGCTGCATCAGCGGCAGGCGTTTGAGTCGGGCGCATTCGTGCTCGAAACGGTGCATGGCGAACGTCGCCGCGCCCTCAAGATGCGGCGTGTGGCGGCCGCAGGAGTTCATCGTCGCAAACAGGATGCGGTTCATCGGCCGCAGCCACAGGATCTCGGCCGTCGTGAACACGCCAAAGCGCTGCGCGCGTTTCAGGAGCGCGAACAAGGCCGTGTATTCCCAGTGATGGACTGCGAACAGCGAGCGCAACTCGGGATGCGCGCGGTATTTGTTGTACTGCTCCTGCGCGAGGGTCAGGTTCGCCATGCCGTCGCGCGTGCCATACGCCGAACGGTTCAGGGCATCCTTGAGCTTCTGGTACTCCTCGCGGCCCTCCTCGCCCGCGAAGCAGACCGGCGCCCACAACGCCACGAGCGCCTTGCCTTCGCTGCTGAAGCGATCGGCGAACGCGATCTGCTGCGAGTGCTCCGCATCCTTCACCAGATCCACCACCAAGCGCCCAAGCATCTCGCTCTCCAGCCGCTTGCCGCCGACCGGGGCTGTCAGCCCCGTGAAGTAGAGGCGCGCGACCTCGTCGTCGAATGCCGGCTTCTTGAAGTTGCAGATCGAGCGCCCGGCCGATTCGGCTCGCACCGAATTCATCGGCGCGCGCCACTTCGAGAGCACCTCCTCCGGCTGCACCGGCAAGCGCCACAACGGGTGGGTGTTGGCCGCGATCTGGCGCCGCAAGGTGAGGATGGGCAGGTTGCCGGTGAACTTCTCGCTGGCCAACCGCATGAGCGAATCGGGGGTGAAGCGGCGCTGCACGCTCTTTCGCCCGCGCGCCAGCGTGAATACGAGCGGCACGTACAAAATCGCCAGCACCAGGGCCAAGGGCTGGAACGCCACGCTGACGAACTCCACCCATTGCGGGAATCCGACGCCGTTCAAGTCGGCGAGCGCCTTCTGGGCCCAAAGGACCAGCCAGTTCCAGCGCTCCACTCCGAACTCGCCGGGCACCCATTTCCACATGGCCCCCGCGCCCAGGCCCGGCGCCAGGCTCGCGTAGACAATGCGATGCGCCGACACGATCCAGGTGAGGCCCACCATGATCGCCATGAGAGCCGAAATGGCTCCAATGGCCCCCATGAGCGATTCACGCTTTTCGTCCGGTCGTCTGCTTGCCATGTCAGTCCTTTCGCATCAATGGCCGCCGACCCGCCGGAGCACGTCCAAGACGGGCTCGACGATCAGAGAGCGGCCCAGCATCCAGCGACATGTGAGTTCGACCAGGACGAGAAATATCAGGGCGACCAGGAACTCACGGAGTTGGCGAAATCGATTTGCAACCGCCCGCGAAGCCCGGCGCGCGCGGCGCGATTCCTGAACTGCGTCCTCAATTTCGTCATCAGTCAGCGGCGGCAGATTCAGCGCGTCCAGCTTGGCCATGTCCGCGCGCAGGCGGCTCGCGGCGTCGCGTTGCTCCTGGTTCATAAAAACAGCCTCCTGAAGAAGTCCGGCCTTGAAATGAATTCGCGCAGCGGAACGAGCGCCCGCCCTTGCAGCTGGAACTCCCACCACGCGCTTCGAACGGCGGAGGCGAAGCAGCCGGCCACCAGGGCCATCGCGACAATCCCGAATATCAGCACCAGCAGGGGCGGGGCCAAAACGATCGCAACGAGGCAGCCCGTGAACCCGATCGCGCAGATCACCACGCTCGCCCGGCGCGCAAGCCGGGCCGCAGCCTCCTGGGCGCGTAGGCCATCCGCAGTCCAGCCGCCGCGCTCCGCTTCAGAAGCGAACCGCTCGCGCGGCGACATGCCTGCAGTTCTCTGCGCGTAGGCCGCTCGTTCCTCGCGGTCGAGGGCCTCTCTCCTGACTCGTGCGGCGCGATAGGCTGCCCAGCTTTGCCCAATCCCCCGGGCGCTTTTGGCGATGTCCTGGGCGGGGCGACGGAACAAATAGGTCGAGCCATGCCAAGCCCAGCCAATGACGCCCTTCTTCTTGTTTTCGTCAGCCACCGTTGTTGGCCTTGAAGTAGGTGATCGAGTCCACCAGGCGTTTGAGCGCGTCGGGTCCCAGGACACGGGCCAGGTGGGCCGCATTGCGCAGTCGCTGCTGATCGCTGCCGAGGTTGGGCATGAGCGGTATTGCCGCCGGGCACTTGGCCTCAATCGCCTTCGCAATGGCTAGCCTGTTCGCGCCGGATAGCTTCGCCAACTCCCCTTCGCCCCCAATGAACGTGATGTCGATGTAAGGGGCAAGGCGGAAGAGCTTGGAGCCGTGCATTGCTTCGATGGCGACCAGCAGATCCCGGGTGATTCGCGCCTCCTGGGCCGCTCGCTCCGGGGGCGCCGGCGCGTTGAATATGACGTTCGCCAGCTCCGAATGGAACCGAGCCAGCGGGGTACGGAGGTGGTCGGGGTGAAATCTCTGCACGCCTGCATTCTATATTTGCTTTGTTTTTACATGCAATGCAGAATACGTTACCCCATCGGCGAGTAATCCTCGGTTGAAATTCGTTGTTCCTGCAGGCACTATTGCCAGACCCGCTAGAACCACCCACTTTTTCTCACCCAGGGGACCATATGAAGACGAGTCTGGAAAGCAACACCACCCCGAACGGGCTGTACTTGAAGCCTCTGCAGGCGCTGCAGAACCAGGGATTCGACCTGGCGGTCCTGCTTGCCATGGAGCGGGACGTCCTGATGCGGGCGCATCGCAGCATGGCGCTCAGCGGGATCGTTCCGACCAAGGCCAACGTCATCGAAGCAGCCACGCGAGACCTCCCGCGCGACGCCCGCCTGCTGCAGTCCTACACCGAAACAAGTGCCACGCTCTCGAGCCGACCGGTGCGCGAGCTGGAAACTATCGCCAGCATGCTCAGTCGTTGCGCTGTCAACCTGGAAGCCGCCGCAGTGCGCCATGTCGCAGGCGATAGCGGGAATCTTGCCGACCGCGCACGCGCGCACCACGCCATTGGCGAGCGACTGGCGGATCTGCTGCGCGGCGCCCACACCCTGGAAACTTCCGGCATGATCGCCGCGCCCGGGCATGCACAACGCCTCGAAAGCGTGGCAACCTTCGTCCAGAACGGCCCGTTGTCGAAATTCCTCGACAAGGCCCGGGCACTGCTAAGTGAGCGCGACAGCGACTCCGAATCGGCGCCCTACCGCATGGCCATGGCCTGAGCTTCAGGCGCAACTACATACACAGGGAACCACACCGTGAATCAAGCCCTCCAAGCCGCAGCCTCCTGCACACTCGTCACTCTCTCGTTGCCCAATGCGGGCCAGGTGATGGCGCTGCGCACCAGCCAGCGCTCCCATACGGGCGAGTACCTGCTCTCCGATCTCGACGGCCAGAACGTGTATCTGACGGACCTGAGCCCGGACGGCAAACCCCCTGCCCAATACCAGGTGGTCGAGCTTGGCGCCTTCGGCGACTGGCTTGCGAAGCCCGAGATCGCCCCCGCCGTTGCCGCCGTGCTGGCCGCACAGGCCGACACAGCGCCTTTGGGCCCCATCTCCTTCGCACGGGCCGTGGCTTACGTCGCCAAGCAGTCGTCGACGGCTGCCGAGGCGATCGAGCATGCCCTCGCGCAGGGGCGCGCGGCCGCACAGAGCGAGGCCGACACCGAAGCCGCCGTGCGGACCTTGATGTCATCCTGATTTTTCGCGCTTCCTAGTCATTCCAGAACGCGGGCTCCCCGATCGTGCAACCGCGTTCCGACGTCAACGGCCGTACAGCTCCTCGAGGCGCTGATTCCAATCGCCGAGGTCGCATCCCGGACGATTTCGTGCATGCGCTTCTCGGCCGGCTGGACTGTGTAGAGATCGTCGGTTGCTTCGTGCAACTGAAAAAGGCTGGCCACGACTTCGCCGGCCTGTGCCCTTTCCACTCTGAAAAGAGCCCCTCCTTCACCGTCAGCCCCACCAAGCAGTTCTATCACTGCTTCGGCTGCGGCAAGAATGGGGACGCGATCCGGTTCGTGCAGGAGATGCAGGGGCTTGATTTCCGTGAGGCGGTCGAGGAGCTGGCCAGGCAGATGGCGATGCCGCTGCCGGACTCCGCGCAGGAAGATCCCGACGCGGCGCGGGAACGCGCTCGCGCGGCGCAGGCGCGTACCGCCTGCGTCCAGGCGCAGGACGCTGCGGCGGGCTTCTTCGCGCACGCGCTGCAAGGCTCCGCACGCGCCCTGCAGTATCTTCAGGGTCGCGAGCTCCCCCTCGCCCAGCTGCAGGAGCGCTACCTGATCGGCTACGCGCCCGCCCAGTGGGACTCCTTGCGATCCGTCTTCCCCGATTACGAACGCAGCGCAGCGCTGCTGGCCAGCGGCCTGGTGATCGACGATGAGGAACGCTCCCGTCGGCACGACCGCTTCCGCGATCGCGTGATGTTCGGCATCCGCAACCTCAAGGGCGAGGTCGTCGCCTTCGGCGGCCGGCTCCTCGGCGACGGCAAACCGAAGTACCTGAACTCCCCCGACTCGCCCGCCTTCGACAAGTCGCGCGAGCTGTACGGCCTGTTCGAGGCGCGTCAGGCCATCCAGGCTGCAGGTCACACCCTGGTGTGCGAGGGCTACGTCGACGTCCTCTCGTTGGCCGGCTGCGGTATTGGCCAATCCGTCGCAACCATGGGCACCGCGTGCACGCACGAACAGCTGCGGGTGTTGCTGCGACTCGCACCCGGCGTGATCTTCTGCTTCGACGGTGACGAGGCCGGGCGAAAGGCGGCGTGGCGCGCGCTGCGCAACGCCTTGCCGCTGGCCACCGACAGCAGCGAGTTTCGGTTCCTGCTTTTGCCGGGCGACATGGATCCGGACGAGATCGTCAAGACGCGCGGCCGCGCCGCGTTCGACACGCTGCTGGCCAATGCTATTCCCTTGTCCCAATATCTCGTCGACGTGTTGCGGGACCGCCACAACGGGCCGAGCTCCATAGAGGACCGCGCGCGTTTCTCCAAGGAAGCGGACGAACTGCTGGCGCTCATGCCGCCCAGCCGCTTCGCCCAGTTGCTGCGGGAACAGGTGAACGCCTGCGTGGCAGTTCAGGGCGCGTCCATGGATCCCGCCGCAGGCCCCGCGGCGCCGGCTGTCCCCCGCGTCGCGCAACGGCCAGCCATACCCGGCTGGGCCAGCAACCCCGCAGCGAAGACCATCCAGGCACTTGCGGATGCAATCCGATCTCAGGCGGCAACGGCCCAGGAGCTCGCGAACCACCTGGTAGCGCAATTGGATGGCGCTGGCCAGCGCTCCTTTTTCGACGGCAACTTGGACGGGCTGGACGAGTTCGAGCGGCCGATGTGGGCCGCCCTCAATGAGGTTTGCCATCTGACCGAGGCTCGTGACTCACAAAGCGACACGAGCACCGCACAGCGGGATCTGCTGCAGGCCGCCCCGGCGGCGCTGGCGCGCGCGCGCGCAGCCAACCGCCGCCGGCTGCTCATCTCGGGACTGAGGCAAGGGACGGTGGAGCCAGGGGAATTCGCTCGAGCTGCGCTTCAGCAGGAAAACCAAGGCCCCGAAGGCGCCAGCGCCGCGCCGAGCGATTGAGGTCGACCGGCCTCTCAGCGCTTCAAATGCGTGCCCCCGCGGCGCAAGCTCGCCCGTTTGCTTTTGAGGTTTGCGAAATGTAGCCTTCGCGAATCGCACTGAAGGCGGGGACCATGGAGATCATCAGCATCGGCAGGCGCTTGCTCTGCCCGGCGATCCAGCCGGGAGTGGAAGGCACCATCGTGCGCGCCGATCGCCGACGCCACCTGACGGGCGAGACGGCTACCTACGACGTTGTCTGGGACAACGGACAGTGCACGCGAGCACTGTCGACCAGCGAGTTGAACCGTCCCGAATGGATCGCCCTCCCCGAGACACGCTCAGTCGAAGCCTGCAACGAGCTCTGGTACCAAACCCTTATGGCCCTGACCCGGGCCCGGGCGAGCCAGGCGGCATCCGACCAGCCTGCGCAGCGCGAACGCCCCGCCGAGAATCCCCCACCGGCTCGCGCCCCGATCGACAAACGCCAAACGCCCGACGAGTCGGTGGACACTGTGAGGCCGGTCGATGTCCGAACACCACGCGCCATCACCCAGCACGCACGCGAATTGCTGTCCAAGCGCGGCTTCGATCGCGTCGCCGTTCACACCAGCCAGCGCGTCGCCGGCAGTGTGCTGCAGGTCGCGTGGATGGATGGCACCACCGAGGGCACCATGTTCGCGGTGCTCTCGTGCCTCAAGCGCTCTGGCGCTATCGCGCGGATTGACCTGGCCCGCTCGGCTTCACCGTTGATGCTGCAGGCGGCAATAGCCTATGTCCATGAGCGGTTCTACGGCGCGCGCGAGCAGGAGAATCCAGAGCCTGTACTCGCCCGCGTGCTCCTGCAAGTCACCCCCGAGGCCTACCAGCACAACGGCCTGACGGGTGTCCGGCCGCCGATGGGCCATCCGCATAGCAGCCAGTCCTACCAACAGCTGATCCGCTGCCTGTTCGAGCGCTGGGACGATCACCACGCGCGTTTTTGCGATACAGCCGCTTCGCGCTACATGCTCTCCGAGAAGGCCGCCCTCTTTCCACACGGCGACCAAGAGGCGAGCCTGCGCATGGCAGAGATCCGCTCGCGGGTGTTGCTCACCCACCAGCAGGCCGACGATATCCTCAGCGCCGCGGCCGAAGAGCCCGGCATGCGCGCCTAACCCACCAACCAGCCACTGACTCCAAGGCATCGATATGGCCAACTCGTACAGCGAAGAATCCGGCATCATCATCCTCGCCCGCGCTCCCGGGTCCGACACGCTCCCCGAACATTTGCTGCGCCTGCTCTCGCTGCTGGTGCCGCGGGAAGAACTGCTGGGCGCGGGGCAGGAACGTGACCACTTGACCCACGACAACCGCTATCCGCCCCACTCGCTGGGCTACGCTCTCCACAGCGAAGGCGACACGATCTACGCCGAAGACGACAAAGTTTTCGAGGCCCTCGGAGCATGCGCCCTCGCGGCCGCGCGCGACGCCGACCAGGTGCGCGAGTGCAGCACGACCGTCGAAGTGCTGCAGCTATGCTTCGTCGGCACCGAACATGAGACGCTCGTCGCAGAGATCGCCTCCGACATCGCAGACAGTGGCGAGATCGAGCCGACGCAGCTGCTGGCCATCGCCATGCGACTTCCAGGCTCCGACGCGATCAGCGGGTATCTCTCGCAGTATGGCTACTACGGGGGTCGCACCCAGCCCTTCAGCGCCGGCGGTTCTTGTTCCATGGCGGTCCGCCGCCCCGACGGCAGCATTCACCAGGAAACGTTCAACCCCCATGCGCAAATGCTGAAGGCGTTTGCGCAAGTTGGCGAACCGACCGCCGACGAGCGCGTGGTTCTGCACGTGCGCGGTGGAGCACTGCAGGGCGCTTGGTCCACGCGACCAGGCCAGCACGTATTTCTGCATGACGAGGATTTGCTGGAAGAGGCACCCATCGGGCGCCAGGAGCTGGCTCGCGCGCTGTACGCTTCGACAGCAGGCCTGCACGAAGTCAATGCGGAACGATCGCCGGAGCTGGCCGCAGCGATCGCCGCCGCCGGCGACGACGATATGTCGACGTCGACCCCCCGCCCGGGCTGAGCCAACGGCCGACACTCGGCCGGCTACAACTCACCGCGGGCGAGTTTCGCTTTGATGCTGGCAACAAAGCCTGGCGCGTCGCCAGTCAGATGGCTTCCATCGTCGCGCTGGATGCCGTCGTCATCTGAAAACGTGATCGGCCCGCCTGTGCACTCGAGGAAAAGCCGGATGGCTTCCGTACCGATGCCCTGTCGCTTGTATGCCCCGCCACCACCCTCGATGAACGCATGGGTCATGTGGTAGTAGGTGTCCTCGGGTTCTTCGATCTGCCGGAACGACAGGCGCCCCACTTCTTCGCCGCCTGCATACACGGCGACGGAGTCATCTTCGAAGCGAATCTCGACCACTTCGCCGGACGCCAGGGTCAGGAGGCGACGTTCGTCGGAGATGTCCGTAGTCGATTGAATCGGCACGTTGGTGGCCCTATGAAGTGGACGCCGATTTTATAGCTGCCGCTCCCGCGAGCGAATTCGCCGAAACCCCGCGTTACCGTCCCTTTTCGAACGTGTCCAGCGCGGAGCGCCTGGTCGCGTCCCCTCTTGCACGACGCTGTTCGGCTGACCGGCGCTTTGCGAAGCGAGCTGCCTCATGTCCATACATGGCCCCGATTTCGATATAGCTCGGGTAGGTCTTGCGCACAATGGTCGTCGACATATGCGCGACGATTGCGCGCTGCAGATCCGGGAGCGCATAGCAATAGCCCGTTTTCGGATCCAACTTGTCGGGCTCGCCCCAGGTGTCCGGGCAAGGCTCTATCTTGAGGTGGGCCAAAAGGGTGGCGGTTCGCGGATCCTGCAAGCCCCAATGCAGAACGATCACCTTCACGGCCCGCAGGCGCTTGGTGCGCCGGTCGAATGTCAGCACGGTCGGCTTGAATACCGGAGGGCTGCCGCCTGGGTTCGGCGCAATCGCAGGCTGCGGCTCCAGCGTGGCGCCTTCGCAGACGACCTTGGTCTTATCGCGCTCATCGTCTGTGCAGGAACTCATCCCGAGCTTCGCGGCCTCGGTATGTGACATCCCCAACCGATAGGGCCCCACATTGAAGGTGGCGGCAGCCGCGGCCACCGATTGGAGGGAGCAAACAGACGCAGTGACTGCTATCGCCAGCCGCCATGCCATGAGGCCGGCGGTGGATGGCAAAACATGGCGGCAACGCGAGGCGATCAGCATTGCCCCATCGTACTCGAGCACAATGGGTATGCACGGCCGGCGCCGCTGCGCAGGCCCTACTTGCCGGCGTCGCGGAGAGCCTGCAGCGGCCTGGTCACGAGGAAGTCGAGCCTGACACGGCTCGGCAGGTCCGTCACCTCGGAGAGCACCCGGCCAGCCCGGGAGAGATCCCCGTCCTGCTCGAGTCGCGCTCGCTCAGCCCGCACACGCTTCGCGGCCTCCTCCAGTTGCGTGGCGACTTCGTCGATGATTTCCAGAGTGGGCTTCAGGTTCATGGAGTTCCTTGGAGTTTCCCGGCTCAACGCTGGGCCATGTGAGATTCCGGATGCTGGGCGGCGCGGGCGACCTGCTCCTGGTCTTCCTGAAGATTCGCCAGCCACCGGTCCAGTTCAGCCAGGCGCGCGGCGGTTACCTGCCGCACCGGGCCAGGCACGCCATCGGTGATCCCCAGGACGGCACGCACGGCGAGTCGTTGGCTTTCGACGTCGAACCCCTCGCCGGCCATGGCCTGGAAGCCGGCGAAGTCCGCGGCGATCTCGTGCTCGATCAGCTGGGCGACCACGTCCGGCGTCACATCGCCTTCGGGGTACACGTCGCCGTGAGCGATGTGGCCGCGTTCATGTCCCATGACGAAAACCAGTGCGGCATCGCGCGCCGTGGCCGGCAGTTTCATCAGGTGCTGGACCAGCGGCTTGTACAGGATGATGGCGTCAATTCCCTTGCCGCCTTCGCGGCTTGTGAAGCGCATGCTGACGGCGTTGAATTCCTGGAGGATTTCTTTCTCGCTCTGTCCATTCACTTCGGAACCCGGATCCGCGAGGAATACAGGGGTTCGATGGAATTCCCCCAGCACGGCCATCTGCGCCAGCACGGGCGGCAGCGCTGTTGCCGAATAGCGCTCGCTGGCCTGGATGCACCGGCGGGTGAACACCGGATTCCTCATGCCGGTCATCACCGGCGTGCAAAAGCTGGTGCTCAGGTGCGGGGTGAGCGCCAAGGCCTCCGGCGAGCGCTCCAGCATCTTGACCTTGAGAACGGACTTGATCCCGGCAATGGACATCGCGCTCGAACCCGCGGTCGAGCCAAGACTGGCGATCTGCTGCTCGGACTCTCCAGCACCGCGCTGAGCCTGCTCGCTAACCACCCCATCGAGATAGCCGAGGGCGACCCTGGTGCCCGGGCGTGCCTGTTCACGCTGAGCCAGCTGCGCGCCCTGGAACGTGTTGTGCACATGCGCCCGGGTTTCTTCGGGCAGAGGTGCCCCCGCGGCGCCAAGACCTACCTGGTCCAGCCGGACGCGCGCAGCTGCGGCTTGCACGAGCAGCAGCCTGGATCGGACGTCGAGCGTCTGCAAGGGTTGGCCGTTCCAGTACACGTTCACCCAGCGAAGCTGTTTGTGCAGGCCCTGCTCGTAGCTGCCTTCTTGGTCATCCCAGGTACCGACACTGCCGACGCTAGGGCGTTGCGCTCGGATCTCGGCGTCCTGCGCCGGTGCCTTGGGGGCAACGGTGACTGCCAGGGCTGCGGCGCAGGCCGCAACAGCCAGGCCCACGCGCGAGGCCGTCTTGGCGTCGGCAGCGTGAACCGTCGCCTGGACGCCGTGCTGCGCCGCGGCTTTCCTGAACGCCAGGACGCGATCACCGAGCGCGCTCATGCGACTTCCTCGGCGATCAGGAAAGCCGCGGCATCAGGATCCAGAAGTCAGGCTCCTGTTGTGCGATCGCCTCGGACCCTAGCTCGGCGCCAGGGGGAACTTCAGCGATGAGAAGGCCCCCGCCGGCGAACTCGCGCACCAACAGGTCGCGATCGACTTCCGCTGTCGGACCAGTAAGCAGAAGGCTTTCGACAACTCCGTCGGCACAGCGCCAGGTAAGCGGCTGGCCTGAAATGGGTTCCACCAGGCCCCGGCCGGCGCGGCGCTCCAGCGCGAGCAGGACCTGGGGGCCGGAGCGCACTACTGCGCACGGCAAGAGAACGCTGTTCAGATGACCGCCGCCTACGGATGTCGCTGTGTTCATGAAACGTCCCATGGTCAAGAGTGGAAGTACCCGCGACCAGCCTATCTGACTAGACAGCAAACTTCAACTGCTGGCTGGCGGCAATCTATTCCGCAAACACGCTCTTTGTGCAATACTTATCCCAGATTGTGCGCAATAGTTCATGCTTTTCTTTATGACATCACCTTGACATCACCGTGATAGCAGCCCATAGTTGAGCCATGGACAAGACGAAGGACAAACTCCCGGTCATTCCGGTGAGGCTGCCGCCGCACGCACGAGGAGAAGCATCGTTCGGCCGCGACGAGCTCGAGGAGTTGAAGGCGCACTACGGTGGCCTGCCAATCAACACCTTGGTGCAGATGGCCCTTCGCCTGCTGCATCGCAGCGTGTTCCCCGAGCGTTACCAAGCCCCGCAAGACTCCGATCCCAGAACGAGTTCCAACAGCAACCCTCATGGCAAGGTCCCTGTTTCGAGAAGAAACCCAAAATGAAGAACATCACGACTCTGCGTGATCGCAAGCTCATGGGCCAGCCCTCTGCCTTGTTCCTTACCGCAGCTGCCATGGCTTTGACGCCGGGTGGTTCATACGCGAGCGAGAAGGAGTCGTCGCCGGCCCCGTTCACGTCGAGCGCGGAACGGTGCTTGATACCCGCGGCCGAATACCACTCTGTGAACCCCTATGTGCGGCGCGCGATTCTCAAGGTCGAATCCAACCTCAACCCAGCGGCCATCGGGCGCAACGCAAATGGCACTGTGGATGTCGGAATCGGGCAGCACAGTTCCATGCACTTCAAGGAACTGGCCAAGCACGGCATTGAGCCAGCTCACCTCTTGGATGCTTGCGTGGGCACATACGTGGCCGCATGGCATTTGAGGCGCGTGGTTGAACGCCATGGGAACACCTGGGAAGGAGTTGCTCGGTATCACAGCGCTACCCCGTACTTCAACAAACGCTATCAAATACTTCTGACCAATGAACCCGTGCGAAGCAAAGTGCTTCAAGGGCCTCTGCAGCGCGTGCCGTCGATCAATCCCTCAACCTCACCTGCGGAAGAACTCGCGGCACGAAGTGAATAGCGAGCACGCAACACACAGTGGTATTTGACACCGCCGCAGAGCATCACTGACACTCGGCCGCACAACAATTTCACAGCACCGTTTTAACCGATACCAAACAGGGACTCAACGCCATGCCAACCAGAACCTCTTACGCCTCGTCCACCGCAATCATCCATGCCGACGGTTCGATCGGAATGGGCGGATATGTGTACACCTGGAACGGCAGTTTGTTCGTCAAGAGCACCACGGCCGAAAGCTCCATCGCTAGCGCGTCTGCAGTGGACGCGACCGCCCTGGAAATGGCCAACGATATCGAAGTCGATTTCTGGGGCAGGTATGACCTCAACGGTCCGCACACTGGCGTGTTGAATCCGCAACAGATCGCCACACTTCGCATTGCCATCGAAAAAGGCTACACAACCCTGGAGAAGGCCCTCACGTTCTTCGGGGACATGCATGCCATGCTGATCCGGCCCTGGGCCTTCCAGGCTGAACTGCTTCCGTCTACGTTGACGGCCGAGCAGGAAGGCACGATCCTTGCCCCGGACGTTACCGGCCTGGTGATGTCCGTCCGCGAGGTGCTGACCAAGCCCAGTTCGTTCATCGATTCCAACGCACACCCCACGACCGGCTACCCCTGGTCGGTTGCACCTGGTACTTCCCCGGCCGAAGCGATTGGCGATGCCTGGGTCTCCAGCACGGTGGCCTCGATCGCCAGCGCCGCTGCGCTACTCACCTCCGACCCCAGTTTGCCCACGGCGGACGCGGCCGTCGACTTCGCTCTAACACCCACGGCTCATGCCGACTGGATCCAGAAGGCGTACCTGGCCTTTTTTCTGCGCCCTGCTGACGGCACTGGCTTCAACTACTACGCCGAGAAGATGAACACCTCCGGCGGTGACTTCATGCAGATGACCTCGGGGTTCGGCTTTTCCCCGGAGTACCTTGAGACATACGCAGGGCTGACCACGGCGCAGCGTATCAACACCATATACCTGAACCTCTTCAATCGCTCGGCCGAGCCGGACGGGCTGGAGTACTGGGGGAGTCGCCTCGATAACGGCACCTTCACCATCAACAACATCGCGATCAGCATTCTTGTGGGCGCCCAGAACTCGGATGCGGTGGTGGTCAGCAATCGGGTGGCTGTGGCAGTCGAATTCACCAACTCGTTCGACACCTGGGACAAGGTGAACGCCTACAGCGGCCAGCAGTCGGCCGCCGAGGCCCGGGCGCTCCTCGCCAACGTGACAGAGGCCCCCGGAACTGTCGCCCAGGCAAACCTCGATCGAGCCGCCGTGTTCAAGACCCTCGGTGCCGCGGCGACGGTGACAACGGGCTCCGCCGGCGACACCATCACGCTCACCAGCGCCAGCGCGCACGACATCGTGGTACTGAGCCCGCTCTCCAATGCCGGCAAGGTCGACAAGATCATCGGTTTTGCCGGCGACACACTCGATCTGTCGAGCTTCTCCCTCCCAAGCACCTCCGTGGTTGTCATCCAGGACGCCCCGATCCAGACTGTGGCATCTGCCAGCTACTTCTCGGCGGCAAAGGTGGTCATTGGCCATACCGGCAACGATTCGTGGCTCTACGTCGACGTTGACAAGAACGGCGCCTTTGACCCGACCAAGGACGCCGTCGTGCACCTCGTCGGCACAAACCTCTTGCCTTCCGACCTGTCGATCTGAGCGACAGGTCGGCAACCAAAGAGAAAGGCCCCGACGGGGCCTTTCTCTTTGTGCGCTCAACAAACTAGAAGTTTGGCCGCGCCTTACACACCTGGCCTTGCGAAGTAAGTGTCCAGGGATAGCCGAAGTTGGGAGAGCCGCAGATGTTCGACTCCGCCGTGTTCGTGATGTGGCCTCCACCAGAGCGAACCGTTGCGGCTTCCTGGGAACCGTAGATGTCGTTGCAGATGACCGTGGTCGAAATGCCCTGATTGTTCGCCCTGTCCCAATAGTAGTTCAACTCCGATGCGTTCATACCCCGCGCGGTATAGCTGGTCTTGTGGAAGCACTGCGTGAGGATGTAGTGTGTATAGGTATCGGCATGCGTGAAGTACTGCGTGTTCGCGACAGCCTGTGTTGTGCCATTACACGTCCCGCTCGAAACGCTCCAAGCACCGTTGGTGCAAGTGAATGTCGCGCTCCCGGTTCGGTTCGTCAATGAGTTGCTGACGCTTCTCGTACCCCCGCTCGTGGTCGAGTTTGCCGAACCCGAGCACGAGTATGTCCCTGCCAGATTCGAGTTGCCTAGCCAGGCCGCCTGCGCCTGGTTCCAGTTGACCGTGGTGGTGGCACAGCTTACTGGTGCGGGTGCCGGCGCGGGTGCCGGCGCGGGTGCCGGCGCGGGTGCCGGAGCCGGAGCGGGCGCAGGCGCAGGCGCAGAGCTACATCCTCCGTTCACCCAGGTCGAACCAGAGGGGCAATCGAAGCCGCGGATAGTCCCCGGCGAGCTCGATAGCGTGCTGTCGGGTCCTATCAGTTGCGCACTTGCCGAGCCGGATGCCAAACCGAAAAGTGCGGTGGCGGCGAAAAGTGCTGTCAATCCGCTGGCTGCCCCTTGGGGCCCCGCAAGCAGGCCGCCGTCACGAGTGCAGGCCGGTGGCGCGATTAGCACGGAGGCCCGGCGATACGCCCGACCCTGCTCGGAGTGCCGTTGTACGGGTGCAGGTGCGGGTGCGGGGTTCAGAAGATGCATTTTTCCGTCTCCTCAAGTTGCAAAGTCACAGTAGGTTTGCGCTATGGAGCGCAAGTTGTATGCGGCGCCGGAAAAGCTCGAAGTAAAGCCGGTGCCCGCGGCGTTGTACAAGCGAATTCGGGCGGTCCATGAGCCTGCTCCGCTTACTACGTAGGCCGCGTAGCGGTTCCGCGATGGTGAGCCCGTGTCGTCGATGGCAGTTTCAACCGGCGTCAGGACCACGGTAGGAACTGCTCCGGTAGCACAAGTCGGGTGAGGGATGACCGTGCCCTCTGTCACCAGGTAGCGGGCCATGAGAACGGAGCGGCTGACGCGGTCGGTGAGCGAGGTCCAGGTGCCGCCGCGGCAAATGAAGGCAATACCCCCCGTGCTCTGTCCGAGCGACCCATCCTGCGTGCATGCGGCGCCGGCGACCGCCGGTTGAAGACCGGTGCGCCGCCACAAATTGCTCCGGCACGTCACCGTGCCGCCGGTCGTCTCGGCATCCAAGACCACGTCGCCCTCCAGCGCCGTGGCGCAGCTCGCGCCCGCAGTGGCAGTCGTCGTCAACCGGCTTCTCTGCGCGGAAACGCGGCCGTTCGTGCCGTGGATATCGACTGTGGCCACTGTGCCGGCAGCGTTCCATGCCCTGACCTGGCCTGAGGTGGATTGAATATCAACCTGGCGTACCCCGGCGGCCGTGTTTGCGGTGAGAGAGCCGGTAGCGGCTTCAGCTCTCAAGCGCTCGGCGTTGGCCGAGTCAAAGAGGCTGAGTGCACCCGTTGAGTCCATCTGGCCGCCAATCGCGCAATCGGCCCTCCGGACAATCACGCGGCCGTCGCTTTCGAGAGACGAGCGCAAACACGACGCAGAGTCCGTAGCGCCTACCCGAGTCGCGCTGGTGATGGTGGCGCCTGCCGTGATCGAAGATGTCACCGTCAATGTGCCGGTGATCGACGCGTTGTTGCTTACCTGGAGGGTGTTGTTGATCGTGGTGGGCCCGGCCACCGTGAGGGGCCCAGCCAGGAGCGGATCGCGTGTGTCGCCGATGCGCACGTACGCGGCTTCAACTTCTGCGTTGAAGCCGACCCGCACGCCGATAACCCCGGCGGGTGTGCCGGTCACTGGGTTGGGCACGGTGAACCCGCCTCCTGTCCCGTTCAGCACCGTCGGGCCTGTCAGGTCGCTCGCCGCGGAGTTGCCCCCGATGCGCATCTGAATCGTTCCCACAGATACACCATCGGGCTCGGTGGACCCCTGGGCGCGGATCGGCTGGTCGATCCAGAGGAGCCCGTCGACTTGACAGGCAGAAGTAACGCAGCCGGTAGGTCCCTTGGAGACGGAGAACCGGTATGTTCCGGTGTTCAACACCGCCGTCGTAGAAAATGCACTCGGCAGGTAGCCCATGGCTCGCAGGTTCGCGACCGTAGGGCGACGAGACTGGCCGTCCGCAACACCGTTTGCGAGCGTCACGCCGTTGAACGTGACGGCCTGGTCATTCTGCAGCGCGATGTAGTGCTGAAAAATGTACGAGTTCAGCGCCCGCTGTGCTGTGATCAGCACATCGGCCTGAACGTTTGCAAAGTCGATGGTCTGTGCGCGGAGTAGCGCACGGGTCGCACCCAAGCCGGCCAGGGCCACGATGATCAACGCGAGTGACACTTCGAGCAGCAAAAAGCCATGCTGCCTGCTGGTACGGAAGCTTCTTGCTCTCATCATGGTCCTTGCCCCTGGCTATCAGACGTTCGGCGTGCGGCCGATGTCGAAGATCACGTCAACGCGGTCTGCCGACTCGCACTGTGTCGCCAACGTGGCCACCACCGGCGCTGCCGTGTCCAGCACCTTCACCACGGTACCCGCGACCCGCACGCGACGCGCCACCTGGTGGCCCGACTGGACCAAGTCGATGCACTGGCTCTGCGGCACGTTTGACCAAGTCAAAGCGATGGAGTCGTCGGCGCTGGTAAGCGTAAGGGGAGCAGCTGTGATGGCGCCGCCGTAGCTATTCTGGGCCGTGTTCGTGCCGGCCACGCGAAGGTTGGACGGAACAGCCCGCGATTGCACTGCGATCGCGGTGGTCACGGCCCCGTACTGGTTGTTGACGCCGAATTTCTTCTGCAACTCGGCGGAGGTCTCGATCACCTGCGTCGTGTTCTCCTTAACCTCGGTTCGCCGCTGGTTCGCCTGGTAGGCGTAGATCGCCGCTGCGGCGAGCAACGACACGAGGATGATCGCTACCGTCAATTCCAGAAGCGCGAAGCCGCGCTGGGTCTTGTTGACGAAGTTCTTTTGGAGCCTGTTCATGGGATACACCTTGCTTGAAAAATAAAAAGGCCGCTTTCAGAACCCTCCAAGGCGGTGGCCAACCGCTCTGGAGGAGGAATTACTTCCGCGAAGTCTTCTTCATCGGATCCATGGCCTCGGCGACCGCGTCCGCGATCAGCATCTGGCCGCTGTACAGAAAGATCACCAAGCCGGCGCCTCCTAAGATGAGCATCGCATTGATGGACACGGCGGAGCGCTTCACCTCTTCGCGGATCACCGCGCCCCCCTTCGTACCGATGTCCACCAACACCGCATCGAATTTGGGAGCGTTCCGGATTCGGGAGGCAAGCAGTGCCAGCAAACGAGGGCTCAACAAACCGCGGGCGAAAGCTGCCACATAGTCCGTTGAGAACTGATCAAGGTGGGAAAGCATCCTGCGCATGTGCCAGCGCGTATATGGCGTACCGTTTTTTGCAATGGTCTTCAGGGCTCCTGTCAATGTGGCCCCTCCGTTGAGCAACACAGCAAGGGTCGTGAGCACCTGCCCCGCGGTGAAGTCCCGGTACAGGGCGAGGGGCAGCAGAAACGGTGCAACTGGGAACAACAGAGTTGCCGTCTTGGAGTTGATACGCTCGAGACGCTGGCGCCAGAGGCCCGTCCAACGCGGCAGCGCCCAGACGAATGCCGCTACCGCGACGGCCGCGACTACGAAAGCGACGAGGAAGTACTGTGCGATTGCGTTTGCGACCCCCCGCACCAGGCTCAGGTAAGGTGTCCAGATGTGCGGCGGCGCGACCTTGCTGATCGCGGGTATCACCATCGCGCCCAGCACATACGAAAACACCAGAATTCCCGGGACCAGGATGAGGGGCGTGAGCATCGCGGTCACCAGCACCTTGCGAGCCTGCTGCTGATCGCGGATGGCAGTCGCGACGTCCTCAAGCGTTTGCGGCTTGTCCTTGCTCTCGTCGACCGCCGCCAACATCATTCGGTCGGCGGCCGGCATAGATCCACCCACCACCCGGCTCAGCGCCACGTCGTCGGCCTTCATGACCCGGCGGAGCATCTCATGCAAGGCGAAAGCCTTCGATTTGTCGGCAGTGTTGCGAGCCCTGGCGATACGCAGCTCTTCTTCCAGATAGGAACGCAGCAGCTCCTTTTGCCGTATCGCGCGGGCCAGGTGGTCGTAGAAGTCGGCCCGTTCTGCTTGAAAGGGCCGAAGCTTGATCGAGCGACTCAGTTCGTCAAACATGGGATGAGAGGATCTCGTAGCGGCGGAAGCTGTCGAATCGTTCGCACTGGCGGGGATCGATCTCGCCGTTCAATGCCTTGTACAGCGCATGCTCGAACACTGTCTTGCCGGTCATGTTGGGTGAAGTCAAATCGCGGTCGCTGAAAGACCTGTAGTGCAGTACTGCCTCGTAGTCCTGCATGTCTCTCGTCAACTGCAGCCACTTCCTGTCTGGCATGAGCATTTCGGCTACCACCGTCAGGCCAACTGTTCCGCGGTGGTTGCACTTGGCGCACCCCGTGGGATTGCGCAAAAAGAATCGACGGGCGTCGAGTTTGAATCGCTCTTCGATCGCACTCATGATCGAACTCACATGTCCGAACTCAGGATCTGCTTTGGGCAACTCCAGCGCGCTAGTCCTGCAATGCGGGCACAGCACTGGCACGAGTGCCTGATAGCACAGCAGCGTCAACATGTTCGGGTTCGTCAGCGTCTGGCGACTCATCCCGATCTCGTCGTTCGTCAGGCGGGGAATGATGGAACTGATAAGGTGCGCGTGGACCGTGCCCGCGGCCATGTGCCCGGTCTCCACGATCTGCTGGCCCGAGATGGCAGACGCGGGATCGCGAATCTCTCCCATCAACACCCCGTCAGGGTCCGCTCGCATGAGGCCCGCAACGACTTCGGCGTACTTTGCGGCGCTGCCTGCACGATCGATCAGGTCACGCTGTAGGTTGATTTGATGGACGCCGCGCAACGGGTACTCCACCGGGTCCTCAATCGAATAGAACGCGGCCGAGCCATTCTGAGGATGCGTTTCGATGTAGGTCTTGAGGGTGGTCGTTTTGCCGGACCCCGTGATACCCGCGAACAGCAGGAAGCCTGCAGGGATGTGTGCAGCGTGGCGAAGCAAGTCGCAATGGCTCTCGGAGTACCCCAGCTCCTCGTAGGTCCGCGTGGGCTGCTCAAGGTCGACGTTCAAGAGCCGGCAGACCACCTTCGGACCATGCTGGCCACGAAGCGACTGATATCGCAGAGCAATCTGCTGAGTCCCGATGTGGCGGGGCGTGATCATGCAGTAGGCGTTGTCGCCGGCGCCGAACTGGCTTTCAGAGTTCGTGCCGGCGCCCGAGGCGTTGTTGAACGCCCATCCGCAAGCGCTTTCCGCCATGTGGGCCGTATACGTGCCACCATGCTCATCCTTTATGAGCTCCAGCTCACCATGGATGCGTACATACGCGCGTGCCTGGCTCTGGTGAATGACGATATGCACGTCGGTCGCCCCGTTGGCGGCCGCGAAGTCTATCCAACCTTCGAACAGCGCCTTGGCCCGGCTCGGAGACACAGTGCTCGTGCGCCCGTCGGTCCCCGCCTGCCGCGCGTTATAGTTTTCCTGAATCAGCTGGATCACTTCGCTGGTCGCCGGACGTTCCACGCGGTCCATCGTGAAACCGGCGGCGAGCAGCTTGGCGCGAAGGTTCAACAGGTGCGTCTTGACCTCAGTCGGGCCGGTCGGGGCGAACAGGATCAGCGCCCGCTGGGCACCGAGCTCCAGCGCGCAGAGGAAACGCTCAACCTCACGTGGCAGCCTCATGACGCTGCGCGAGTCACCGGCAGTCAGCACAGCGGAATGCTGGGGGACGTTGTCTAGGCTGTCGATAACTGCGTTTGCCGAGACTGGCGGCGCTAAGACCGCATCCGTCGTGCTCGAGCGCAGGGAATCAGGCCCGTGCGGCGCCGGCGCGCGGTCCGGCAGCCTATCGCGTCCAACAACATGGCCCGAACCTGCCGCCGGCAAATGGCGTGTTTGGGTTTTCGGTGGCAGCTCGGCGCGAGGGCTCTGCCTGCTGTTTCCCATATTGAAAAAGGACATCACTTCTTGCCTCCAGCGCCAGCGCCAGTCTTGAGTACTTGTTTCAACTTTGCGCCGACTGACAAGCTCCGCGACTCCGAACCGCGCCTCATCTGGACACCTGCAGGATCCGCGTCGACCAAGGACCACCCGAGCACGGGTTCGCCCACATTGCGCTGAAAGACGCCGCCGTCTTCTTCCCACTCTGTGAACAACACCTGCCCCTTCTTGGCCACTATCGCGACCAGTTGGGCTTCGCGAACACGAGCAACCGGCTTCGCATTCGCGGCCGGAACCAGGATGGGAGCGCTGGCGGCAGGTGCCGGGGTCGTGCCGGCCAGAGAGGCAACTCGTTTCGCCGCGTCTGCGGCCAGTGAAAGGCTCTGCACCGTGGCAAGTCTGCCGATGGTCAGGCCATTCAGATTCGAGAGCGGCACGGCAGGTGGCGGCGCGACTTCGGTCGTGGGAGATGCCGCCGGTTGCGCGAGAGCAGCCGTGTAGACGATAAAGAGCGAGGCCAGAACTGCGATCTGGGTAACTGATCTTTTAACGGACATACGATGTTCCTGTTAGGACGAGGAGCAGCGGCTGCGTTGTCGAACCGATGTCGACTGCCACTGACAGCTGCTTCCAAAAAACCTCTCGCGGAGCTTGCGTGATGGCTTCCAACGCCAGGGGCCATGGAAGCCTCACCTCAATGGGTTGCGCTTTGATCGCAACCTCCGCCGGCACCTCCATTCCGATATCGGGCCACACTGCATAAGCGCCGCTCTGCTGGAGCCGGATGCCTGCGTTGGCCCAGACCTGGTACAGCGATTGATTGGCCGCGAGTGCATCGGCCATCCGAGGTGCCTCGGTCACGCCGGTCCAGCCAGCCAGAGTCATGCCTTGGGGCTGCCACGACAGAACGGCCTTGTCCGCTGAACTCTCGGCGGGCTCCAGCGTCTCTCCCGGCCGGCTCGCGAGCAAACCCCTCGTGGTACCGCCGCGTCTTTCCCAGGTGCTTCGGCAGTTCTTCGTGGTGCAGGCGATCTGCTTCAGCTCCCAGCCGTCAGACCAAGCCGCGTAGCTTTCGAGATTCGAGACAAGATCAAGCATCGATGCCCTGGCGATTCCTAGTCTGCGGATCTCTTCTGCCAGTGCCGCCTCGTACTTCGGCAGCGGGTCGCGAGCCCGAGCCTCAGCCGCGCGCTGCTTGGCTTTGTGCGATTGCCAGGAAAGGGCTCCGCCGGCGGCTCCACCGACGAGAAGTGCCAAGACAAGGAACGCGCCCACGAAGGCTCGAACGTTTGCCGGGACGCGACCCAGACGCGCTTCCGCGTGGGCTGCATGCGCCAGATCCTCTAACGAGAGATTCTCAACCTCCGCGAGGCCGCCGAAGAGTGCCGGCGCGTTCGAGAACAACCGATGCCCTGCAAAGCCGTGCTCCCCGGCTCGAATCGTTCGTACCGTGTCGATGGCCTTTTCCGGTGCCTGCACAGCATCAGAAACGGGTAGCCCGCCTTCGACGACAAGGACGGCAACTCGCTCCCGGTTCGCCGCATCCTTGAACGCGACCGCAGCGATCACGTTCTGCGTCTCGCCCGCCATAGCTGCTAGAACCGCAGCCGCGGCATAGAGCTTTCCAGGGGCGCCGCCGGGACCCACGTCTTCCGGGTCGGGCCGCATGAAGAGACCCGCCGATTTCTGACTATCCGATTGGCGGGTGGCGATCGTCACGCGCTGGGCGTCGTTGTCGCCGGCAAGCTCTCGAATGAGTTGTTCGGTCGACGCCTGCTTCGACGCAGCAGGCAGCAGCCGCCAGTCCAAACCAACGGCTAGGCCGATCTTCCCGACAGGAATGACGATGCTCATAGGGAGTTACAGCAGGACAGGACGCACCAGGATCAGGAAGTGTTCGCGAGCGAATTCAGCTCGCCGGGAGCCACCGAGCGCCATTGGCGCGTTCTCGGTCAGGGTGCGCGAGTCGCTCGTGCTCACGAGGCGAGACAGGCCCGTAATCGCCATCACCTCGCCGGTTCGCAAGGCCACCGTGTACTGATCGGACACGGCGCTAACACGAGGCACCTGGACCTTTTGCATCGCAGCTCCCGTGCCGGATGTCACGTCAAACAACCCCAGCAGGTCGGAAAGGTTGACGCCGAACTTCAGCAGAACCGTGTTGTTGTCCAGGATGTGCGGCATGGCCACATAGCTGTCCCCGGTCGTGATGCGCTCGGTCTTCAGGCCGGGGATGCCCACTCCATTCGCGGTGGCGGTTCCGGGGGTCGTCTCAGAAAGATAGCCTTCTGTGTTGAGCTTGGCCTTCCTCGCCCACTGACGATTCAGCGCGAGCAAGCTCACCGGGCGGTGCTGGGCGGACATACCGCCTTGACGCAGGAGATTGAGGACTGCGCTCGAATCGCCGAAGCGCCTGTTCGTGTCGGAAGCATTCGCGCCGGCCGCGGCGGCGTTGAGGATATTCACGCCCACGTTTCCGGACAGAGTACCCGTGAGTAGCGCCGGACCGTTCAGTGTGGCGTTTACCCCGTTTGTCAGGCTCTGGAAAACAATGTTCCAGTTGATGCCGGCCTCGTCCACGTCGCTGGAGCGGACTGAGTAGATATCGAACTGGACTTGGACCTGCCGCAGCATGGCGGAGTTCTCGGCGCGGATGAAGTCGCGGACCTGGGCCTGCATCTCCTTGGTCGTCTTGACGATCAGGCGACCGGAACCGTCGGAGCGGATCACCTCGGATCCGGGCACGGCCTTGACCATCTGCGTCACGGCGCGCTCAATGGTGGCGGCGGCATCGAGCTTTCCAGACTCCTTGACAGCCAAGTTGGCGGTGCTGTTCTGCTGCGTTCCACCGCCGGAGCTGCCACCGGTGGCCGACCCGCCGGAGGACATCTCGAAATCGGTCATCCCAGGAAACGTCGAAATCTCGTGATATGCAGTCACATACCTCATGATCACGATGGTGTTGTCCCTGTACTCCCATGCGAGGCCAAGCCGGTCGGTCACGTGATTCAGGAAACCCTGGAGGCTTCCCTTCCAACGCGTGTCCACAGCGTCAACCGAAATCGTGTGGGCGTTCGACAGGCCGGCGGGCTCGGCCTGCTGGCGTGTGCTGGTGCCCACCAGCGTGGAGTCGCCGCCAGGCACCAGCAGCGCCGGGCCTGGGAGCGGCATAGGGAGAGGCGCGTTTCTCGAGATAGAAGAGCCCGGCGGCAGGAGCATGGGGGCGTTGTCCCCCGGGATCTTGAACACGTCGGGTTGCACCCGCACAGGCACTAAAGTAAGTTTTGTCAGTCGTGCCGCGACCTGCTCGATTCCGACCTTCGAGGCGCCTTCGCTGAAGTTCAGATCGTAATGCTCACGAAAAACGTTGGGCAGCTTGTCGTCGTTGGTGGCGGGAACCATACGCCCGCCGATCCACGGAGATCGAGCCATGCGCAAGACCGGGCGCTGCCTTTGGTCGATTGCTAGCCGTTCGGCGTGAGCGGCGCTGCCTCGAACCGTGTTTGGGTCGACACCCTGGGCCAGAAGACGCCCGTCCATGATCCTGGCTGCCGCCGCGGTGGTGGCAGCATCCGCTGCAACGGTTTTCATCAGCGGAGGGCTGGCGCATCCAGAGACGATTGCGGCAATGAGCGCCGCCACTGTTACCTGAGCTGCATTGCGCTTCATTGCTTGTACTCCTCGGGACATTCATTGACCTGGTCACCCATTCGGGTGATACGCACCATTGGCGGGGTGTTCGGATACACGCAGCCCTCAAGCGGGTAATCGGACAGCAGTATTCCCGGTGTAGCGAGGACCTGCGCGACGACCTCCTGAAAACTCCCCTTGAAGATGTTCGGGCCAGCGAGTTCCACGTGGCGATTCGCATCCCACTGAACCCTCCAGCCAGCATCCTTCGCCCACCTATCCATCACACGATCGAGGCGCACATCGGTTGCCTTGATCTCCCAGGTGGGCACCGGTGCGGCGACCGGAACCGGCGGCGGCGCCGGTTCTCCTTTCGCGGGCGCGAACGGCACGGAGCTGGCGCCCTGCCCTGCCCGTTGTTCAGCAGCCTTCGGAGCGGGCGTGCGCTCATCGACGAATTGAGCTTGTGCAAGTTGTGCGGCGCTCATGAAAACGAATGCCGTCAACGCGAAGCGCAGCGCGCGGCGGACCGGGGTGGGAGGTGTCGAGTTCATCAGCTTGCCTCTGTGGTGATATGCGAGTGGCTCGTCGTAGGCGACGGTGCGGGAGGAAGGGCCACGATGTTCATGAGATCGTCCAGCTGAGGCAGCTTGACGACGTCCAGGGATTGAAGGGTTTGCGTGCGGCGCCGATACCAGATCGGTCGGGCCTGCATCCCGTTTGCGCGCACCTTCAGAAGGGCGCGCCGAAGGATCCAAGGCACTGACCGTCCCTTCCAGGACAGGTACCCCAGCACAGCGACCACGAGCAACGTCAGCGACACTGTCCATAGGCGCAGGTGGAACAGCGTGAAGGCGAACGGCAGGAATGCGTACGCGGGGATAGGCAGCCAGAAGAAGTGAACCTTCCTCGGGGCTTGACTCCATGCGGAAAGAGCCATAGTCGTCAGGCCTCCACGGGTGCTTGTTCGCGCTCTGCCTGAGCGCGGGCGGCGGGGCTGATCCAGCCCTCCCCCAGGTGCTTGGCGACGAAATCGCGGCGCTCACGCGGGATGAAGTCCGCCAAGCGCTCGAACCCTTTGTCGTCGATCACGCCGTCGCGAAGCGCGGGCAGCGCTTGCAACGCGAACGAGGTTCCGGTCGCATCCATGTGCTCCGTGAGCATCTGGGCCCACTGCTGGTATGGCGCCGCGCCGAGGCGCCGCTTCAGTTCGGCGTCCAGGATGACCCAAGAGCGAAACGCCAGGCCTGGCCCGGCGACGGTTGGCTCGATCTTCTGCGCGACGATGATGCGAAGGTTGGAGAGCAAGCGAGCCGCTGCGGCCGGCTGCTGCGATTCTGGAAATTCGGCAATCAGACGCTGCACACACTCGGCGGGCGTCCTGGTATGAGCCGTCGCATAGGTGGCGTGACCGGTGTCGGCGAGAAGCACCCCGGCCTCCACGCTCTTGAAGTCGCGCATCTCCCCCATCACGCACACGTCCGCTTTGAGGCGCAGCACGTTGGGGACCGCCATGTCCCAAGCAGCCAGGTGCCGACCGATCTGAACCTGCGACACCTCAGGCATGCGCGCGGGCGCGCCACCTGCCTGTGGCCAACCCTTGTTGACCGGCAGCCGCGTATAGACGAACTCGATGGGCGCCTCAATCGTCACGATCTTCTCGGGACGCAGTCCCTCTTGGCGTTCGCGCAGCACCGCGGCCAGGAGCGTTGACTTGCCCGAGCCCGTGATTCCCACGATCAAGCCGAGCCCCTGTGAAAACAGGATCGCTTCGCGGATCTCGGGCTCGATGTTGAGCAGATCCAACTTCGGCGGAAGGTCGGGGATGGTTCTGAGCGTGATCGCCATGCCTTCGGCATTGCCCGCGACACGGCAGCGGTGCACATTGCAGCGCGCGCGGACGACGCGGCGCGGGTTGCCCGGCTCCGGCATGACTTCGACCTCAGGGTCCAGCGGCTTTCCCGACTGCAGCGTCGCAACGCCTGCAGCTCCGCAAAAGCGGGCGACCAATTGCTCGATCTGCGCATGCTCGAGGCGCCGGCGCGTCACTGGCAGCCAGCGCCGATTGAGGTACGCCCACACGTAGTCGTCGGTCTGCAGCGTGATGTCGCTGGCGCGGGCCTCGAACAGACGGCCGATGCCCGCCTCGACGGCTGCGACAAAGCCAAGGCCGGACTCGAGGTCGATCTGCGGCGTCTCCCCCGCCGCGAATTGATTCGCGGTCATTGGACGAGGGGTCTCCACTTTTCCGTCTTCTCCACGAAATCGGTGGGGACGGTGATACGGATGATGGTGTTGCCAACGATCAGGGTGTTCGGATCCTCGCGCATCACCACGTCCGTGGACGACACGATCACCGGCGCGGAGACCATGCCAGCCGAGTAGAGGTCGAAGTAGCGACGCATGCCCTTGTAGGCGCGGTCCAGGCGAGCCAGGTTGCCGTCGTAGACGTCATTGGCCTGCGCCACGCCGGCGTCGTAGGCCTTTCGCGACTCGGCAAGCCAGAAGGCCCGCTCAGCCTCGTTGGTTGGCAGCACTTCGGTGGCCTGGCTGGCCGTGGCATCAGCGGCCCTGAACTCGCAGGCGTCCGGCGGCAGGCCCACCATGAGCCAGTCGCGCCACGTGGGAGGGATGTCCACCAGCCTGGCGGCTTCGCTGATTCGGTAGACCCGGGCCGCGACCCGCATGACCACGGCATCCAGGGCGACGTTGTCCCGCGCCTCGTCTATCACGGGAGGCAGTACGCCGGCGCCCATCATCAGGTCGGAGAAGCGGTACTTGCGATCGAGCGATGCACGGCCCTCAGCGATGACCGTCAGCAGCTGGCAGCTGCGCGTGCTGAGCCCCGAGCGGGCGCCGACAAGCTGCGCCGACTCCGCGAGCACGGACTTGCGGACAAACGGTATGGCCGGACCCGCGGCCGGCGCCTTGAGCGCTTCTCGCACGGCATCGAACCCTTGCGCACTGGATGCCTGAGCGTGCGCCGCTGCGCCAGTGAGGGCCATGGCAGCCACCAGGACTGCGGAGCCTCTGCGCGCGAATCGCAGAAGTGGATTGGTCGTCATCACTGCTGGGTGCTGCGGTAGCGGATCTCGATGGTCCGATCGGTCAACGCGAGTTGGGCGCGCTGACCGAACTGCGCTGCGACGTCCTTGAGGACGTCCTCAAAGGTGGCGTCCTTCTGGTCGACCACAACGAAAAGCGGGAGGTGGGGCTGCGGGCCTAGCACGCGAAGCGTCAGGCCGCGCGCGGCGGCAAGTGGTCGGAGCAATTCGGGTGCGCTGCCCGCGAACGTGAGGCTCAGGCGGGCCGTTGACATCGCCTTTTCTTTCACCCCCGGTTTGGCGCTGGCTTCGGCCGCGTTTGCCGACGCGCTGCTGGGGCTCAGCGCGTCGGCGCTGGCCAGCAGGCTGCGCAGGCGCACTGCGGCGGGATCGGGCTGAGCCTCGGGGGGCTTGACGGGGCCAGCACACGCAGCGAGTAGCGCCGCGGTGCAGACGGCCAAGGCCCGGGAAAGCGAGGTGGGTGTGAGGCCTGCGCGCATCGGTTGGTATGTGTCGATTTGTGATTTGCCGCCATTATGTGAATCGAAACGGAAAAAGGCAAAGTTTTTTTGTGCTGCCGAACCGTCAACATTGACAGGTGTCCCTCAGCAAATACGCGATTGAAGGGTATGCCTGAACGTTCACGACACCACGTGGATCCGGCTCCTCACCTGTGGCGGCGGGCTTCGTGGGTCCACAGTGCCGCCCTACTCTGCTGCCCGACTACGATGACCGCGGAAGTCCGTAGTCCTTGACACTGGCCGTAGTTCTACTGCCTTCTGGCAGGCTCGCGGGCGACGATTTTACGAACCACATTTCCGCCCAAGGCAGCGGACGCGCAGCAAAGCGGGGCGCGGGTTGGTGGCTTGGCCGGATTGCCGGCCTAGGCCCGGTCCGCTCGAGGAACCGTCGCGCGCGGACGGCGCGATGGCCTAGTGGGAGGGCGAGTCTGCTGCCGCCGGCAGCTTCCAGTCCTGCCCATATACGCTGCGTCCATAGAAGGCGACGAGTTCGGTAAGAACAAGGGGCGACTTCCAATTGCCAGCGTCGATTCGGCGGGTCAACGATTGGAAACCGCCGCGGGCCAGGAGTTCGGCGCGAAGACCCTGGAGATAGAGCGAGCGCGGTTCGTCGTCAAGCGACTCCACCTCCGCCTTCAACTGCCCGAAGCGCTGCTGCTCCCAGGCGACCTGCGCATCACCGGGTAGGTTGGCCTGGTGCACCGGTATCGCCGGCGCGGCCGGGCTTCGGTCGACAACGGTCACGGCGGCTTCGGGCTGCTGGGCGGGTGGTCCGATCGCCGCCTTTTTCGCGCGGGTTCCGTTCAGTACAGCGCGCACGTAGGCCGCGGGATCGGCGATGGGGGCCTGCCCCTTCAAAGCCATTCGCTTTTCGAGCGCGTCGAGCGCGCCGCGCAGCGCCGCGATGCCGAAGCGGAAGTGCATGTCCTCTGCAAAGCCTGAAGCGATGCCAAGCGCCTGGGCCCGCACGATCTGGCCCACGTCCATCGGCTCGCTCGCCGGCGTGCCGGCGGCCACCGAAGACGTTGACGGCTTCTTGGTCACTCGAAACTGGATCTGATCGATCGAGCGCCCCAGCTTGTGTTCGATAACCTCTATGTGCAGATCGCTGATCTCGTTGATGTCGTCGATCGCTGGGCGGATGTAATCGCGTTTGAAGAAGCGGTACTCGGTCTTGCGACTTTCCGCCGGCGCGCCTGTGAGGACTGGAAGCCACCACGTCCAATGCTGCCGGCTTGTGACGCCGGAGGGGTTGTCGCGGTAGCGCGCGCAAATCTCATACAGCGCAACTGCCGCATGCGTGCGCAGCTGGGCCACGGTTTGCATCTTGATCTGAGCGTAGCGCTGAGGGTTCAGCAACTCGCTGCGAATGGTCGGCGGATACGCCCACCGGACCCAGGTTTCTCCGTTCACCATGTCCAGGTGGGCCTCCGCGAGAAGCACGCAGGCCTTCCAGGGCGTGGTTTCGGCTGGGCTCGGTGACTGCCATTCGACCAACGTCGTCATCATGGAGCGCAGATGGCGCTTCACCTCGCGAGCGGTGTCCTTGGCGGCCGAAAAGCCCGTGAGAATCCTGCTGAGTGGCGCCTCGAAGAATTCAGCGCCCTCCCCTTGGCCTTGGGCTAGAACAAGCATTGCGTTGTAAGCCTGGCGTCCGACGCGCGTGATCTGCGACGACTTGGGCACGATCGCCAGCGCACTGACGGGTTTGAGGAGGTTGCCGAGGTCGGGCGGCTGAGGCTTGGCCATGCTGGTGATTATGTGTGAACCCGTCGAGTTCACACAAGGCCGGAATTTCGCTCACATTTGGGCCTCCGTGTCAGCTCGGCAACCGGAATTTCACTCACACTCGCCAGCGCCGCACAGCTCAGTCGGGCGGAATTTCGCTCACAATTGACTGGCACAAGGACGCGACAGGCCGGAATTTCGCTCACACCGGGGTTCCTTTATGGCAAAAGGCTCTACCGAGCACCTGCTCTGGGTGGCCGGAAGTTCCTCTCACCTGAAGCCGGGCTTTGGCTCACACCCCCCGGGGTATCCCTCACACTTCCCGGAATACCGCTCACCTGATGCAGCGTAAGCTGTTGATTTAATTAAGGAAATTTGACAGTAAAGGTATTAAAACCCTTAAACTCATCTGTAAAGAGAGCTGGGGTATTGAGGATAAGTTGGGGAGAAAAGACCGCCCTCCTGGCAAAGCTCTTCACTTTGCGGCGAACAAGACGCAGAATACGCGTCACTTCAACAAATCCGCGTTTTCAACAGAACACGCGACTGTCATGAAAACCGCCATCAAGATTCCACCACCTTACGTTACTTTGGCCGAAATCGCTGCTGTCGCTGCCCGAGTGAAAGGCGTGGTCGAGCAGGTGCGGGTCGCGATGCTGCCACCCTTGGCCCGAAAGTCGGCCCCGACCTTCTCTTCCATGCAACTTGCTGCGATCTGCGAGCTGGACAAGGGCAAGCTGGATTATCAGATCAAGAAGGAGGTTCTGCCACCAGGCACCGTGAGCGACGGTCGCCGACGCTTCACGCTCGCCGAGACGCGCACTTGGGCACGCTCGCTGCGCGCGGGCAAACTGCGGCCGGAAGGCTGCGAGGCGGTGACGATTTCGGTCGGCAACTTCAAGGGCGGCGTGAGCAAGACGACTACGGCCGTGACTCTTGCCCAGGGGTTGAGCCTGCGTGGTCACAACGTCTTAGTGGTCGACTGCGATCCCCAGGGGTCGATGACAACACTCTTCGGCGTCCTACCAGACACCGAGGTTGAGTCCGACCAGACCATCCTCCCGTTGTGCCTGGGCGAGACCGACACGATCGAACCTTCAATCCGCGAAACCTACTGGCCTGGGATCGACCTGGTTGCCGGCGCCCCCCTCCTCTTCTCAGCGGAGTTTGCATTGCCAGCCCGGCAAACCGCTGATCGAAAGTTCGAGTTCTGGAACGTCCTGCACTACGGGATCGATCCAGTGCGACCCAAGTACGACGTCATCATCCTGGATACACCCCCTTCTCTGTCCTACACGACGATCAATGCGTTCTTGGCAAGCGACGGCATCATCATGCCCTTGCCGCCGAGCGCTCTGGACTTTGCATCCAGCTCGCAGTTCTGGGATCTTTTCACCGACCTCACCGAGCAACTCGTGACCGCGCGCGGGGCGCACAAACGGTTCGACTTCGTTGACGTGCTGCTCGCGCGGGTTGATTCGAGCGACTCCGCGGCGAGCCACGTTCGCGAATGGATAACTGCCGGATATGGGAAGATGGTCCTGCCGGTGGAGGTTCCGAAAACCACGCTTACGGCAACGGCGAGCGCCGAGTTCGGCACAGTCTATGACGTCGTAACAGCCGCTGCCAATCCGCGAACGTACCGACGGGCATTCGACGCCTACGAGCGCGTGGTGAATCTGGTCGAGGAACAAGTTCAGGCGGCTTGGTTGCGGCAGCAGATCGGGGCCGCCAGCGACACACAGCAACCGCAGCCCTCGGTCGCCGCAGTAGGAGTCTGAACATGGCCAGCAAATTCTCAGAGAAAGCCTCGGCGATCCGCTTCGATCACCTGACGGCAGCAGGGACCGCCGCGCAGCCCGGAGTGACGCCACCGACACATCGGCCGCGAACCGCCATGGGCACTCACGTCGATGCCCTATATCGGGACAAAGAAATTGCGAACGAAAACGAGCGCCTGAAGGAGGCCCTCCAGCAACACGAAGGCGCCTTGCCGACTCGCTTGCTAGACCCGAACGACATTGTCCTGAGCAAGTTCGCCAATCGTCACCCGCACTCCTACCAGGACAAGGAGTTCAAGGAACTGCGGGAGGAGATCCGGGCGGCCGGGGGCAACACACAAGCCATCGGTGTACGGCCTCTGCCAGGTCAGCCGGGGAAGTATGAGTTGAGTTTCGGCTCCCGCCGGCGTCAGGCGTGCCTTGAGGAGGCCTTGCCAGTTCTGGCCACGATCGAAGAAATGGATGATGCCGGACTATTCGCGCGGATGGAGCGGGAGAACCGCCACCGCAAGAATTTGCGGCCATACGAGCAGGGCGTCCTCTATTTGAAGGCGCTCGACGAAAAGGTCTACCCGTCCGCGAAGAAGATGGCCACGGACTTGCAGATCGATCTGACCAGCCTCGGACGCTTGCTGGCGATCGCGCGACTTCCTTCAGCAGTCCTCGAGGCGTTCGCGAGCCCCCTTGAAATCCAGTATGCATGGGGCCCAATGCTGAACGACGCGCTCCAAAAGAATCCCGACGCGGTGCTGGCAGCCGCCGAACAGATAAAGTCGCTGGAGGAAAGGCCATCCGGCAAGGTTGTGCTCGCCACGCTCGTGGCGTCTTGCGCAGCGGGCTCGCGAGACGCCACACCGGCGAAGCCGATTGTCATCAAGGGCACAGGCGACCAGGTAGCGAAGGTCAGCTTCACGAAGAACGGCGCGAGCGTCAGCTTGACGGGTATCGAGCCAAAACGCGGACCGAGCTGGAGGCGCTGCTCAGGAAGTTCATGACCTGAGCAGCCGGGCAACATCGACGAAGAGAGGGGGTAGTCTGAGACTACCCCCTCTCTTTTTGCCCGCGCGTGGGGCAGTGTGAGCGAAATTCCGGCGCGCGCAGTCGGGGCCTGTCTCTCAATCTTGGGGGGTAGTCTCAGACTACCCCCCCCCAAGCATGGCTACTAGGTGGTGAACGGTTCACCACTCCCTAGTAGTGGTCCAGCAGTCGGCGCACCCCAGGCGAGAAATCCTCGCTGACAGCCGCGCCGTCGTCCCCGCGCTCTCTATCCGTCGAGCGCGCCTCGTGGAGTTGAGCCACCGGCGGCGTGACGTCGCCCGTCGAGGTTGGCGCCCCCTTGTGTGCGACGTCCACGAGGCGCGGCGGGGTGGCCGAATTTGCTCGTGCAGGAGCTGGCTGCACAGCAGTTTCATACACCTGGGCGAGCGCGGCTTGGTGCTGCTTCAGAACCAGCGGCGCCCCAAGGAGCACCGCCTGAACCAGAGCATCGTTGAATCCTCCTCGAGGGAATACCTCGCGCAAGCGCTCAATCAAGCCGCCGCCACGCGGATCGTCAGCCCGGTACCGCAAAGTGACCCGTTTCTGGAGGCTGACTCCCTTTGGCACGGCCACGCCCCCTTACGCGGCGAGGTCAACAGGTTCTGCCGCCGGCCGCGCAATCGCACGTTCCAGTGCCGCGGCAAACCTCAGGAATCCTCGGGCCACACAGAACCGAGCATCGTCCGCGATCTCGGCCGTCGGCAGACGCGCCAGGAGCGGAGCGCGAAGCAGGGGAGCGCCGCCGCCGGCCACGATGATCCGATCGACGGTGCGCAGCGACGATCCGAAAACCTGCAGCACCTTGTCGGCGACCCGCTCGGCGACCGGCTGCACAGCCAGTTGCACCAGCTGCGAGACGTCGACCTCTTTGCCGAAGTTCTTGATCCGGCCGGTCACCAGCGCCGCCGTGGCTTCGGCCATGTCGAGCGTGATCTCGTGTTCACGGAGCACGGCGCGAATCAGCGCCTCCGCTGCGACCCGCATCCCGTCCGTGGAATCCAGGGCCGATTCAACAGGAACCGTGGCGTCCACACGCGCCAGGTCCGTCGTGAACTGGCCGACCTCGATCACGGCCACCGACTGTTTCGCGACGCCAGGTTGCTCGTTGCCCTGGTCGTCGAACAGTGCGCTGTAGTACGGGCCCATCGATTGGGGCACGACCTTGATTTTCGTCTTGGGCGAGATCTCCATCGCCCGGGCCTGGTACTTCATGCGGTTCTCGGCAAAGCCGCGGGACGGCAGCCCAACCACCACGGTCTGGCCTTCCAGCTGGACGCCGGCGGCGACCAGGCGCTTCAGGGCCGCTCGCAGGAGGGCCTCGTGCTTGGCGCCCGTGACCCACTTGTCGTCCAGGCCGGCGACCATTTCGTCTCGGCCTTGCAACAGCGCGGTATCGCCGACCCAGTAGCTGCGGCCGCCGACTTCGACCGTATCGGCCGCCGCGGCGCGAGATGCCGCCTCGTCACTGATCAGGCTCGCCGGCGCGAAGGCCGACGGGATCAGGAAGGTGGCGATCTCCAAGCCGCCGCCGGGGGAGGGCGCCTTGAAGGCAACCTTGGTACCACTGCGGCCTACGTCAATTCCAATTCCCATTTTGCTTTGTCCTTTCAGTTTCGCAATCACAGGCGTTGCGAACCGCATATTACGCACCGAATTTCGCGGCGTCAACTGACGTCAACCGCATCAACTGACGTCAGTTGACGTCAACTCTTGCCCCACTTTGGGGCGCCGAAATGCGTTAGGTGCTCGTCGAAAACCCGTTAGGTGCTTCTTCGGGCGCCGATTCAGGCGCGAACGGGCGCGGCAGGCTTGGTCCCTCGGCGTACACGAGCCTTTGAAGACCGAGGCCCCTTGATTTCAAATCTCGTTCCAATTTGGAATGGCAATCGAAATCGGCCCCAGCCCCATCGAGGCGCGGGATCACCGGCCACGTCGAGCCGAGCAAGCGGGGGGAGGGCAGTGCGAGCACATCGGGCGATCCGAGGCATCGCCGACGCAACCTCTCGCGGCCGACTACTGGATAGCGTTTCCACCTAACGCATTTCCACTGCCAACCTAACTCATAACCGGTGCCAGAGGGGCTCGGCGCAGGCGAATTGGTTAATTGAAGTGTGGACAACCCCCAGCAGAAAATCCAGAATGCGTTATGGCGAGTGGAGTTAATTCGCACCTATTTACCCTGTCGAAGCCCGGAACCTCCGAAACCCCCTCTAGTCGAAGCCAGCTCCAGCCCGAAACACTCCAGCCGATGACGACCACTGTGCAGATCCAGCCCCCACAAGGCGTCGCCTCAAGGTTCACCGCCCCCGAAGGCACCGGCTCCAGCACTGTCGAGACGGATCTGCTCGAAAGCGACCAGGACTCCGAAGAGGGCAGGGCACATGAAGAGCCCGCCGTCCTGCAAAGCCCCTTTCCGATCAAGCCCAAGACCGAACAGCTCTATCGGGCAAGCATCAAGTTCATGACGAACTTCTCGGAAAGCCGGCGCCGGGAAGATCAAGATGAGACCGAGGTGGTGCCCGTTACGCTGCGGGATCTGGCTGAGGACCTGCTCGGTCGCAAGGACCTCACCCCCAAGACCATCAAGCTGTATAGAGCCGCGCTCCTTTGGCATTCGCGCACCCTGGCCACAAGCTCCCCCGACGCAGCCGTCGCGCGAGAGGCCGCCGATGTGGTCCCGATGCTCGAGGCAGTCCGCCAGGTGGTCGGCCGCCCGCGCGAGAAGGACACCCCCGATTCCATCCCTGAAGCCGACTACCACCTGCTGCTGGCCGAACTCGGGGAGCGCGCGATCGCCGGATCACTGTGGGCCTCGCGGGCCCAGGCCTGGCTCATGGCCGGCGTCCTCACCGGCGTGCGCCCAGGGGAGTGGCCCAGCGCGGCATGGGCCGACACCGAGGCCGGCATCCTGGAGGTCGTCAACGGCAAGGCCAAGCTCTGCGAGCCGGCGTTCATCCGGGCGCAGATGGACCGCGAACGGGCGGAGCGCCAGCGCCTGGGCCTGGAATCGTCCGATCGGCCCACGCGCCAGATCCTGATAGAACGCGCCTTCGACCGGGAAGCTGTCGACACCCACCTGCAGAACCTGCGCAGCTGGCTCAGCACCTGGCCCGACCAACAAGAGGCCCGGCCGCGGGGGCGACCGCGCAAGGACGACCTGGCGTCTGCCAAGATCACGCCTTTCGAACAGCTCACCGAGCAACAGATCGAAGACGGCTACGCGGCCTACTACAACGCGACCCGATCAACGATCCGCCACGCCTGCCTGCGTGTCTGGAGCGGCCAGAAGATGTACTCCCTGTACAGCGCCCGCGGCCAGTTCTCCGCCAACGCGCGCGCCCAGCACGGGCCGAACAAGACCTCTGCGCTCATGGGACACGTCGCGCCGGACTCCCCCAGTGCTGCTCACTACGCCAAGCAGGGCGCCGCGCACGGCCGCTTCAAGAGCCTGGGCGCCGATCGCATCCGCGCCGAGGGCGCCGAGCTGCCAGAGGTTCTCCGCGCGCGGCTGGAGACCCGCGCACAGATCAATCCTGCGTCAATTCCGGCCCACTCAGACACAAATTTTTGAGTGTTTCACGGTTCGCGGACCATCCGGGTTCGAACCACAAAAAAGTCAATGCCGACGCGCGATTAACGGGCCTTCGCCACTCCTCGGGGCCGTGAAACATCATCGATTTGTGGAAGATTTCAGGAATTTGCGCCACAATGCAATGACGCAAATTTGGCGCAGATCGATCGATAATTCTCCATCCTGAACTGCCTCGCGACGATGAGCACTCCCCCGGAAAAATCCCAGCCGCCGCGAATCCGCGCCTTGTTGAAGCGGGCCGAGGAGGAGGGCGTCCTACCTCTCGGTACCCGTGACCGCGCGCCGGACAAGCGACCGGTGCCACTGTCCGAAGCGGCCAGACGCTTCAAGCAGCTCGAGCGCGGCCCATCGCGCACGACTCTTTCCCGCGATGCGACCGCGGGCCTGCTGAAGGGATGCCGCCAGGCCGATGCCGATCGGGCCAGGCCGCTGTACCGATTCGAAGACCTGTGCGTGTTCTACGGCGTCGATCCCAGACCGACGGCAAAGCGCATTGGGGCGCGATCCAGGAAAAGCCCCGCCTCGGCGCCCGCGCCGGCGCACGCGCCGCCCCAACCAGTTGCGCCCGTTGAACTGCCACCGGCGAGTGCCGCGGAGATCACCGAAATGCGAGCGGAGCTTGGCGGGCTCATCGACCTCGTCGGCGGATTCGCCCAGGAGATGGCGAATCTGCGCACGACCATCATCGGCGCCGCTCGCGACCTGGTGGACGTCAGAAAGACGCTGCAGCTCAAATACGACACTGAGAACGGCCTGCTGCGGGGGAAGGCGGATTCCGCCGAGCAGCGCCTGCGGGATGCGGGAAGCCTGGACACCCTGTCGCGTGAGCTGAGCGCCACGCGTCAGGCCGTCAATCGCCTGACCACCGCGGCCGAGGAGCGGTGGGGCCCCAACGGGCAATGAGCATTACCGCGCATTGGCGCGGCGACGGAGCCTTGCCGGATCCTCGATCAGGACCTCCTCCAGATCGAAGCCTTCCTGGAAGGCCACGCTTTCCAGGAAGTCGGCGACCTCCTCCGACGGGCACGTGCGCACCTCGTACTCCTCGCCCGTCACCTCGTCGACCTCGGTGTGGTATTGGACGCCGGCCTTCACTTCAAAGAACTCCCTCCTGGTAGGCGTCCGAACGGGGGCCATGGCCGCGTGGAACAGGCGCTCCAACCCATGACGGTTGGAGGTCATCCACACCCGGTCCGGTTCAAAGTCGAGCGGAGCGGCTGTGTTCAGCTGCGAGATCCGGCGAGTCGGGTTCACCGTCTTCCCGATCTTCATCCAGTCGCCGAGGGACGGGTTGCTCAGGAAATAGACGAAGCCGGGCTCGGGCGTCGCCTGGGACTTTGTCGGCATAGGCATCCTAGTCATAGGCCGCCAAGCCTACACCCGATCGCCCAGGCGCTTTACCTGGAAAGCCATGAGGAACTGCGCACGGGGGTGTTCCGGCGAGCCCCTTCCAGCCAGCCAGCCCAGCCAGCTACCAACCCGCCCGTTTGATTTCAGGAATCAGGGCCCGTACAGTGCTTCGCAACGTACCTTTTTGCGAATCACGATATGGCCGACATCTTCCAGCGCTTGCGCCGCTTCAGTTCCGAAGCTCAGCGGTCCGCCGCCCCTGCGCCGCGGTCGACGCTACCCGGCGCCGGCCTGACCAGGCCCGCGTTATCGGCCTCGTCCGTGCACCGCATGGTTCTGGCCGAAGACTACAGCGCCATCACCACCAGCCAGGAGGCCGACGCCTTCCTGCTGGCCGCCTACGAACGGTTCCACGAGCTCGAACGCAAGGCCCATACTGAAGGCGGGATCGAAGGGAACGACCACCTCGTCAATTCGCGCCTGGAAGAGATGTTTCATCCGCGCTCGACGGCGGACCTGGCATCCTTCTACCCCGACTTTCCGAGCGCGAAGCGTACCGACGCCAGCGTTCGCTCAATGCTGGCAAACTCCCGCCCGCCGATGCCGGTGTCCGGCCCCGTGGTGCGCTTGCCCAGCCCGCCCCAGTTCCGCTCCGCATTCGACCGGCCGGCGGCAACGCCGCCGCCCGCGCCCATGCGGGTGGACGGCCTGCGCATCGACGATCCCGAGCCCCGCCGACAACGGGTTGTCTATACAGACGAACAGCAGGCAATCATCTCCGCCAATGGGCGAGTGATCGTGGGCCGCGCCAAAGCGGGTACCGGCAAGACCACCACGGCCGTCGGCTACGCGGAAGCGCGCCCACAACAGCGCATGCTCTATCTGAGTTTCGCCAAGGCCAACCAGGTCGAGGCGGAAACTCGCTTTCCGCGCAACACCACCGCGCGCACCGCTCATTCGCTCGCGTTCGACGCGGTCGGCCGCAAGTTCGATGGCCGCATCGATCGTGAGTGGCGCGCGATGTCCGTGCGCCAGGAGCTCAACCTGCGCAACTACCGGGCTGCGGCGATGACCCAGCAGGTGCTGCGCAACTTCTTCAATTCCCACGCGGCTCACATCGACGCGGACCACGCTGCGGGGCTGGACCAGACGTACCGCGCCTACGGCAGGGAGATCGACGACGCGCTGCAAAGCGCCCGCACGCTGTGGCGCCGCATGTGTGACATGAACGACCGCGTGCGCATCCCTGACGACGCCTATCTCAAGATGTGGGCCCTGCAGCGGCCGCAGCTTCCTTATGACGTCCTGATCTTCGACGAATACCAGGATGCGAACCCCGTGATGGCGCAGATCGTCGCGAACCAGCAGCAGGCGAGGGTTCTGTACCTGGGCGATCCACACCAGGCCATCTACGGCTTCCGCGGCGCGCGCGACGCGCTCGAAACGCTGCCGGCCGATGCCACCGTGTTCAATCTCACCCAGACCTGGCGCTTCGGCCCGCGCATCGCGGCGATCGCCAACACCCTGCTGCGCGAGTTGAAGGGCGAGCACATCCCAATCCAGGGCATGGCCTCCGACGGGGCTCTCTCGCCTGGGGCGACCATCACGACGTTGGCCCGCACCAATTCGCAGCTCTTCAAGATCGCGGCGCAGGACCGCGGCGCCGGCGTCCACTGGGTGGGCGGCATCAAGAAGTATCACGTGCGATCGCTGCTCGATGGCTACGCGCTCTTCATCAACAACCTGTCGGAGATCAAGGACCCGCTGCTGCGCCGCTTCGGCAGCTGGCAGGAGATGAAGGATTACGCGGAGGCGACCCGCGACGGCCAGCTGCGCATCATGGCCGAGCTCGTCGACCAATACAAAGGCGACACGCCGCACCTGGTGGAAGATCTGGAGCGCAACGAGGTCCGCGTTCAGGCGGACGCGAGCCTGATCCTGGCCACAGCGCACGGCGTCAAGGGCCTCGACTACGACCACGTGCAGATCGCGCCGGACTTCGAGTACCTGGCCGAGGCCGAAGCGGAGCTCGCCCAGGATCCCAACGCCCAGATCCAGGAGCAGGAAATCAACCTCCTGTACGTCGCATTCACCCGCGCGCGAAAAACGCTCACCCTCAACGAGGACACCCGCCGCTGGCTGAAGGACCTGCCCAAGCATCGCGAGAACCGCGAGCGGGCGCGCCAGCAACACGAGGCCCGGCAATCGCGAGTGACCTTCGCAGTTCCACCGTAAGCGGGGCTCCCGCTCCACTACTTCCCACTCAACCGTTCACGTTCCGAAAGAAAGGCTTCCTCATGACCACCATCGCCATCGTCACCTCGACCGGCAATTACTTGTACGACCAAGTCCTGCGCGGCGTGTACGGCACGGCGGCCGCCAAGCCCGAGGCGCCCGACGCCTTGATCTTCACGCCGGCACCCGAGTTCCGCCGCGTTTCGCATCTCTTCACGCAACTGCCGCAGATTCCGGTGCGCGCCTCCGGCATCGAGATGCGCGACGTACCCGATGCCGACGCTGACATCGCCAAAGCGCAGATCCTGTTCGGACTGGGCGCCCGCTGGGCAAGTCTGTACGCGGCGCGCTCCAGCACGCAAGAAGGCGCGATGCCCGACATTGGCCAGGCGCTGCTCGCCGGCGAGGGTGCGGCCGTCTCCCGCGGGGTTCGCGAGCACCTGGAAAGCGTGGGCATGAACGTCTACGAAGTGCCTGTGCTGGTCAAAGGCGAGGTACACAGCCACGGCAGCTATCTGGACGGGGCGGCCACGATGATCGGCTCGATGCGCGCGAAGGAGCGCTCGATCGAAGTCGATCCGGCCGGCCGCGCACGCGTTCTGGTTCGCTCTGCACTCACGGGTGATGCCCGCGCGATCGAGGCCGCCCGCCTGGATGCGCACCCCGCTGAGATCGCGCCCGCCCCGACGGCGGCCCCGGCGCCGATGGCACCGCCCGTTCGCAGCTTCATCCGCAGCTTCTTCGACGGGCCCGGCGCACAGCCGGAGGAAGCGCCCCAGGCGCAAGCCCCCGAAGCGGTCGAGCAGGCGGCACGCGTCGACATCACGCCCGACGCGTGGCGCGGCTTCCAGGGCGTGGATGCGACGGTGCGCGCCCTCATGTACGTCGTGGCACCGAACCTCGAGGCGCTGCCGCGCGCCATCGACTACATGCACCAAGCGTACAAGAACGACGCCGCAGGCCTGCACCTGGAACCGGTCGATGTCGCCGCCGTGCGCGACCTGCAACGGGAGGATCTCGCCCTGAGCAATGAACTCGGCGACGAAGACTTCCAAGACAGCGGCTACGACACGGACCGGTGATCATGCCCACGCTCGGCCAAACTGTCGCCGCGGGCCCGTCGCGCGCTGTCGACCGGCAGGACCTGCTGCGCACGAGCGCGCAGCGCCACCGCCATATCAGCGAGGTGCTCGCGCGTGACGTGATCGCCAAGCTGATCGCGCCGGACGTGGAGGTCCATGCTGCACAAGACATGCAGATCAAGCCGATCATGAGCGGCCAGGATCTCCAGAGCCTCGAGGTCTCGGTGAGGCTGAAGGTGACCCCGGAAGACCTCGCGAGCCAGATGCTGGTGCGCCTTGACGAGGCCCTTGGCCTGGAATCTCTCATGCAGCAGCAGGGCAGGGCGTGGTTCTCCTGGGAATGCAACGCGCTGGCCGATGTGGCCATCACCGTGGCCGAACGCATTCAGGGGTCCGCCGGCGACGCCGGCGAACTCAACGCAGAGGTCGCCCAGGCGGTAAGTGCGTCGAACCAAGGTGCGCATGGGGTGGCCTGTTATCTGATCGAGCGGCTCGGCGTCGGAGAGGCGTTCGACGTTCTCGCCCAGTTCGCACGCACCCACCTCACGGAATGCAACAGGTCTGTTGAGGCGCCCATCGAGTCGGGTGGGTGACACACCAGACATCATGAAAGCAATCGTATGAGCCGATTCATCTTGGACTTCAAAGTGGTGGACGAGCAGACCCTTTACGACGCCGCCTTCAAGCACGCCGTCGAGGTCGACGGACTCTCGCCGCAGGCGGCCCAGGAACTGCTGATGGCGGGCGGCCAGATCGAGCAAGACGCGTGCGTGCAGATGCTGCTCGATCCGGGCCATGCCCCAGGCCTGGCGATCCATTCCAGCGAAGTGGAGTTGACCGAAGACGAGCACTTCGTCGAACAGGATGGGCTCACGGAAAGGCTCCAAGGATGAAATTCAAAACCGTGATCGTGCTGGCGCTGGCTGGCCCCGACCTGCACGACGACGATGCCGCTGTGCCCGGCGGCTACATCGTTTCGTTCGACGCCACCGCCGTGCCCGCGAAGCACATTGCGGACGCGGCGCTCGACGTCTTCCATTGCCGCATCGCGGTCAGGGAGCTCGACTCGTTCGAGTTCTATGTGCTGGACCCCCGCCAGGGCAACAAGGTCATGGACTCGGGCGACGCCGAGCCCTATTCGTTCACCGGAACAGGCGATGTCGACGGACCGCACGTAGCTGCCTGGAAAGTCGCGGCTTTCCGGGTCGTGGCGAAGGGTGGGCGGGAGGACCGCGATCTCGGTACCGTCTCGGTGGGTGGCGTCGACCTGAAGGAGATGGCCGACGCGGCCGTCGACTTGCTTTGGGACGAGCGCCTGCGTTCGACGGGATTTCATCCATTCGTTGAGCGCGCGCGGGAAGAGCCGCACCTCTCCGAGGAGTCCGCACAAGAGAGGCAACGATGACAGCAAACTCCTCGCACCCTCTGGATCCCGTCAAGCCGGGACACATCAAGATCGTGCGCCTGGCCAAGGAAGGCAGGCTGGCGCGCGGCGACCTGGTGGAGACGGCCACGCTCGGAACCTGCGAAGTGACCGGCATCAGCTCGGTGGACAGCCTCACGGTCAAAGCCTACGACGGCTCCCGTCACGAGCTCACAGGAATCGGCTGGGCGTCGCGGGCGCGCCTTGTGGAAACGTCCAGAAATGACGCTGGCGAGTCGGAAGAAGCCGACGACGCAAGCGTCGCGCCGGCACCGCGCGGCTGAACTTACAGGAACCCCAATGACCATGCTTCTACAACCCAGCGGCTTGCCCCGCGAGATCCGTCACTCGGGCAACAAGGCGCTCTCGCTCACGACACGCATCCGCGCAGGGGAAGGCGAGAACACGCCGCCGGTGACGGTGTCGTTTCTCCTGGCCGGCGAGTGGAGCCAGGAGTACGACTGGTGGCGCGCTTGCAAGGAGCCCGCGTACCTGCATGCCTTGATCGGCGGCTCGGTGAACGAGGCGGCACTGGACGAACTCGACACGCGCGGCTGGGACCTCCTCGGCGCCCTTGGCTATATCCCCGAATCCTGGTACGAGCCGGCCGATGGCGCAACCGTCTAGCGGCCCCACTGGCGGGCAGGAACCCGCCGAGGAAAGCACCTGGTGGACCAACCACTACCGGTGCCCGTGCTGCCGTCACCAGTGGGATGACGGCTGGGATGCGCAAGTCGATGACGACTGCCCGGAGTGCGGTATGCGATCCATTTCGGCGTACTTTTCCGACGACGGCTCGGGCACGGAGGAGGAGCGGTTGCGCCAACTCGAGCGAGCGGATGCAGAGCTGGAGCAGGAGCAGCAGCTCGAAGCCGCACCGCGCCCCGGGGTGTGAGGTTGCAACCGCGAAAGGGCACCTCTTGAACGACGAATCCAACGACAGGCTCCTCATCGACAACTTGATGACGGCCGCCCTTGCGGGCGACAGCGCGCAGGTCGATGCGGCGCGGATCGCCCTGCGCCGGCGCTTCATGGCGCTGCGCAGCGCCTGCGCGACCGGGCTGCAGCCCCCGGCCGAGGAGCAGATCGAGGCGGCCTGGGTCGCCTTCAACCGAACTCGAACGCAGGTCGGGGAGGGCACCCCCGAATTTCTCCGGCGGTGCGTTGCTGAAGCAGTCAGCGCCGCCTGGAGCGCGCAAACTCGCCACAGCGAGCAAAACCGGCCGAAGCTCTTCGTGGCCAACATGATCGTCGCGCAGCAGTGGGGCGTGGACGCCATGACCCCGTTCGTCAGGCTCATGGACAAGCCCTCATGGGACGCGCAGGTGGCCCAAGCACGGTTCCAGAGGCAGGAACAGCCCGAGGAGCCCGGCCAAACGGATCAGGCTCCCCGCGGCGGCTGACAACATTGACAGGCCGCCGGCGGGACCCCGCTTGCATTCCCGCCCGCTCAACCCTATGATGGCCGCAAAGAAATACATTTCGCAATGGACTATTCCGCGAAGCAGAAGCAGCGGATTGGCCCCATAGAAGACCGAGGAGCAGACCTAATGAAGTACCCCGTCAGCTACTGAGCGGACACCCGAAAGTGGCGTCCGCGGCTAAGGCCCCAGCAGAGGCATTCTCCACCGGACATTCCCATCAACCAGGAGCGAAAAAGGAAAGGAACGGGCAAAAAAAGTGCCGCTGCCACAGGGAAATGTGAGAGCGACACGCGTGCCTGATATTCCACAGGCCTGACTAAACATCTGAAGCGCCGGGACACCATAAACAGCTTTCGCCGAGTACAGGTGAAAAGCACCGCAAATGACCTATGTCCCAATAATATCCGGCGCCGGAAAATAGTCAAGCGAATATCAGCCCGCGCATTGGCCCCCCTGTGACCGCACCCACTTCGTTGTTGCCCGACAACGAGAAGTGCTATTGCTTGATCCGAGCTTGCCGCCGGCATTGGCGGAGGCGCGCCTGCTCCACCCGCGGGCGCCCGACAACTCACCAGGCTACTTCACTGTCGCTCGCGTCAGCGAGGGCAAGTGGCGTGAGAAGTCCTACAGCGTCGACGTGGCCGAGCCGGTCATGCGCGCGCTTGGGGGGTCGTGCGACACCTACGTCAGCCAGGCGACCTTCATCTCCCGTCGGCGCGCCTCCAGCCTGGCCCACACGCTGCGCTGCGCGTTCGTGGACCTGGACCTGTACAACCTAGATCTCATCGCCGATGGGGCCTCGATCGAGGCCGTCATGGAGCATGCGCGGCGCCACGGCGTGCCCGAGCCGTCGCTGATCGTCTCCTCAGGGCGCGGGCTCTATGCGAAGTGGATCTTCGATCAGCCCATCACCAGCACGCTGATGCCACAGTGGAACGCGCTGCAGGCCTCCCTCATTTCGCTGTACACCCAGTTCGGCTGCGACCCGAAGGTGCGCGACGCGGCGCGCGTGTTGCGGCCGGCCAGTTCCATCAACAGCAAGAGCGGCGGCGAAGTGAAGGTCGTGCTGGACACCGGCCGCACCTGGGCCTTCGCTGACCTGTGCGAGCAGGTCGGGACGATTTCGATTGCCGCAGCGGTGGCCACCGGCGCGAAAGTCACGCGCAGTGCCCGCGAACGGCAGAACAAGCTGCTGGGCGCCTGCGACGTCAGCGATTTGGGCCAGCTGGTGAACTACAGCGCCAGGCGCGAGCCCGTGATGATGCGCCAGATGACCGCGCAGTCGCTGAACTGGGCCCGCTTTCTGGACCTGCGCGACCTTGCCATGGCGCGCGGCGGCTTTGCCCGCGGCAGCCGCGACAGCTTCCTCTTCTGGATGGTCTGCTTCCTGGGCCACTCCGGCGTGATCACCCCGGCAAACTTCTGGCACGAGGTCGGACAGGTGGTGCAGGCGTTTCCGCTGGCCCAGGACTTCCAGCCGATCACGGATGGGAGCCTCAGCACGATCAAGCGGCGGATCGAAGCGGCCCACGCGGGGAAGTTCGTCTATCACCAGGGTGCGCGCCTCAGCCCGATCTACACCCCGACCAATGACCACTTGCTCAATCTCTTCCAGGTCACACCCGACGAGGAACAGCGCCTTCGCACCCTGATCTCGGGCGCCGAGCGGCTGCGGCGTGCCGACCTGAAGGTGCCAGGACGTGCCGAGCGCCGGACGCAGCGGGTGGAATCACGGGCCGCCGCGATCGCGTTGGCAGGGGAGGGCGCCAAGATCGACGAGATCGCCGCTACCGTCGGCAGGAGCACCGCGACGGTTTACCGCTGGCTGGCTGCGGCAAAGCAGGAAGCCACCCCCGGCGCCGCGGCCGAAGCACCTGCGAATTTCGAACGTCGCGGAAGGCGAAGTCCTTACGCCGTGCACCAACAACACCTGCCTGGACGTCGATCAGCCGATGGACGCGAAGGCAGTGCCTCTCCCCCGAAGACGAACCCAGAGCAACTCACCGAACGCGAGCTGCGAAGGCGCGGGGCCGCACCACCGCAGCCGTCTGCGCCCGCGTTGGCCGGCCAGCAACTGGCCGCCTGGGTCGAACATCGCCTTGAGCAAATCCGCGAAAGCGCCGCCGTCGGCTCTGCGCGTCGTGAGGCCAACCAGCGCCTGGAGCGCGCCGCAGCGGCCGCCGAGAGCGCGCAGGTGCAGCTGCGCATGCAGGTGCGCCTCATGAGAATCATCGAGCACCTGCGTCATGAACTGCCGCCGCGCAACCGCGGCGTCGAGCCTGCCCATTTGAAACCGGGCGTCCGTCTTGGCAGACTGTCATCGCTGGCGCCGCCGGCGTCGGCACCGCCCCCGAGCACCAGTTAGGGCGTCCTTCCATGACAGAGCAGACCCTTTCCATCACCGAACGCCTCCGCAGGATGCGGGCGGCGCCGGCCATGGTGCAGGCCGAGCAGGATGCTGCACTTGACGAGCTCGAGCTCGCGCTCGCAGAGGCCGCACCCGTTGCACCATCACGCAGTTACGCCGAAGTCACCGGAAAGAAAGAGCGTCCTGCCCCGCCACGTACTGCTCCACGGGCAGCCGAATCTGTGTTCGATCGCCTTGCGAAGGTGAGCGCCCGTCCGCCCGTACCGCAAGCGGCCGCCGTCGAGTCGAGACTCCTAGCCTGGGACGATCCGACCCGGCCCGCGGGCAGCGCCTTCAGCCGCGAAGAGTGGGAGGCGACGCGCGCCGAGAGCGCGTTCGCGCGTCCTATCGTCTTCGAGCTCCACAAGGCAGCCGAACGCGGCCTGGTAGTACTCGACGCCGCGAACCTGGCCGCGGTCCACGCCATGTTCCTGGAGCAGGCCCTGTTGATCGACGAACGCCTCGGGGCCCATGAGGCCTGGCACAACGCCAGCGCGCGCCTGGAGCACGTCGGGCAGGACACGGTCCGCTGGACATATCGTGTCGTGCACGCAGCAGAGGCGCACGAGCGGGTTCTGGGGTTGCGTGGGGCGCGCCTTCGCACGGGCGGTGCAGTCGACCAGGCCGCAGAACCCACGCCGGCGCCCCGCGGCGGCTGACCGGCCAATTCCCCGCGTCCCCGCGCCGCACCACACTTGCTGGACGCCGGCGCCGCGGGAAGGCCCGCCTCTTCATAGCCCGGAAAAGAAGAAAGGGAGCCGAAGCTCCCTTTCCCGGACGAAGCGACGTACAAACCGGGCAGGACTGGACGTCGGGATCCATTATGCCGCAGCCCAGCGGCGGCGCAAGGGGATGCGCTTCGATTTCAACTCTTGTTTCAAATTGGAATGCGACTGCCCGCAAAGCGCCTCGATTGAGGGCCGGCCGGCGGATTCGAGGGGCACCGCCTGCAGTTTTCCGCCCGGATTCTGAAATCGGTTCTGATTTGGAACGAGATTCGAAAGCAGGCCGCTTCCCCTTGGCAACCCTATTTCTCGCAGGAATTTCTTAATCTATGCCTGGGAGGAGAAGGGGTCTCACCGGAGTCCTACTCTTTAAGGGACCTAGTATTTAAGGAGCCGGCCGCTCAAAAAGAGGCCCCCACCATGTTTGGGCCGGGTTCGGCGCATCGAGGGGTGGCTGTGGCGAAGTCGAGGCGGGTGCCCGGTCGTTTGCATCTGCGCTATCCGGTCCGGAAAATAGGTCCTTGCGAAATGCGATACCTTCGCGCCAGATCCAACCCACCGTCCGAACTGAGTCACTATGCCCGACACCAATTCGCATGCCACTACTGGTCAGCCGGACATATTCGCCCGTCTGGCGCGAATCAACCGCAACATTAGCCGTCCGGTAAGTGCGGCCGTGCAGGTGCCGCCTGTCGGGCAGCCCTCGACTCGGCAAAGCGACGCCCTGTCCGTGATGGCCAGACTCACAGGCCGCGCTCAACCAAAGGTGGCGCCGTCAGCCGAGCCTGCTGCAGGTTCGAGCCTCCCGAAGGCCGGCGGATCACTGTTCGAGCGCATGCGCGCGTATGCGCCGGCGGATGCTGAAGCGCCTCCGAGGTCCGGCGGTGACGACGTCGACGAAGACGCCGGTGGCGTTGCCGCAGCGAACGTGCCCAGGGGCGAGACCATCCGCGGCCTGGTGGAGCGTACCCAAGTATTCAACGGCACCTGGGGCGTTGCCCACATCTGGACGGAAGACCGCAAAAGCGTCAAGGTGACCGGTGACATCGTCGGCGGCTTGAAGGATGGGCTGAGTTACGAATTCGAGGGTGGATTTCGAACTGGCCCGCACGGTGAGAGCTTCATCGCGGCCCTGGCCAAGCCGCACCTGGACTGCGACCGCAAGGCGATCGTCCGGTTCATTGCTCGCAGCTTCAAGGGCGTTGGCGAACGCACGGCCGACAAGTTCCTGGACCAGCAACTGAAGGCCGCCGCGGCGCAAGGGCGTGCGGAGCCCGAGTTGCTCGAGGAGATCCGCAAGACCCTGGTCACGTCGCCATGGACGCTCGACCTCTCCGGAGTCACCAAAAAGGGACAGTACGACGGCGAGCACAGCGAAATGATGGTCGAGGCCGTGAAGCGCGACCTGGCCACTCGGGTTGGCCAGTACGAGGGCATGAAAGAGCCGGTGCTCAAGGCGTTGGCCAGCTGGCTGATGACCCAGCAACTCGCGGCCGGCGACCGGCGAGCACGTGACAAGGGAATTTCGCCTGACGTGGTGGAAAAGTGCTGGGCTCGCCTGGCCACGAATCCTTACGCGCCGATTCGCGACGTCCTGGGGTACGGTTTCAAGTCGGCCGATGCACTGGGGAGAGCCCTGAACATCCCGAAGGACGATCCGAAACGCCTCGGCGCGCTGGCCGCGTACGCGATCTCGACGGCTTGCTCCAGCGGTGGCCACATGTTCCTGACCGCCGAGCAGATGGCCGAGGCGGTAAAGCGGGCGGATCCGGCGGTTTCGTTCGCCGAGGTGATCAAGGCCGGCGTGGCCAGCGAGGACATCGCTGAGGTTCGCGTCGGCGGGGACGGTGCCGCGGCGACCCACATCTACTACGAGGCCGAGCTCAAGGACATCGAAGAGTCACTGGCCAAGCGCCTGGCGACCATGCTCAGCGATCGCTGCAAACCGCTGTCCAAGGACTCGCCGCAGCAGCTGCGCGAGAAGCTGCAGGCAACGGCCAAACGCCTGAACCCGAATCTCGCCAAGGGGCTCGACGAATCCCAGCTCGATGCGCTGGTTGGCATCTTGACCTCGAGGACCCGCCTGCACACGATCACCGCCGGGCCGGGCTGCGGCAAGACCAGCATCATGGAGGTGCTGACGGCGCATCTCGGAGCCGAACGCTTCGACTATTGCGCACCCACGGGCCGCGCCGCACTGGTGCTCAGCAACCGGTTGTCCGAGGTCGGCGGCTCTGCCAGCACCATCCACTCGCTGTTCAAGGGTGGCGGCCGCGAGTTCCAGGTCAATGAGGAGAACCCACTCGAGTCCGAGATCCTGGTGGTCGACGAGGGCAGCATGCCCCCCACTTCGCTGTGGGACGCGATTCTCGCCGGCCTCAACGAAAGCCAGCACGCAATCGTCCTGGGCGACGTGGGGCAGTTGCCTTCCATCGAGCCAGGCGTCGTGCTGGAAGACTTGATGCGCATGGCGCAAGTCGACAAGCACCGCCTCAAGTCCTCGCATCGTGCAGCAGGCGGACTGCTGGAAATTCTGGCGCAGCTCGACAAGGGCACGATCGACTGCGTCGACCGCGACGACGTGAAGTTCAGCCACGGACTGCCCAGCGCGCAGAACGGCTTCGATCTCGTCGCGCAGGAATATGTGGAAGCCGTGGGCGAATTCGGCTTCTCGCAGGTCGCACTGCTCATGAGCCGGCGCAAGGGCGATGCGGCAAAGCCCGATTGGAACGTGACGTACGCGAACGCGCGACTGCGCGAGTTGTGCAATCCGAACGCGCCAAAGATTCCTGGAACACGCTTCCACCTGAACGATCGCGTGATCTTCCGCGAAAACCTGAAGGTGCCGCGCGGAACCAACGATCCAGACGAAGGCAGCGACGGCGAGGACGCCGCGGCGCCTTCCAGCAAGGTGAGTGTCGTCAACGGCGACACCGGCACCATCACGGGTTTCACCAAAGGCAAGGGCAACATCAGCGGCGCCAAGTGGGTGCGCGTGAAGCTCGATGACGGCCGTGACGTGCACTACCCGATGGATTCTTCGATCGACCACGCCTACGCGATCACCGTGCACTCGGCCCAGGGTGGCGAGTACCGGCGCGTCATTGCCGTGGTCACGCCTGGCCACGAATCATTCGTCAATCGCGTCATGCTGCGCACCCAGCTCTCCCGGGCCCGGCAGCTGATGAAGGTCCATGCAGACGATGCCGTCCTGCGCAAAGTCGCTGCCACGCCGATGCCTCCGCGCAATAGCCGGCTGGTCGAGCTGGTGGACAAGTTCACAGCCGATGGCGAGGAGAGCGACGAAAACGACGAGCCCGTTCGCGAGAGGTGCAGCGCATGAACAAGCTCGATCACTCCGGCATTCACGCGTCGCGGTCCCTGGGCCGCGGGCTGGCGCTCCTTATTGGCCAGGCACACGAGGCGCCAGTACGAGTCAGCCGGCCGATGTCGCGCAGCCGCGGCGAGACGATCGCTCGATGCGTAGAGCAACTCGTAGCCGGCGGCGAGGCCTTGCGCGCCTTTGATGATGCCGTGCGGGCCACCCGCGAAGAGCGCGGGCGCCTCGCTGCTCCGGCGGGCTTGTAGGGCGTCCGATGGTCGATTTCACCAAACTCTTGAACCGGAGTCCTGCAGAGCGCCAAGCCGACATCGACCGCGCTCAGCGCGAGTTCGATGAGCGGCAGGATCTACTCCTTGCGAAGAGAAAGCGCGACCTCGATGCGGCGTTTGGCTTGATGGGCCTGAATGCGCGTGAACTGGACTTTCTGAACGACCTGCGTTCTCGCGCTACCCAGCATGACGTCGCCGGTGGACGAGACGGCGGCAAACTTCTCTACATCAGCGACGACCAGGTCAGGTGGCTCGAGCGCTTGGCGGCGCGTGCTGCGCTTGCCGTTCCCTCGTCGTCATCAGCCCCTTCCGCTGCGACCAGCCCCGCGAGCGAGATCTACGCCCGCATGACGCGACGGCGCATCACGCCGATCGAAGAGCCAGGCACCGATGATCCGGTGCCCCGCGGCTAGTTCAAAGGCCCCTGTGAAAATCAAAACAGCAGTCCTCATCGACGACGCTCTGGATTGGGCGGCGGCCGCAGCGCTCGGTTGGACCGACGTCCAGATCACGGCCTACGAAGATGGAACGCCTGAAGAGTGCTTCTTCCGGCCCTCGAAGATCGTCGACGGCGTGGAGGTATGCGGGAGCGGCTTGCGCTGGAAGCCTTCCACCAACTGGGCTCAAGGCGGCCCGATCAGCGAACAAGAGGGCATTGCCGTGCGCAAGCAGGCAAAGAGTGGCATCTGGTACGCGATCGCGATGAAAGATCTCGGCGATGGCCAGAGGGCGAGCTGGAATGAGCTCACGTACATCGGCGGCCAGCGCTACGGGATCTTGTCGTATGAGGTTCACCCGCGGCGCCAACGTTTCGAGGGCCCGACTGAACTGGTCGCCAAGCTGAGGTGCTTGGTTGCTTCTCGCCTCGGCGAAGAAGTCGACGTGCCCGACGAGTTGCTCGCTCATCTCGACCGCGAGGTCGACCATGCGTCTCATGACGACGAATCCGGTGCCGGCGAAGCTGCGCCGCGGAACTGAAACATAACTGGGAGATTTAGACGTGGTGAAGATCAAGGTGAGTGAGGCTGAGGGCCGCATCCTCGACTGGCTGGCGTGCTCGTGCGTTCCGCACGCATCCGGGATGATGCGGCAGATCATCGATCGGCCGATGTCGTACCTCGGGCGCTATTCCAGCGACGCGGCTTTGGCCTGGCCGATCATGGACCGCGAGAAGATCGATATTCGCCACCGCCCGCATCCCTGGAACGATGTCGAGGCAACGATTCGGGGCCAGAGCCCGCTCAACGCGTTTGGGCCCAATGCCCTGGTTGCGGCGATGCGTTGCTGGGTCATCAGCATCAAGGGCGATGAGGTCAAGGTGCCTAGCGAGTTGGTTGTGTGCCTTGAAGCGGACGAGGAGCATGACGTTGGCGCTAGGCCCCGGAACTAGCCAAGCGGGTACCCATGAAGGTCAAATCGAGTGAGCTCCCGGCCGGCCCCGCCCTTGATTGGGCGGTGATCGTCGCGTTGCACGGTAGGTGGGACGCGAATAACCCGGAGCACGTCAAGAGCTTCCTGGACCTGCGATCCGGGCACCCGTTGCATCAACAGGCGCGCTACTGCGAACGTTGGGATCATGGCGGTCCGATCTTGGACACGATGATCGCGCAGGGCTTTGCCATACAGGAAGCCACGTTCAGTGGTCGGGTTCAGGTCTTTCGGTCCAACGGCGATCAGTTCTTGAGCGCTATCGGGGAGACGGTATTGATTGCTGCCATGCGTTGTTGGGTGACGTTCAAGCTGGGCGCAGAAGTCGACGTGCCCGACGAGCTGTTCAACACCGCCGACGAAAGGGCCCGCGTCCGCCACGACGCCGATGAGGCGATCGCTGTTCATTGCCAGCCGCGCGGCTAACGGGAGAACTTCAATATGCAAATGAAGACTAGTGAACTCTCCGGGCCGGTGCTCGCGTACATGGCGGCCATCGCGGAGGGCTGGACCTGTTACTGGACGGACTCGGCCGAACAGGGTGACTGGCTACACCCAAGCGGCACGCCGCACGGACAGCGTGTGCATCGGGCCTCATTTCGCCCAGACCTCGACTGGTCTCAGGGCGGGACGGTCATCGATCGGATGATGGATGAAGGACTGCACCTCATACGCGGCCCGAGCGGCAAGCCGGAAAACAAGTGCAGGGCCTCTCTGGACTGGCCCAACGGCTTCTATTACGGTCCCACTCCTCTCATCGCCGCCTTGCGCTGCCGCGTCGCCTCGAAGCTGGGCGCAGAAGTCGACGTGCCCGACGAGCTGCTCGCCCTGGTCGACCGCGAGCTCGACGGCTCATCGCACCACGACGAGGCTTGCGCCGGCGAACCGGCGCCGCGACCAGTGCCGCGCCAGGCTGCTGCGCGAAGACGGCAAGGACCTGTTGCCCTGGCTGGAGCACGCGCGCCTGGTGACCTGCCGCGGACGGTCCGGCGCCCTCATCGAGGGCATCCAATACCGCAAGAAAGGAAGGAAGCATTCGATCGCCGACGTGCAGCGGTGGTGGTGCGAAGCGCCGCCGCGCACGCGGCCGCTGATCGACCACCAGGAGCGCGTCCTTGCCGCAACGCGCCAGTTCGAGCAGATGAGTGCCGAGGACTGGTAGCCATCCGATAATGCCGACCACACAAAGGCCATCAAATGAAAAAGCCGCTCTTGACCGCCGACATCAAGGACCTCGTCACCGAAGCGCTCGACAGCCTGCCGCGCCCGCTCACCGAGGACGTCACCGACGACGTCTTCTTCGCGATCGAGACAACCCCGCAATGGCGCGCGCGCTACGACAGCCTCACGCAGAAGCACGGTCAGACCACCCTCAACAGCTGGGGCGGTTACTGGATTGCGAACGCGGTCGACCGCACCGGCACATCGGGCCAGACGCCGGCGCAAAAGAGCAAGCTGATCCTCACCTATAGCAAGCTCGACCAGCCGGCCGCGCCGCTGAAAGGCAAGAAAGCCACCGAAGCCGCCGCGCGCGCGAGTGTCTTCGCGTTCTACATGGCGAACAAGGCCAGCTACCTCGACGCGGTCTCCGTGAAAGAGGAGATCGTGCAGCTCGTGATGGCCGGCATGCCGGTAGACGAAGCGTTCGGCAAAGCGATGGAGTTGTCCGGCAAGGCACCCGGCGCGGTTTGAAACTGGGGCTCCATTTCTCTGCAATCTTTCGTTGACCCGGCGGCCGGTGCTGCCGATCAAGCAGCTGCAGAAAACATGCGCTGTGTCCCGGTCAGCCGCGCGCGGTGGGGCTACCCGGGCGTGCGGCGCCATCCCACATCCGCTTAGCTCCACGGAGCGTAGAATACACTGGACAAATATACAGCAATGAGTCCAGCCCCTGTCAATGACTACCCGCGCACTTGGAGCGAATTCCTTGATTGGTTTTCCTCCGAAGACGCCTGCCTGGCCTACCTGGAGCGCCTGCGCTGGCCGCAGGGTTTCATCTGGCTGGCCGCCGCCTGGTACGTGACCAACCAGAAGCAAGGCGTCAGCGCCTTGGGGCTGCAACGGGTGCTCGGCTTGGGCAGCTACCAGACGGCCTGGACCATGCTGCACCGGTTCCGCCGAGCGATGGTGCGCCCCGACCGCGATCGGCTCAAAGGCGTGGTCGAACTTGACGAGACCTACCTGGCCATCACGGACCGCAAACAGCCCATTTCCCCAGAGGGGCGCAAGAACAACACGAGCAAAGTCCTGATCGTGCTGGCGGTGGAAATACTGCAGCCCAAGGGGTTCGGGCGGATTCGTCTGCGCCGCATCGACAAGGACTCCAAAGAGTTCATCGTGCCGTTCGTTCAAGCCTGCATCGAGCCGGGCTCTACGCTCAAGACCGATGGCTCGGCCGCTTACCGATCACTGCCGGAGCTGGGCTATGAGCACCAGCGCAACGTCATGCTCGGCTCGGATGTGCCGGCCCACGTCTCCATGGCCGGGGTCCATCGGGTGGCCTCGCTGATCAAGCGCTGGATTCTGGGCACGCATCATGGCTCGGTTCAGCCCGAACACCTGGATGCTTACCTGGACGAGTTCGTCTTCCGCTTCAACCGCCGCACCTCCAGCTCCCGCGGGATGCTGTTCTACAGGCTGATGCAGCAAGCCGTCGTCACCGATCCGGTGACCTACGCCGACATCGTCCTGCCCGCCGAAGAACCTCTGGAAATCGCCTAGTGGAGCTAAGCGGATACCCCTTACGTTTATACAGCACCGACTCAGTTGCTCAGTTGAGATGGTTGAAGGTGAGCAAAAAAAATGGCTAAATAGGCTTGCTAAGCAAAAAAACGTGTAAGTAAACAGATTTTTATGCCTACTGCCGGCTATGCGCACCTGATCGAAAGGCACTCCCTGAGTTGCCTGCGCCCCGCCGTGCCGGCGGAGGTGAAGCCGGTCACCCGTATTGTGCGCTCGGATGATGAATTTCTGGTGCCGCGCCACGTCGCGCCGGCGCCTGACGCCCCGACAGTCGAGCACCTGCTGTTTGCCCTGCGGTACGAGGGCCTGGATCTCGCGGTCATCGATGCCCTCGCCGCCGCCGGCGCGTTGACGGCCGCCCAGGTGCGAGAGGCCAACCTTGCGACCCCCATGGGCGCGTTCGCGCGCAAGCTCGGTTTCGCCTGGGAGTTGGTCACTGGCCAGGAGATTCAAGATGTCGCGCCTCTGGGCGGCTACGCGGACATGTTCGATCCCGAGCTGTACTACACGGGCGCCCGCCCGCAGCGCAACGTCAAATGGCGCGTGGACTTCAACGGACTCGGCGTGCCGGCGTACTGCCCCGTCATTCGCAGGACGGCCGAGCTGGACCGGCTGCTGCAGCGCGACCTGATCGCCGAGGTCCATGAGTTCGCGCAGGCCGCTCGTGATCAGGGCGTTCTGGATCGCATCCTTTCCTGGGCCTACCTGGATGAGACGAAGAGCTCCTTCGAGATTGAAGGAGAGGATCCTCCGCTCGACAAGCAGCAGGCCTTCGCCGCGGTGCTGAAGAACGCGCACGATGCGGGCGCGATCAACGAGCAATATCTGGTCGAGCTGCAGAACCTGATCATCACCAATCCGCTGTGGCGTGAGGCGGCGTATCGGGGCGAGCAGAACTGGCTCGCTCGCGGCGGCCGGGGTGCCGCGCAGGTACGCTACGTGCCACCCGCGCCGGGCGCATTGCCTGCGCTGATGGCCGGACTCGAGCAGATGTGCAACGCGCCGCAAGCGGACAACCCGTTGCTGCATGCGACGCTGTGTTCGTTCGGCTTCGTCTACCTTCATCCGTTCATGGACGGCAACGGCCGGCTCTCCAGGTTTCTCTTTCATCACGCGTTGTGCGTGAAACGGGCGTTGCCCGACGGATTGATCCTGCCGGTGTCGATCGCCATGCACCGGAACGAGCAAGGGTACCTGCAGGCGCTGGAGAGCTTCTCGCGCCAGGCCCGGCAGTTCTGGGACGTGCGCTGGATCGACGGCAACAATTTCGATTTCACGGCCCGCTGCCGCGACAGTGTCTATCGCTATTGGGACGCCACGGCGCAAGCCGAGTTCTCGGTTCGGATGGCCGCGCAGGCGATGGATGTGGACCTGCTGGGCGAAGCGCACTACCTGGCCAGCTTCGATCGCGCATTCAAAGCCCTGGATCGCAAACTCGATCTGCCTGCGCCGCTGTTGCACAAGCTGATTGTCATGTGCCAGGAGCAGCGAGGTGTTGTTTCCAACAATCGCCGAAAGCAGTTCAAGGACACAGTGCCCGTGGAGTACTTTGACGAGATCGAAAAGGTGGTGAGTGATGCCTTCGGCTTCCTCGAGGACACGGGCAGCGCTGTAGAGAAGCCTTCCGCGCGGTAATTGCCGCCCTCAGGGGCTCTCAGCCCCGCCAGCTGCGCCGCGTTCCGGTGTCCAGGTGAACGAACCCGCGTTGCGGATACCAGCCAATGCCGCCGGCGCCGAGCCAGCGGGCGAAGCGCGCGACGAGCAGGGGATCGACGCCGGGGATGTACAGGTCGACCGCTTGACCGGTGATGTGGCGCGAGTCCAGTGCTGCACCCTCGATCCGCGCGTTGCGCCGGCGGTTGCGGTGGCCACTCGTGGCCACGATCTCGCTACGCACGTCAAAGTAGTCCAGCCAGCCCCTGATTCCGTAGAGTATGTCCAGTAGCGTCACGTCGATCGTCACGGCATCGCCAACCACTCGATCGCGCAGGAACCAGCACAGCGATACATAACCAGTCGGGAAGATCCTTCCGCCGAGCACGTATGGCTGCTCGATGAAATCGCCGCTGGAGTGCCGCAGACGCACTTTGCGGTCGCCCGCCCAGAACGCCTCGCCGAGAGGCGGCGCCCCAGCTTCGGCGGCCTGCTGCGACCAGGCTGGCTGGCAGGTGCCCAGTGCGGCGCCCGCGACCAGCGCCGCCCCTGCGTACACCAGAACTTGCCTACGGCTGAAGTCCGCTGGCGCCAGGCCGGCGGGCGAGGGGGGTTGGTGGGGTGGGGTAGGGTGCTGCACGCGGATATTGCCTAATTGCGTTCCGAAGTATAGTATTCCGCGTAACGCGAAGGCCAGCCCTTTCGCGCAAATATTCTTCATCCAATGACCGCTTCCACCCTGACGCAGACGGACCCCGCGGCCCGGCAGCCACTCGATGCTTCGGACTTGGTCCGCCTCATGATCGGCGGGCCGACCGCATTCGCCGGAAGCTATCCGCCCGATCTCGCGCGCCGGCCGCGCGTCGCCTCGGCGCAGAGCCTTCGCGAACTGGATCTGAATTTCACCACCGCACAGAAGGTGATCTCGCGTGGGGCACGATTTCAGCGCGCTGCCTGGGTTCGCGCTGGCTTCATTCTTTCTTCGGCGGCTGTTTTTGCCATCGGCGTCTGCGTCGGTGCTGCTGGCGGTTGGTGGCGCGCTCATTCGGCACTGGAAGCTTCTGCGGGCGTGATGCCGCGGGCCGACTGGCGTATCGAATCGATAGCCCCGAACACGGTCACAGTTCGGTTCGGCGAACGCTTGTGGCCGATCCACCCGGGCGACCGCATGCCAAATGGTGAGCGTCTCGTCAAGGTGAACGCGCAGTCGCTGACCATCGTGACGGACACCGGAGTTTTCAAGCTGGTGGCGCCGGCCCCGGGTGCGGCAGGAGCGCCATGATGGACTTGCAGACCCAGGCGCCCATTTCGCTGCCCGCATCGGACGAGGAATATGGCGAGAACGCGGTGGCGCTCGACCTTCGCGAGCACCAAATTGGCTACGTCGTTCCCCCCAACTCGCTAGTCCGCGGCGAGGTGCTGCTTTCTTCAGGGGCGCTCATCATCGGAAGTTTTTGCGGCCGGCTGGTTTGCTCGCATGGCAGCGTCATCATCAAGAAGGGCGCCACGTTTGAGGGCGAGATCGAGGCGGACCAAGTGTGGATCGACGGCGAGATACGGCCTATGTCGGCCAATACCGTCGTCATGCTTTCGCTGCTCAGTCGATCGACGCCGCCCGGCGCGGCCCCGGCGTTGGCTGGCCTGTCTGGCGTTTATACGCAGAGGCTGGTCGCGGGCTCACTGAGTCGCATCGTAGGGCGTGAGTGCATCGCGGTCTCGAACGCGGCCAGCGGCAAAGCGGACATCGCATCGAAGAGCTTTGCCGTTCACGGCAAGAACTTCGCGGCCCGATATCTTCCGCTGCCGAACTCGGTCGGCGTCTGATGAGAGTTCTGGCGAGCTTGACTGCGGCTTTCGCGCTGGGCGCCGGCACAGCGACGGTGGGTGCGCTTGCCATCGCGCACCAGGCTTCGGTGTCTGCGGCCGAAGGCAACGCCGCCCGGGAAGCGCAGACTGCGGCGCTGCTGCGCGTAGCCGAAAACGCCTTGCGAAATCCTCTCCTGCTGGCGGCTGCAGAGTCTTTGCCCGTGGCAGCGGTGGACGCCGAGCAAGGCGCCGCGGCCGCGGTTCAGGCAACTATCGCGCAAGCACCTCAGGCCGCGCCGCCGCCGTCTGCAGCTAGCGCCGCGCGGTCGATGCAGCTGGCGCACCTGGCCAAGCCTCCTCTTGTGACGGAGGATCGCCCGAAGGGGCGCCCGGGTGGGAGCGACGTGCGCCCTCGGGAGGTCCGCGCGCAGGCCACTGCCGCAGGCGGGGCGACAAGCGCCCTGGCCCCGGCGCCTGCAACTGCGGTCGTCGCCGCGGCGCAGACGCCAGCGCCGCCGGCTGCGGACATAGCTCGGGTGTTGGCCAGCGTGCCGGTGGAGGGCGTGAGCTTCGACAAGGCGGCTGTGGCAAAGTTGGAACGGGGTGCGGTCCACCTGCGCGACGGGCGGCAGATCCCCGTGGGGGGTAGCTTCCCATCCGGCGAGAAGCTGTTGGCCATCGATCCCGACAACTCGCGAATCATCACGAATCAGCGCCAGATCTTGCTTTTTGGGCAGCAGGCGTCTCACTGAGTGCCGGCCAGCGGCAGCGCTCAGCGCCTAGTACTGCGACGGGGAGGGGGTGCCGCTGGGCGCCGCGTACACGGCGTGAGCCCACTGGGAGAGTGAGCTGGCCACCGCGTCATCGCACACGCCGCGCAACGGGCTAACAGCTATCAGGTGCTGCTGCACCATGGGGCAATCTCTAAAGGCGTCGATGTCGTCATCGAGCACGACGTAGTCCTCGATCCCCATGCGCTCGCAAGTATCCTCGACGGCCTGGCCGCGAGGCAGCTCCGAGCGCGTGAAGCCGCAGATGCGATCCCCGAGAGCGCCCAGCGCCTGGCGAATCACGGGCGTGGAGAACCAGGGCTGAGCCCGCCACGAGCTGTGCACGACGACATTGATTCTTAACGCACCGCAATGGTCGGCTTCGGCCTGGGCCAGCAGCTGCTCGAGCGCGTCCGCCCACACGAAGAATCCTGCTTCGCGCAACGCGCTTGGGCTGGAGGCCAACAACGCCACGTTCTTTCCCTGAAGCGTCGTCGTTGGATGCATCGGGCCGTCGAAGTCCAGAAACAGGTACTTTTCGGTGGGTTCAACCGCGTAGGCGTCGGGCGCGGTTTTCACGGTGGCGAGAGACATGTGGGCATGATGCCACACGGCCCCATTCGAAGCGAGCGCGTTCAGCTCTGTTGCGTTGCCGCCGCAGTGCTGTCGCTGTTTACATTTCGCAAGGTATCATGTCCTCGCCGCACAATTCGCGCTGCTGCGACCTCCGATTGCCTCCTGTTCGGAACCACGATGAACGCTACCCTGGTGATCTCGACGGATTTGATGCCGGCAGAGGCAATCGCGTCTGCAGGGGCAGCATCGACACTGCGTGCGCAGCTATACCGATCAACGCAGAGCGGGTTTGCTGCATGGCTTTGCCTTCGCCCCGTGCTGTGGGGTGCCCAGCGCGTCGCGGCGATGGTGATCCGCCCCGCGGGCGTCGCGCCAGCCGATTTGCTGAGCGTCCTGGATGGCCAGGTCGACCTGCTGCATTCGCGCGTTTCGGAGACGGGGGAGCTCATGGTGTTAGCCCCTTGGTCCCACCGGGAACGCATGGAGGTGCTGGTCGTTGACATGGCCGGTGTTGCGAGTGACTTTTCGGAGTCCAGGGCGGCCTCGGATCTCCGCGCGGAAGGCACGTCTACTGCGCAGGCCAATCCCCAGGTGGATATCCCTCAGGCTGCGCCAGCCAGCGCAGACGAGCTGCGCTTCAGCGCGACGCCCGAAGGTTCGGCAGCGCGGGCCGCATTGCTCTCGTTCGGTAACGGCAAGCCGGGACTGCTCGGCCGCCTCGTCGCTCGCAAGTGGGACTTGCCATGGGGCGTGCAGGTTCGTGAGAGCGAGCACCGTCGCAGGAGCATTTGGCGACTGGAATTCACCCATGGGGGCGCTGAACACCTGTTCCTGCAGATGTGCAGCCAATTGCAGTCACCTCTCGAAGTGACGTTCGTCGACGACGGCGGGGCCGAGGCGGGGATGACGCTGATACAGCCTGTGGAAGTAAGTGCGCCCGCCGGCGATCTCGCCAGCCGTAAGCGCTTCGCCGGGCTACTCTGGGATCTGCTGCATTCGCTGTGGCTTGAGGAGCTGCAGGTTGTTCGCGGCAGTTCGCGCTGGGCCGAAGCCGGAAGGCGGGCCGCCTAGCTGTCCAGGTTGCGTTCCTGGCCGCCGAGTGCGGTGGCGATGCCCTGCTGCCAGCGTTGCACCTCGTGCTGGCCGGCGCTCAAGCCGGAGCGACTCAATGTCGCCATCAGGTGCTCGTTGACTCGCGCGTTGAAACCCTGGCGCCATTTCTGATTGGCGAAGCCGGACTCGGGCTGTTGCTCGACGGGCTTACCCAGGGCGATCTTGCCGTCCTTCCAGTCCTTCACGTACTGATCGGCGAAGTCGTAGCCTTCGGCGTACCAGTCATGACCTTCCGCGCTGATCTCTTCCATTTCTTCGCGGCTGCGTTCGATTCGGTTCGGAGGGCTCATAGTCATGCGAAAGCTTTGCAGGTTGGCGTGATGTGGACGGTCAAGTCTCCGAAATGCATTATGAACGATTACACTTCCGCGCAACGCCATTCGTACAATTCTCACACGACCCGTTTGCAGTCCGGCGAACGTCGTGGCACGATAACGACACTGACCCATCTACCAACACAGGCATCCGCCTGAAACACAACCGGAAGGCACCTACCATGCAAGTGGCCCCACAACGCCAAGCGAGCGGCGAGCCGTTCGCCGCTGCGATCGCCCGCAGAATGCTCTCCCAGGGGGCCAGCGCCGCCGGCCGCGATGTTCCGGAAGCGGAACTCGAGAGCCTGCGCACCCGGGCCGCCGGCCTTGCACCTGGCATCAGCCTGTCGCGAGCGAGCGTCACGCAGGGACTGGCACACCAGCAGATCATGGCGGCGACCTCCATCGAGAACCTGTGGGCCGGCGACGCCGACATGCAGCTGATCGCCCGTGAGACCTCGGCCAAGGCGATCGGTGGCCTCCAATCCACCGCCGACGCCGACGGTGAGGACGATGCCGAAGGCGACGCAAGCCGGCCGCGCGGGTGACCAGTCCATGATTCCACTCTTCCAGATCTCCGTGAAGCCAGGCCTGCGCGAGCCGCCTGTGCAGCTGATTTGCCAGAGCCTCACCGTAGACGGTGAGATGTTGCTTTGGGTGGACGGCGTCAACGCGCAAGACCCGGTGGTCATTCCGTTGTCCGCGGTGTCATCCACCAAGTTGTTGACGGACTTCGAAACCTTCATGGACGCCCACAAGTCGATCGCTCGGCGCGTGCTGTTGGCGGGCGCCGGAGAGATCAGCCCGACGATCGCTGCCCGTGCGGTTTCCGCCATGGCTGCGGATCCGAGACTGGACGCGACGGACGCCCTTGAGCTGGTCAACGGCCAAGCCCTGGATCTCCTGGACGCGGACGCCCAGTCAGCGGCCTATTTCTGGGGCGCCGCGGGCCCTGTGTCCTTCGCGGCAGTAGCCGGCGCAGCCTGATCGCGGCGGCCGGCGCGGCCGACCGCCCCTTCGTTCCCTCCTCCTCCTGTTCGCCTGTCTTTCCTGCCGCCCTGAAACGGGCGCAGGAAAGATTCTTCTTGCATTAAATGCGTTGCGGGTAGTAACCTTGTGCGCAACATAAAGCAGGAGCTTTGCCCAGCAATGACCCCCTCGAATGACGACACCCGCCGTGTGGATGAGTTGCTCTTTTACGACCCGCGGGATCCTCACACGCTGATCGACAGCAGCTGCACCCTTGCCGGCGACATCTCCTGCGACGCGCGGGACCGGGTCATCGTCGTGGCTGGAAAGCTCATCGGTACGATCCGCTCGGCCAGTCCCGTTGTTGTACTGGCAGGTGGCCTGGTGGAGGGGTCAGTAAGGGCGCCCCGTTTGACAATTGCCGGCCGCATCACCCGGCGCACGGACGACGACGGCGTCGTCGTCGACGGTGAGTTGGCCCTGGCGGCCACCGGATCGCTTGAGTGCAGTGCCGTCTACGAGAGCCTCCATACCGAACGGGGCGCCGCGCTGGCCGGTGTCCTCGTCCCGTTTGCCTCGAGCTTCTTTCATGAGCTCTACGCGACAGGGCGGCTCCCCTTCGTCGATGCGCTTCCCGAGTACTCCGAGGCGATATGCGCCCCCGACGCAGCATCCTCTGGCGGCGCCCGGCCGATCCCGATCCTGCGTGAGAGGCGTGTTGGAGGCGAGGCGCGCCAACTTCGTGCGGTGGAGATCGCGTCCGGCCAGGGCGGCTTGAGCTTGGTGACCGGCACTGACGCTACTTGAGGCCAGGCGCACCCGCCAGCCCTGTGCTGAGCTTCCCACCGGGGTGGCGGCGCGCGCGCGCGGGGCAGACCAGCTGCGCCAAAAATGTTGCGTAAACTGGTGCGTTAGATATACTCGATACGAAATGGAAAACACTTCGTCCGCGCTTCATCCTGAAGGTGTCAACAGCGCCGGCGCCTGTGCCGGCACGCAAACAACGATCGACATTTACGCGGGCGGTGTGAGGGCCAGCGGTCAATGGATATCCGTCGCACTCGTCGCCCCGCAAGTCCAGGCCTGGACGTACCTCGAACAGATGGAGCCGCCCGGCGCACTACTGCCTCATGGTGAACAGCCCAAGGGCTGGGTCGCGGAGCTGCGCAAGGTCCCGCGCGCGCATTTCGTGAAGAGCGAGCGTGAATTGTTGGATGCAGCTGCCGCCGAAGTGGCCCGTATCAGCCTGATGGGCTGCGGAGACGGCATAGCGGCCGCACCGATGCTGCGGGTTGCTCTGGACTCCGATCTTGCGACTGCATTGGGAGTCCCCGGCAGCGGCGTGCAAGTCCGCTCGGGGCTGGCGCGCAAGTTCTTGGAGCACTCCAATGGGGGGCGCCGCCTGTCGCGGCAACATGCGCTGTTGTACGCGTTGGAGCTCGCTGCGTGCGACGGCCAGGCGCGCCACCCACTCGCCATCGAAGACATCACGCGGTTCGAGCTGCTCCTGGGGACAAAGAATGCCCAGTCGATGCGAGCCTGGTTGCGCCGGCGCGCCGTGCCTGGCAAGGCCGATGCCCTTCGGCTCGGTAACGCGCCCGTGGCCGCGAGCGTTTGAATTCCGGAGTGGCGCTGGGTAGCAGGACTCACGCTACTTCGGACCTCGCTTGAAAGGACCATGCCATGAACGCCACGCATACAGTCGACATGGGCGCATTGCAGCGCTCGCTCTCCCGCACGGCCTCGGGCCTGCGCAGCTCTCCGCGCGCATTGCTCGCGATCGCAGCCCTCGCTTGCGCGGGTTCTGCCCAGGCGCAGTTCGGTGGGACGTACGAGCGTGCCGGCAGTTCGGTGGGCTATGAAGTCGGTCGAGCGGTTGGTGCCAAAAGTCCGGCGGCTCAAGGTGTCGCCTCTGTCATGGCGCAGCTGCTCGGCGGCCAGGTAGGGAAGATCGTCGACGATGAGCAGCGGCTGGAGCAGCAGGCCATCGACAAGGCGCGAGCCGATGCCGCGTATGAAGCAGAGCGCCGCCGGCTTGACCCCAGCTACCAACCCTATTCGGCCGCTTCCCAGCGTGGTTCCGCGAGCATCGGGCTGTGGTCGACCGGTGCGAGTGCGTTCGCTTCCGTGGACGCGCAACAGGCAGCCCTCCTGCGCGAGTGGCAGCAGCGCAACGGCCGCGCTCAAGGGTCTCAGACCAGCGAGCAGGTCAACTATCCGCGGCCGTGAGCGTTTTGAACAGTACGCGCCGAAGCGTGCGGCATATTTGAGCAACCCAGGTCCCCTCGGGAAACCCGCGCCGGTGCTGGCTCGATTTTTCGGATGACCAGTTTTCCACAACCTATGTTGATAACCGCAACGCAAGAATCAGGGTCGGAGGAACTTGAATCGAATGGGCGTTCGCATGCGCTGGCGGGCCTCGTCGTCGATACGGCCGCTGCGACGGACGCGTTGCGCGCCATCGGCATCGAACCCGCCGGCATGCTGGCGGCGGCGCTCGTCCATGCAGCGACCGATGTCCTGATCGCCGTCTGCGTCGCCCGTACGTTGCCTCCTGGGGCGGACTTCGAAGGCGCCCTTTCCGCATTGGACTCGCTCACTTGCCCGCAGCCACTTCCCGTTCTGCGCGCGCAGGTGCAGTTGCTCGCCGCATTGCGGGCAGTACCCAACGAGCCCACGAGCGTCGAAGATCGCGATTCGGCGCCCACGGGCGAGGAAATCGCGGGCCGGCTCGGGCGGCTCGGCGAGATGCTCGAAGGAGAGGTCTGCGTGGCCGAGCAGGCCATCACCGGTGCCGGTGAGTGATGCGACGCATCCTGTGGGCACTCGCAGCGGTCTGCGCGCTGCAGGCTTCGGCTGCGGACGCGCGCCAAGCCCTTGACTTCGCCGCACGCGCTGCGCGATCGCTTGGCCAGTCGGCCGGCTGGCCAGGCGCGGAGCCGAATGGCAATTGTGCTGAGAACTACCTTGATGGCCAGGCGCCGCGGCTGATGCTCGACCAGCTCGCCCAAACGGTCCGTGAGCTGTGCTCGCCAGGCTACGCCGTGCTGCACTCGGGCATCACTCGGACGCCGTTATGGAGTGCGGAGCACCTGCATCCCGAACGCATCCGTGCGTCGATCCATCTGTCGCGCAAGAAAACGTTCAGACCCGATCATCGTCTGCCGGCTGCCGAGCGTGCTCAGCTCGAGGACTACGCCGGATCGGAATGGGATCGCGGGCACATGAGCCCCAACAAGGATATGGCAGATCGTGAGTCCCAGAAGGCATCCTTCCTGCTGTCCAACATGATCCCTCAGGAGCCCTTGCACAACCAGAACCTCTGGGGCTCCATCGAGCACGCGACCCGCGGGCTGGTGCTGCGCGGAGAAAGCGTCTATGTCGTCACCGGACCGGCATTCCTGGGAGACACGAAGCGGATAGGCCGTGTTGCCATTCCCTCCCACGTGTGGAAAGCAGTCTTCCTGCCCGGCTCAGGACGGGCAGGCGCCTGGTGGACCGTGAACCGGAAACCGACAGGATCTCGGGATTGGGAATTCATTTCGATCGATGAACTTGTTGCTCGCACCGGCATCGACCCTTTTCCGGCGCTGAGCGGGCCTGCGCGCCAGCGCGCGGACGCGCTTACGCAGCCCCGCATGCGCGCGCGCAGGCGCGAAATGGCCCCAGATTAGGATTGCGGCATGGATTACTTCTCGAACGCATCGGATGTCCGCCGTGTTGGCGACTTTGAACTGCAAAACCGTCTCGACCGCATCACGATCGGAGGAGGGTCGATCACGCGTGACGAAGCCGGCCTCGCGACCGCGCGCGCATTAGCCGAGCACCTGCACCAGATCCAGCAGCAGCTTCTCGCGGATCGGGCCGCGGGCAAGCTGCCCAAGGCCACAGTGGTGAAGCCAGATGCAGGCGACGGCAATGCGATGACGGTAGCTACTACGCGGGCATCACCAAGGATCTTCGCGCCCGCCTCGAGCTGCATCAAGAGGGCAAGGGAGCTGCATACACCCGTTCCCACCTGCCTCTGCAGATGCTCGCGGCGCGAGAGTATCCGTCCAGAGGGGCGGCGCTGCGCGCGGAGTACGCGTTGAAGCAGCTCAGGCGCGCTGACAAGTTGTCATTCTTCGAGGCCCACGAGTTTGCGCCTTTGGCGGAGGCGCTGCAGGAGCCTGGCGCTGTGGCCGCGCCGCGCGGGTGAGCGTTGTGGTGGGCGACTTTCGTGGAATTCCGATGAAAGCGGCAGGCGCCGACCACGCGCTGCCAGGCCGTATGAATTCCATGGGGCGCTTCCTGCAGAAGCTGTTGCAGGAGCGACCCCGTCGCCGGCGCAGCCCCGGTATCGCGGGCTACTTGAAAAAGCAGGGAGTGGGCGCGACCGATCCAGAGGACCCCCGCTATATCGTCTACGCCGAGGAGCACTTTGAGCGCGCTGAGCATCTGCTGCGTGCCGCCGGCTTGCCGCTGGTGTGCCCTGAGCCCGAAAAGGTGACGCCGTCGATGCGGCCCGCTTCGCTCAACCGCAGCGTACAGCCCGCCGTCGACACGTCGAAGTCGTCTGACAGCGAGCCGGTGGCGGTTTCCGGCTTGAACGGCGCCATCGATCTTCCCGCCGGATCGATGTACCTGGTGATGACTGCCGCCGATGCCGCGGCGGTGCCCCACGACGTGGTGATGTATTGCCAGAACTTGCTGTCGCTGACGCAGTTGCAGCAGAACAAATGGGTGATGGAGGCGCTGCGCGGCCGGCGCGTGCTTGCACTTTGGCGCGGCGGCGCCGGCGTACCGAGATTCAACGTATTTGCCTCAGATCGCGTGATTGCCGAGAGCGGGGCGCCTGTCATGGCACTGGTTGACATCACTGTGGCGGGCCTGTCCGCGGCGGCGCGCCTGCCCCGTCTCGAACGGTTGTGCGTCCCATCCTGGACCCATCTGGAGCGGCAACTGCGCGCCGGCAGCGCCGAGCCCGTACCCTCCAAGTACCAGGTGCTGGATAGTGCAACCCACCCCGACATCGCACGCGCCTGGAAGGTCTTGCGCTGGTACCCACGAGGAGTGGCAACGGAGTCGCTCTTTGATCGGCGCGACTCAGGACCGACCGGGCTCGCCAATGCTGGCTGAAAAGGCCCATCGCCGAGTGGACGCCCAGCTTACTGGGTCGGCGACCAGGTGATGTCGTCCCAATGCTCGCGCGCCCATTCGAGCAGGCGGTATGCGGCGGCTACGACGGCTGCGGGCGGGTAGTCCTTGATCTCGCTGGGCTGGGCGTAACGGATGCCTCACGCTCCTGCTCGTCGATCGTGAGGGCGTAGCGAAGCAGCTCCTCCATCATCGAGGGCGAATAGGCGTCGGGCCCGATGCGCACGTAGCCTTCCTTGATGGTGCGGCCCAGCCACGACCTGCGGTCCATGTCCCAACGCGTGGCGGACAAGAAGTTGCGCAGGGAGTTGAGCGGACGCATGAATGTATAGCGCGGGTCGATCGCCAGCATGTTCTCCATGCTGGCATCGCGATCTGAGGCCGTGCAGAGTGCACACCCGTGGCGGGCGCCGCATGCCTTGCTGGTCTTGGCTGTCTTGCTCATGTCCTCGGCCACGATCACACATGAAACGCCCATCGCATCTGCGTATACGCGCATCGTTTCCTCGAACGTGGAATATCCGTCCAGTTCGCCCGCCCGAACGAGCCCGAGGTAGCCCCAGACATCGTCGCTGGTCCACCAACAGATCGGCGAAAGGAAGAGATTGGACGGCTTGCCCGTTTCGCTCACGCCGCGTCGCACTTCGACATGCGACTCGCCGCGTTCGCGCATGTTGGCGGCTCGTACTGCCGACTCCTCGTACCGGGTCCCGAGCAACACCACAGGTTCAGGGCGAGCAGGGGCGTCCTTCAGGCGCTTGAGCAGAGCTTTGCGCAGTCGCGTCATGCCGTTTATCTTGAGTTCGGACGTGCAATCCCGGTTCGTGCCAGGAAATGTGGGCAGCGCGCGCCCACCGATGACGCGCACGGGCCAGGTCTCGGTGAGGTTCGGATGCGCGACTTGGACCTTCACATCAAGGTCGTGCTTTCGGGCGTAGGCCAGCACAAGTTGCATCTCGCGCTTCGCGTACTGGACCATCGAGGGATTTTCGATGCCGGTGTTGGCGTGTGTGACGATGATGGGCGGTACTGGCTGGGCCCGGCGCCGAAGCGCGGCTGCCGTGGTGAGCAGCAAGTTCAGCGCGGTACTGGAATCCTTCCCTGCTGAAAAACTGCAGAGCACGGGCGCTCCCGAGCGCAGAAGTTGCGTGAGGACGGACTGTGCTCGCGCGACTTTCCATTCGATGCTATCGGGTTCGAGTGGCTCAGGCGAGGAAAGGACGGCGGACATTCTGCGAGCAGACGCGAGTGGATGGTCTGCTGCAGATCGTCCCTTCTAGAGATCGCGATTTCAAACGGCGCGTCCAACGCCGCGTTTGATATTCGGACTAGGTAATGCTACGCAGCATGGCGGGCGTCGTCTGAGGCGTCTCGCTTGCCAACGGGAGCTCCACCTCGAAGCGCGCGCCTTCACCGGGTTGGGACGTTACGGAGATGGCGCCGCCGGCGGCGTCGACCACTCGCTTGCAGAACGCCAGGCCCAGCCCGTGGCCAGTGAGGTGATTTGTCGAGAAGAATGGCTCGAAGATCCGGTTGATGTGAGCTCGCTCAATACCGACCCCACGGTCGGTGACCGCAATCCGCCCGTGGTCGTGGTGCGCTTCGATCCGGATCACCACGTCACCCGGGGCCAGCCGCCCCCCTATGGCCGCCTGAGAGCGCAGCGCGTTTTTCACCAGGTTGTCGATGACCTGGCCGAAGAGCGGCTGGCTGCCGAAGAAGCGGAAGTCGCCGAGGGCCTCGATGATGACGCATGCGCGCTCGCGTGCGCTTCGGAAAGGAAACTGAGCGATCCTGTCTTTGACCAGGGAGCTCGCACGGATCACGTCCTTCGACTCGGGAAGCCGCAGCAGCCGAGCATTGGCCATCTGGGTGTTGAGCTGGTGGTTCATGCTGCGGACTAGGTCCTCGAGACGATGGGCCAAGCCTTCGAGCTCTGTGGCTTCCTCGGTTTGTGAAATGCGGCTGGCAGAGCCCCGCACAGCTGTCCCAATGAGTGTGATGGTCGCGAGCGGCGTCCGCAATTCATGGGCCATGATGCCCATGGTGATCAGCGTGGCTGCCAGCTGCTCGCGGCGAAGATTGGCCGCCGACAGTCCCAGGATCATTCCCATCACCACACAGAATCCGATCACCACCGTGTTCACCAGAATGAGGAATAGGGGCATGGGCGTTTGCAGCCCTGTGTTGGGCACGAATTGGAGAAGTGCAAAGCTCACCACGCCAGCGCTCAAGATACCGAACGTCGCTAACCGCCAATCCGTGACTGCGTAGTAAATCAGCGTCATGGCCGCCATGCTGGCCAGCCAGACGTGGTTACCACCGTTGGCCAGATACATCCACCAGAAGCTGAACGGCAAGTTGAGCCACAAGACGGTGCTCACCACGCGCCCTGACGATGCGCTGGTCGGATCGGCCAAGACGTGTCGGGTAAAGAACAACAGCCCCACGCCAGACATCACCAGACGCAAAGGCAGGTTCTCGTACGGCTGTGGCAGCCACAAGCTCCAAATCGCCCAGAACAGGGGATGACCCACCACCATGGCCGCTCCGAACAGCTGCAGGCGCAGGCGCGTCGGCTGAAGTGTGGGTGTAAGCGGCGTGTCGATGACTTCCTGCTTGAACCAATGTGTCAATGCGGCCCACAGCCTTCGTGGCTTCGAACTTTGCTCGCCGTGTACGTTTTCCATGACGATATTGTCTCCGCCCGACAGGAAAATTTCTGCGGGCGCCGGCGGCTGTTACGCACGAGAGTGCAGGGCCTTGTCGTCAAAGCGAGACGCGCCCGGGCATCTGCTTGCGCAAACCTCCGTCCATTTAGCGTCCACACTGGGGTTTCTCCCATGTACTGCTGGGAGTACGGGCCCGTCAGGCGGAACTGTATCGAGGCGGGTGTTTGTCGACTATGGGTAGCGGTCGGTCGTCATTGAACATGCCGAGCCCCAGATGCCAGCAGGTAGCGGTGCCTTCAGAATCGCCACGCAAGGGCTTCGAGCGCTCCATCGATATCAAGGGTCAGCAGGGGCGTTCGTTGGCCACTGGGGTGATTTCGTCCTGCCACGGTTCCAGTCCGGCTGCTGCGCAGGCGGCAACCGATGCATAGATGCCGTCGTCGGCGATGACGTCGCAGAACATCAAGTTGTCCGTGGGTGGTTCAACCCACGTCGCGAGCATCTCGCGCGCCTCGGATTCGCTGGCGAACGTGGGAGCTGCCGGTTGCCCGACCGGATCCAACCGCGACCAGAATGCCAAGCCAAGGGCGGTGCCCAGAAAGATTCCGTGCTCAGGGTGGACGACGACACAGGCCATGGATTCATTGGGGGTTGTAGGTGGATGCGAGAAGGCTAGCGAGAGCGTGCGGGCTTTGCAAATGCATAAGAGGTGGCTTTGGAGCTGCCTGCGGGGCTGGGGCACAATCGTGTCCCATGCCCACCATCGACACGGTCCTGAAGGCCGAAATTGCCCGACTGGCACGCAAGCAATTGCGCGCCGAGCTCGATCCGATGAAAAAAGTGCTCGCGCAGCAGCGCGTGTACATCGCCGCGATGAAGCGGGAGCTGGAATCCCTGCGCAAACAGCTCAAAGCCCTCCAGAAGCGGAGTGCAGGCGCGACTTTGCCCGCCAGAGGCGAGGATCCAGAAGCCCCGTTGCCCCAGCGCCGCTTCAGTGCTCAGCGGCTTGCCGCGCACCGCGCCCACCTCGGACTTTCGGCCCTGGATTACGGGCGCCTGGTGGGCGTCTCTGCGCTGTCGATCTACAAGTGGGAAAGCGGGAAGGTGCGCCCTCGCGCACGCCAGCTCGAAAGCTTGGCCGTCGTGCGCGCGCTTGGCAAGCGCGAAGCGGGGGAACGATTGGCCGCGCTGGACACTAAGGCGCAGAAAAAGACGCGCGGGCGCTAGCTTCTGGGCTGCCCCGGCCGGTCGGCGACCGGCTCTTCCTCGGGCTCCTCGGCAGGCGGCTGCGGCTGGCTGTATGGCAGGTAGTGGGTGAACTGCTCGTCTAAGGCGTGATAGTCACCCCCGTCACACAGCAGTCGATCGGGATCCCATCCTTGCCGCCATTCGTACTTCCCGAGCATCACGCCGGCACTTCGGTGAAATAGCCACAGCCTGCTGTCATCGCCCTGGCCATGGGCCTTCAAAGCGGGCAGGCTGATGGGCAGCCAGGGGTCCACTGCCCGGAAGCCAGCCTCGCGGGCCTGCTCCTGGACGAACTGGTCGAGTGCCGGCTCAAGTCCGCCGATGTCGTCTTCTCCCTTCCGGGCAGCGGCGCGCACCTCCGCCTGAAACTGCCCAGCCCATAGGCCGAACAACTCTGCATCGCCAAGAGCGCTCGCGGAGCGTGAGAGGCGGCGCGCGCCGACCCGTCTCGCGATCGCCACAACAAGTTCGGCCAATGAGGGAATTTCCCGGGCGTGGTTCATCGACGAAATTGGATCTACTGTTTCGTTGAAAAGCAAACGCAGCACTTGCGCCTCGACTTCGTGTCGTTTGCGAATCGAATTTCGGGCTGGCACGATTTCGGGACGAAACCCGAGGAGCGAGCTCGATGCCCATCCGCTTTTGCAAAACACCCATCGGCCAGGTCCGCCTGCAGCTTCCCGATGGGATGCATCCCGAGCATGCGCTCACGCTGCGGCATGCCGCCGAGAACTTCGGCTTCCTCGTGCGGCGTGGCGAGCAACTCAAGCCCGCCGAGCTGGCTGACCGCATTCGCTCGACGTACGGCCCCAGCGCCCGGCGCGACGACGTCTTGCGGGTCTTGAAGCTCGTGACTCCCGAGCCCACAGCCTCGGATTCGTGCGATGCCAGCGAGGATCCCGGAGAGCACGGGGAAATCGAGCGGATGCGTGCATGAGCCGGTCGATCGAAACCGTCGAGGTTGAAAGCGGGCGCTTCGTCACGCGTCGTGTGGGGGAGGGCGCCGTGATCTTCGCCGGGGTCCTTCATTTGCCAGCCAGCATTCGCCCCGACCCTCTCAGTGCGGGCGAGGCCTGGACATGCCAAATCGTGAACACGGCCGCCGGCCAGCGCATGCGGCTGGCCACCCGTCCGCGGCCGGCCCCGGCAGAAGACGTTGCATGGGGCGGCGACGATCTGTGCGGATCGCTCAGAGCCCCGGTGTGGCGCTCCTATGCAGACGAGACCGGGGATGACCAGGGGGCCGTGGCGTGCGCCTTCGATGTGCGCATGGTTTCCGCATTCGCGGAGTCGAACGGCTGGAGCTTCGTCGGCGTTTGGAAAGCGCCGGCGGGCGCGAATCCCCCTGCCGAGTGGGTCGATGTCGGCGACCGGGGCGCAATGACTCCGATCGACTCGCCCACGGCCAAGTCGCGCGCCGGCATGGCTGTGCCCCAGTTGCTGAGGGATCTGTGCGTCTGGCCTGACGGGCGTGGCGTCCTTCATACCCTGCCGGTGTCCACTCCGGCGGCCGCGCGTGAGCGCTCGCTGGTGAGCATGCTGCAGGTCGTCTTGGGGCAGGGCCACCTAAGCAGCCAGGGCAGGCGACTGCTCGAGCTCAACCTGCCCTGGCTGGCCCCGGCGATGGAGCAACACTATGCCGAGCGCGACGCGGATTTCCGCAAGTTCCTGGGCGACATGGCAGATGAGGGCCTGTTGCAGCCCGAACGCGCGTACACCCAACCGGAAATGCAACAGCGCGAGGATGCCGGTAAGCGCGCGACCCTTGCGATGGTCGTCGATCAGCGGGTCTCCGAGATCAAAGACCTGGCCGCGGCAGTTTTCCCGGGTGGCGCTGCCGCGGCAGGCGCCTCCCAGCCAGGCGTCGCGATGCAGTTCAGCATCGACGGCGGAGTGACGTGGCAGCACGCTCATGAGGGAATCCGCGTCTCGCTGCGAGATACGCCCGTGCCGGGGGAGGACATGCCCGGGCAACTGGATTTCAACTTCACCCATGAGGGGCTCATAACCGACCTGTGGGTGACCCGCGATCAGCAACTGGACCACAACATCGCCACCGCCGCAAAAGAATATTGCGAGGTGGCGGGTGACCTGGTGGGGGACTTGGTGGACCTGCGCGAACAGATCCAGGCGCACGAAGACACCGGGGAGGCCGGGTCAGCCGTCCCCAGACCAGGCGGGTGATGCGCAACGATGTCCTCAACCTCTCGACCCATTGCCTGCAGCAGTGGCGGGAGGAGCTCGCCGGCGCGCCCGGGGCGCTTCACCGCCGGGTCCTCAGCGGCATCGCCCGTGACCTGGAACGTGCCGTGAAGTTTGTGCTGCCTGAAGGCGGCCGCCTTATGGATGACGACCGGAGCGTGGCCCGCGTGTTCCATGATCTGCGCCTGCCGTTTCCCGTGGTGGCGCTCGAGTACCGCTCAACCGGCGTCGTAGCGGCACATGAGACGCCGTCCAGCAAGCGGATTTCCTTGATCTGGGACGCCCGTCAAGCCGAACCGGCGCTGCTGGAAGGCACGGCGGCCTCCCGCGGAGTCCTGCCTGGTGCCCCAGGTCTCTACGTGCAGTCGATCAGCTACATGGACGACTACGAGGCGTGGATGCCTGTGATGGCGACGGCCTACGTGGACCTCGCGCGTGAGCCGGTGATTCCGGAGCCCGGGGATGTGTCCGAGCTCGAGCTGGAGCTTGTGCGCCACAGGCTTCGCCCGGGCTTCGAACGCAGTCCTGCTTTCCCCGTGCAGTTCATCGCGCACGATGACTTCTTCCTGGACCACTTGGGCGGTGAAGCGGCTGCGGACGCGATCTTTCGCGCGGATTCGGGGGATGAGCTTTCCGCGGCGCTTGCGTTCGCCGCGCTGACGACTTGCGCAAATGTTGCGATGGAGACTGTCCGCGCGCCAGCTCCGCTCAACCGAAAACGCGAAGCGTCCGGCAAGACGCCGTTCTTTGACACCCGCATCCTGCAGGTCGCGGATGGCGGCTACGTCCGCCGGGGAACTGCGGACGCGGGCGGCGCCGGTTCACACGCGAGCCCGCGGGCTCACCTCCGACGCGGTCATATCCGATCGCTCGGCGAACGCAACGTCTGGGTGAATGCCGCAGCCGTGAACGCCTGGAAGGCGACGCCGGCGCAGCCCGGTTATCAATTGCAGGCCGTTCGCGACGAGAACGACGAGGCGGGTGATCTGCCTCGCCCGCGCGGCTGAGCCCAATAGGAGAACCCATCTTGAGAACCACACAGATCGATGCCGGACTGCCCAAGGAAATGGTGCTGCGTCTCCCCCGCAATGAGACTGGTCGGGACTTCCTGATCGGCGACATTCATGGCGCATTCGACAGCGTGCTGGCCGCCATGCGCCAGGTTGGGTTCGACCGCAGCGCCGACCGCATCATCAGCGTCGGAGACCTCATCGACCGCGGCCGGGGTTCCGCTCGTGTCGTGGGATTCCTGAAGCAACCCTATGTCTTTGCCGTGCGAGGCAACCACGACCACGAGTTCGCCAGCCTGGATCCGGAAGCGGTTCACATCCTGGCCGGCCTGCCGCGGCTTGGTATGGGGTGGGCGCAAAACCTGAGCGACGAAGCGGTGATAGAGATCCGCGACGCCCTGCGCTTGCTGCCCATCGCCATCGAAATCCCTACGGCCCGCGGTCTGGTCGGTGTCGTCCACGCGCAGCCGCCGGCGGGGATGACCTGGTCCCAGTTCACCGCCGCGCTTGAGCGGCGCGACGCAGCCGTGATCGACTGTGCGCTGACGGCCCGCGAGCGGGTCCAGGGTGGCGACACCAGCATCGTGGAAGGGGTGGGCCGCATCTATGTCGGCCATACAACCCTGAGCCAAGGTGCGCGGATGTTCGGCAACGTCGTCGCGATCGACACCGGCGCCGTGCTGCGTGAGCTGGGCGTGGAGGGTGCCCATCACCTCACCATGATGAATGCGGTGTGCAAGACCGCGGACATCCAGCCGGTGGTGGACGCCGCGCTGCGTCAGGTTGTTGCCGTGGACAGTGAGGGCGAGGGCGCCTTCAGCAGCCTGCGCTGCTCTGCATAAGGAGGCGAACCATGTTCTTCGCAAAAGTGGATGTGAATGCCCAGCTGCGTACGAGTCTTGTGAGCCTGCTCGACGGCCTGGCCAGGCTGGGGTTCGCGCGGGAAGGGCCGGTCAATGGAGCAGACCTGGTCGACTTCCTCAACGAACAGGCGCCGGTGCTTTGGAAGGCGTTTCACGCGGCCGTTAAAGCCGGACCCCAGGGCTCCGACCCGCACTTGTTCGTGGCCGCCTCCACTGCGTTCACGCCGCTGTTGAATCTGGGCTTCTACAACGGAGGCGATGAGAGCATCAGCGGCTGCGACGCAACGGACGAATGTGCACGGATCTATCACGAGCTTGCGCGCGAGCCAGTGCCCCTGGGCCTGCCGCCGCAGGCGATCTACAGCCCCGACCGTGGCGGGTTCTACACGGGTGGCGCCGACGGCGGCTGGGGAGGGGCTGATGAAGCGTTGTTGCTTCACGACTGCAGCGCACCCGCCGCACTTCAGCAGCTCGGGGCCGCGAAAGTGGCAGTACCCGATGCGCAATGGCTCAGCTTCGATGCCGTGGTCTCTCTTTGCGCGGAGCCGGCGGAGACCGTGCGCTGCGTTCCCGCCTAACTAGCTGAGGTCGATATGGATTCATTTCTGTCCCAGCGCGTGCGAACGGAGCTCGTCGATGCGATCGTCGAACACTTCCAGGACAAGGTCGACCGCGTGGAGTTCGTGAGCGAGGTTGCGCGCGACGGGTTTCGCGGGTGGAACCAGGCGAGCGACGTGGAGCTGCTCGAGAAGGTGGCCGAAGACTTCGACGGCGATCTCGAGCGGATCTGGGATTGGCTTGGCGAGGACCAGAAGGAGCGCAATCTGCTGTCGCTGGCCGCAAACCTCCGCCCCCCGGGTCCTGCCCACGATGCGGTGCTGCGCATCGCCACCAGCGAGTACGCCCCCGAGCCTGACTCGTTCTGGGATCAGCTCAATGCCTGGTGCGTGCTGCACCGCATGCCGCCCGTCTTCACCGAGACCGAATTCGAATCCGCCCACTCTGCGCAGCATGACAGCGATGTCGCTGCTCCGCGTCCCTAACCACCGAGGAATCCCAATGTCCGAACGTCTCGTGACCCTCTATTGCCGTGAAGGCGGCTCTGACAAGGTCTACCAGTTGCACCTGCATGCCGCGCCCGCCGGCGCCGGCTGGGTGGTCGACCGCGGCAACGGCCCGCGCGGCAAGGCGCTGCGCATGGGAACGATGACCGAAGCGCCGATTGATCTTGCCGCGGCAACCAAGATATTCGAGCAGAAGCTCAAGGAGCAGCTGCGCAAGGGCTATCACGAGGGAGAACAAGGCCAGGCGTACAGCTCCGGCGAGCTGGCCGGGCAGGCGAGTGGCCACCGGCAGCAGCTGCCCACGCCGATCAGCGCCGAGCGCGCGGCCGAGTTGCTGCGTAGCCCTGGGTGGTATTTGCAGGAGAAGGCGAACGGGGAACGCAGAAGCTTGGTCATTACACCTGACGGCCAAGTGAAGGGAATCAACAAGCTGGGGCTCTTTTGCCCGATTCCCGCCCATTGGCCCAAGGCGTTCGAACGTGTCGCGCTCGATGGCGGCGCGGTGATCGATGGGGAGCAGGTCGGCGATCACTTCCACGCGTTCGACGTGCTGTCCATGTACGGCAACGATATCCACGACAAGGGCTTCGACTTCCGCGCGAAGCAGATCGAGCGGCTGGTCGCTCACCACGGCGCACATGGGTTGCTGGACGTTCTGCGGGTGCTGCCAGTGTCGCGCACCCCGGAGGAGAAAGCGGCGGCCGTGCAGGAGATCGAGGCGCGAAAGGGCGAGGGCTACGTGCTCAAGCACCGCGACGCGCCGTATGACGCCGGTCGGTCCACTGCTGCTTACAAGGTCAAGTTCGTCGACAGCCCCAGCTGTCTGGTACTGGAGCGCAATCGGCAGCGTTCGGTGAGGATCGGCCTTCTGACCAGCTCGGGCGAAATACGGGCCGTGGGCAATGTGACCATTCCGGCCAACCACCAGGTTCCGGAAGTGGGCGAGATCGTGGATGTCCAGTGCCTGTATTACAACCCTCACGGCGCCTTCGAGCAGCCGGTGTACCTGGGCCGGCGAACCGACGTAGCCCGCGAGGAATGCCACTTCGGCCAGCTCGTGAGGCTCAAGCCCGAAACACGTATGCCCGCAGAGTTGTGGGGGGCCTCCGAAGACGCTGGCGAGGATGAGGACCTGCGCGAGACAATGCGGGCCTGATCATGGTCAAGCCCTCACAGCTGCGCCGCCTCGCCACCAGCCCCACCGACTTTCTGCGGTTTCGCGCATCCGGTCAGCTACCGCGGCTGGTGCGGCCGGGCGGGCCGCTGGTGGAGCTGCTGCGGCAGGTCTCGCCCCGGGACCGTGCCGCGATCGTCGGGGTCAGTATCAACCCGAGCCTGGGCTACCAGGGCGCGCGCGAGTTCGCCAACGCGGCGCAGGCCTACCGCTGGCTGTGTCCGCAGGAGGAGATGCTGGATAGCGACCCGTGGCCGGCGGAATCCTGGCGCGACAAACGCTTCACGGGGCCGCTATATCTGGACGACGTGCTGGCCAACGCAGCCAGTTACCCGCCCGACCTGGCGCAGCACTATCCGCGGCTGCGCCGGCCGGGCCCGCCGCCGCTTGAAACCGAAGCGGACGTCGGCGAGATCCCGCCCGAGCGCCCGTGAACGAAGGCCGAGCGCTCGACGACAACGGGGTACTTGTGTGCCAGCGGCTCGCGGCTGCGTTCAACCTGGTCACGTGCGCCACCGTGCTGCGCGACGAGGGGGTGCCTGACACGCTGCCCACGATCGGCATCGAGGTGGAGGTCCCCTTCTCCTCCTACTTTCCGGGCCTGTGGCGCAGCTACGGGCTGGACAGGCGCCCGTTGCGTGACATGGAAGCCCATGAATTGCATGCTTTCTCCACCGAGTGCGCGGCCGCAGAGGTTACTCTTCGCCGGCGCCTGGCACTTACCGTCGAATGCGGTGTGCCCAGGGGAGCGGATCGGTATTGGGAATTTTCCTTCGCACCGGTGCGAAGCGTGGGCTTGCTCGTGGAGCAGGTGCGCCTGCTGACCGAGGCGGGGGTTCTGCCTCGAGACCGCCGGCACAGCCTTCATGTCACGATCGGCGGCCTGCGCGCCAGCCCGAAGGCGTACGCGCTGCTGGGCGTGCTGGAAGTGCTCTACGTCGAGCCGCAGCGGATTGCCGAAGGACTGGCCAAGGCGCGCAGCACGATCCACTCGGGCTGGGCCCGCAAGGGACGCTCGGGCCTGATGGAGAAAACGGCATCGGATCTCGTCGGCGCCGCCGAGCGCGGCGTTGAGCTCCGTACCCTGCAGCTGCCGCAGGAGCAAGGCGAGCTAGCGCAGCTCCTGGAGCTCACACAAGGCTGCGCGCATGCCATTGCAGTAGGTGATGCGAGTCCATGGGCGACGCGCTGGAGGCTGATGCAGGAAGGATTCCGCGCGCAGCTCGAGGTGCACGCGCTGCCCAATGTGAATTGGTGGACGAGCGGCCCGGCGGGCGGTGTTGATTTTGACGCTTGGGGACGATTTGTCGCCGCGGTGCCCGCGATACGGGAACGGCTGCGGGACCCGGGGGCCGTTCCTCTGGAGGAGGCGCAAGAGACACCGGCGCACGCGCCGCGGTTCGGCTGAGCCGTCCTCGCACGGGTCCTGCACAGAGCTCCCGCGGGGCTAAAGTTCCCGCGGAAACCCTTCCTGGTCCAGGCCCAGCGAATGGCGCTTCAGCAGCTGCCAAAGGTCTCGAAGCTGCCCTTCGGGCAACTGCTCGAGCTGGGCTTGGGCTTTCTGGAATTGTTGCGTAAACAGGTGGCGGCGTTTCAATTGCAGGAGGCGCTGCTCGAGCACGTCCACAGGCGGAAGCAGCAAGGCCTCGAGCCGCAGTGTTCCGGCGGCGAAGCAAAGCCCCTGCGGATCCAGGTCGAAGAATCCCAGGACCGGCGCGTCGGTCGCGCGCAGCAAAGCCGCCGGAGCATCGGTGCGAAAGTATCCCGGCGCGCCGCGGAACACGGCGAGGGTCGGCCGTCCTCGAACAAATCCATCCAGCCACGCGTACGACCGAATGTCGCGTAGCGCCTCAAGGTTCTCGCACAGGAGCACGGCGCTGAATGGGAGTTTCACGGCATCTTGCCAAGCCATCGCCACGAAGTTGGTGCCGGGCGGCAGTTGGAACGCCATGTTCAGCGGAACGGCGGCGACCAGGTCCTGGCTCACGGCCCGCGCACCGGTCTTTTCCGAGCCGCCCGCCGGCGCGGAGCTGCGCGTGAATCCGCTGGCCGGCGCCTCCACCGGATAACCGCGCGTGATGAGAATGTTCTGGGCTTTCACGAAGTCCGCTGCGGCGTACTGGATGCGGGACCGGTCGCGGCGGCCGACGCCCTCGTGGACAGCCATCTCCGCGGCCGTGCCTTCATTGCGGCGCTCGGCCGGCTTTTGCGCGACCAGCCGCTGCAGGAAATGGAGCTGCCTCGGCGTCATGGGGCAGGGCCCAGCAGCGGGTCGCGCGCATACGCGAGCGCGTCATAGAAGGTCTGACTCTCGATCTCTCCGGGGCGAGCGCCATTCATGAGCAGCCGAACGTGCAGCCCTCGTCCGCGCAGCGCCATGATCGCGAACACCAGCCAGACGCCAGCCTCCAGCTCGAGCGCCGCGTCGCTGGTTTCCCGCCACTGCAGCAAGCTCACACCGTCGGGCGAGCGAGATGCCGACACCTGGTCGGCCAGGGCTTTCTGGGCTTGCGCGAGCGCGGGTTCGACTTCCTCTTTGGGCTCGTCCACGACTAGCTTGAGCCGCTTGGGCGGGGCTTGCTCGGCTTTGCTCGTCTGCCGAGGCGGCAGCGCGCGCGCCAAGGCTTCGAGCTCGCGCCGCACGTCCGGCTCGGGATCGAAAGGCTCGATATGCGCGACCAGCCGCGGCAATGCGGCCTTGAGCAAGAAGTCGGGAATCTTCTCGGGAAGTTCGGCCTCGAAGCCCTTCCAGGAAGGTTGCTGCCGCAAGAACGCGTCAGCCCGCGCAAGGTGCCGCATGGCTTGATGCATCTGGCGCGTCTGGAACAACTCGCGTCGGATGACGTTGGTCATTTCGGAGAGAGCGTGCTGCCACAGCATCGATCTCTCCAGCAGCGCGGTGCGCAGCAGGTGCGCCATCACGGGCATGCGGCGGGTCTCCGCTTCTTGCTCGATCTTGCTTGCGGCCTTCTCAAGCCGGTTTACGTCGATCGCCAGCACTTCCATCTGCCGCTGATAGAAGCGGTTCTGCGAAACCTTGGCGGCCAGCGACTTCACGTTGCCGTACTTCGTGGACAACAGGCCCGACATGAACTGGAGGTTCCGCTCGATGGAGTCGGCGATGTCGTAGACAGCGGAGACCAGCGAATCGTTGAGCGAGGCGAGCGTCTCGCGATCGCCTTCGCGGCGGGTCATCTCCAGTTCGCTCCACAGCGCCTGCAGCTGCGCGATGCGGGACCCCACCTCCGTCAGGCTCTGGTAGGCCGGGAACATCTGAAGGTGGTCATACAGGTAGTCGCGAAGCCTCGGGTGCAGCCGGAAGCCGTCGTGGCCGGCCGCGCGCAACGCGCTGGCCTGGCGCAGCCCGGCGATCGACGACTTGCTGACGTCGGCGTCCACGGACACCACGCCTTGCAGCGCCAGCTCCACCACATCGGAGTGGCGGTTTAGGGCGCTCATCGCGTCCTTGATGGGCCCAGCGCTCATACGGGGGCCGCGGGCGGGGCCAGCAGGTCGGGTTGCGCGTCCACCTGGTCGACCACGGAGCTGTCCGCCAGGTGTGGCGTGTTTTCGTTGACGAAGGCCAGCAGCTGGTACACGTACAACACCTTGCCGGTCACCTGAAAGGCCTTGTGGTTCGGATTCGTTTCCTTCAGGTAGCCGCTCTGCTCCAGCAGCGCCAGGATCCGCTTGACCCGGTCGACGGCGGCTTCGCTCACCCGTGCCCCGTGGACGTCTCGCATCTCGTTCATCCGCCGCTCGAGCATTACGTTGCCGCGCACTGCTTCCACGATTTCTGATTCCCAGAATGTGTCGCCGGGCTGCAGCTGGGGGCTTCGGCCCTGGGCCTGCCGCAGGGTTTCCAGGAACTCGACGGCGGGCTGCAGGCGATCACGGATGGTGCGCAGTTCTTCGCGCACCTTGGCGCGCACGTCCGTGGTGACGGTGCCGTGCGCCATGAAGAAGGCGCCTTCGTCTGAAAGCCTCGCCAGGCGGTAGCCGATGGCTTCCAGCCACGTCTCCGCCTGCGCGCGGCCAGCGGCGTCCTGCAGGGCCGCGAATTCGTCGGGGTAGGCGACGGCGCAGACGAATTCGCCCTCGGCCAGGCGCTTCAGCGCGGAGCTCAGGCTATACATGGACGGCCTCCCTTGGCTGGTGGGTGCGGATAGCACCGGTGTTCTCGAAGATGCACCTGCGCGCGAACAGCGCGAGGATCGAAGGATCGCCACTCGGCGCCGCGCTGATGACGTCGATCGAATTGGTCTGCAGCGTCTGGAGGAACGCGGCGAGGTTCCTGCCGTCCACGCGCGAGATCTCGTCCGTCACCCAGGTCAGGCGCACCGGCGCGTCCTGCCGAACCATCGCGGCGAAGCCGAGGAGGAACAGCGCCATGATGACGGCATTGTTGCCGTTCGAGGCCCGGGCCCGGAACTCGTCCTCATTGGTAATGACGACGCTTTTCGAATCGATCGTGAGGGAGCACTCGATTTGCACCTGGTCGGCCAGGTTGACCCGCACGCCTCCCTCGCGCTGCAGCATGTCCCGGAAGCTGCGGATCAGGCCCACGACTTCGTCGGAAGGCAGCTCGAAATCCCGCGCCATGGCCGCGGACGAAGAACGCAGGGTCGAATGTCGGCTGTCGGACAGCAGCTGCATCTCCCGAAGCACCTGCAGGTAGCCGATCTGGTTCACCGACGACTTGATCACAACCGAGAGGTCGCCGAAGCGCTCGAAGTGCGCGATGTTGCGCAGCGCGCCCTGCAGCTCGCGGTTGAAGTGGCTGATGCGCCGGTCGAACCCTTCGAGCGAACGGACGAAGTTCCCGGCCAGGTCCAGGAAGCGCGCCAACGAGTCGTTCAGCGCCATGACGGGCTGCCCATACTCGGTCTCGAACCAGCGGGCGATCTCATCGGCGCGGTTGCACGCCTCCTGGTGGACCAAGACCTGCTCCGGGTTCGCGGCGATCTGCTTGTCCAGCTCGGTGACCCAGTCGTCGACGGAGCCCGGCACCTGGGTCATCACGTTGCGCAGCGACCGGCGCAGGTTGTTCACCTCCTCGGTCTTGCGGTAGATCTCCATGCGTGCGGATTCGACGGCGGCGATGATCTCCTCAGGCGTCCACTGCCGCGACAGTTTCTTGGTGACTGGGCCTACAAAGCTATCCAGCCCCTGATCGAGGAGCGTCTGCAGTTGTCCGCGCTGGGTGGCGAGAGCGGACAGGGACGTTTCGATGCCCGACACGTCTTCGTCCACGGCGCGGGCCCGCGAGGCGAGTGCCTCGGTTGCGACATTGTGGGCGTCGCGGGCGGCGGCCAGCGCCTGGCTCGCCTGTTCCAGCTTGATCTTGTTCGCCGGCAGCGCCGGCAGCAGTCCCACTTGGAACTCGCGCCACGCCTTGACGTGGTGCCGGTTGCGCGAAATGCCGTCCAGGGATTTGGCCAGCGCGGCGAGCTCTTCGGTCAGCTTCTGCACCCGGGCTGGGTCCACGCCCGCGGCGGCCAACTCGGTGTCGCGCTCGGCTTCGGCTTCGGCGAGGGCTTTTTTGCGGCGTTGTGCGACCGCATCGGCCTCTTGGTTCAGGCGCTGCGTCGCCGCCGCCAGGTCGGCCGTCGCCGCCAGTCTCATGTTCTCGAAACCTGCGCGGATGGAGGCGATCGCCTGCTGCGCCTGCTGGCGCAACGCGTTCTCCTCGTCGTCCAGGGCGGTCAGCGCGGCCTGCGCAGCCTCGATCAACCCGCGCAGCACCTTCACGCGCTCGGCCACCTGGTCGCCGGCGGCTGACTTGGCCGAGCGTAGGTCGCTTTCGGCGCGGACGACCGCTTCCCTCGCCAATTCCGAATGCGCCGCCGCGCGGCTGGCATTCTCGATCGCCTGTTCGAACGCACCGAGCAGGCGACCGGACTCGGACCTCGCGTCCGATTCCTGTTTGTTGACCGTGCCCAGCTCCGACTGGGCTTTGGCGAGGCGAGTTCGCAACTCCTGCATGTCCACCCATCCCGGCACCGGTACCTGGCGGACGTCCAGTTGGAGGCTTCCCACCATAAGGCTGGACTCGGCCGTCACAAGGCCCTGCCCCACATCGAACATGTCCGGGGCGAGATCTGTGCGCAAAGTGACGTTCAGGTCCAGCACGCGCGAGGCGGCGGCCCATGTCTCGGCAGGCTGACTGCGCAAGTACTCGAGCAAGGAGCCCTTGGGCGGTGTCATCTGCGCCTGGATCGCGTCGATCGTGGCGCGCGCCGCGGCTGCGGCAGACTGGGCCTGAGCCAGGCGCGTCAGCCCGTCATCGTGCTGCTGGCGAGCCGTGGCGGCCTCTTTGTCCGCCGCCCGGCGCGAGTTCTCGGCCTCATCGCGCTCCTGGCGCGCGACTGCTGCGCGCCCCTCGGCATCGGTGACGGCCGCCGCCGCCTTGGCGTCAGGCAGTGGGTGGCGTTGTTCGTATCGCAGTTCCGCGAGCGTCGTCGTCGCCTTTGCGCGCGCGGCCGGCAGCTGAGACAAGCGCGCCGGCGGCGCCAGGTCCGTCAATGCAGCGTTTTCCTTGATCCGGATTCGCTCCTGCCGCTGCGCGGAGTCATCGGCGAGGGTGACGCGGTCGGCGCTGATCCGGCCCGACTCCGTAGCGAAGGACGCTTCTATCCGACGCACCTTTGCCTCGTGGGTGACGGCAACTCCGCCGGCAGCTTCGTTCAGGGTGTTGCGCTCCTGCTCGGCGTCCTGTCGCTGGCGTTGCAGCGCGGACTCGCCATCCTGAGCAGTGGCCATCGCCTCGACCCCCATGGCGTTGAACTCCTTCAAACGCGCCGCGGTGCTTGAGACGACTTCCTGGAAATCGCGGAATGTGACGAGTGCCTCGTCTTCAGCGCCCTTCAGTCCTGCGATTACTTCCTTCTGGTCCTCGGCAAATGCGCTGAACTCTTCACGCAAGGCGGGCTGGCGCCGCGTCAATGCCCGCGCATCGTCCTCCATCTGCAACAGCAACTCCTTCACCGCGGCGTGTATCGCGCACAGTTGGTGATGGTTGGTGCGAATGACCTCGCACATCTCGCGCAGTTTCCGCGCATCCGGCCGCCGGTCGCGAAGCCGCACCAGGTGTTCCCGGTTCTCCAGCCAACCGGTGACCGCCTCTCGGCTTTGTTTCAGCTCGCGCGTATTCTGCTTGGGCGCGTCCTCGCCGCGGCTGTCCATTACCCGGTCCAAGACGATGTTCTGGAGGTCGCGAAACGAGAGTCTCTCGTTGGCCATGCTGGCCGCGATCTGGTCGAGGCCGTGCAGCGATTTGGGGCCCAGCGAGTGCACATGGGCGAGATCGCGCAGCTGGGCGCTGTCCTTGGTTTGGGCCCCTTCCTTCAACACCACCGCGCGCCATTCGCTCAGCGACAAGATGCGCGATACGGCGAATCCCATAGCCTCCACGCGGGCTTTGAACTCCTCGCGGCGCACGAACTCGCCTTGCTCGTCGACGAAGAAGCGCTGCTCGAACGGCCCCTCGACGATCATGAACTGGGGCGCGTCCTTGTCGGGGTGACAGTGCATCACCACGCAGCGCACCTCCTCCTCGGTGTGACGCTCGTATTCGTAGGCCACCGCGCTGCTCGGGTCGGGCAGGGTGTGCTTCACCAGCGACACCAGCCCCGTCCCGCGCAGGATCTGCGTGGGGGTCGCTCCATAGAAAAGCGGCAGCAGGCGCAGGAAAGTCGTCTTGCCGACGCCGTTCTCGCCCGCGGCAATGATCCCGCCGCGCGGGTTCAGCTCCGCAATGTGGAGCGACGGCAAGTCGCTCTTCGGATTCCGGAGGTTAATGCCGATGATTCGGCGTAGCTGGTGCGGCATAGGGTTCCCTCAATTCTCTGTGCTCCATTGTCAGGGCTGGGGGCGGCCCGTCAGCGGACGCGCGACGATCGAACGCCCATGCGCGCCTAGAAGAGTTTGCACTGGCCGCCCGGATCTGCCGCCGGAGCATCCAGGTGACCCGGGGACGCCGGTGGGGTGCTTGCCGGCGTGGACCGGCGCATTGAGGCGGGAACCCTCCATGGCGTGCTCGCAGCAGCAGGAGGTTGTCGTCGCGCAGTACTCGGCGCCTTTTGAGCTTGCTGCTGATGCTGACGTTGGTCGATCTGTTTGCCCAGGAAGTCGCGCGCGGTGAGCTTGACCAGCTTGAAAAGCGTGTCGGACGATCCGGACTGCGCCGCGCCGTCCAACTCTCCGAAACCGCGAAGGAGCAAATCCTGCTCCGCGATGGCGAAGCCGTCCAACGTTGCGCGCACGCTCTGCAGCCGCTTGAGCGTGTCCTCCGGAAGGCTGTCCGGGTCGTCGACCACCATGAAGAACTGGCCCGCGCCGCCGTTGCGCGCGAGGCGACCACGCATCTGGTGGAGCTGGCTCATGCCGAAACTGTCGGCGTCCCGGACGACCATCACGGAAATGGATGGCACGTCGATGCCGACCTCCAGGATGGAGGAGGCGATTGCCAAGCGCCGTTGGCCACCGCGAAACATCTCCAGGTTGGCATCGATCTCCGCCTGAGGCAGGTCGCCGTGGATCATCACCGCGTCTTGAGGGAAAGCGTTGCGAAACGAAGCGAAGGCGCCGGTGACGCACTCGTGCGCGGGCGTCCCTTCGGCTGGGTCGACCCGCGGGTAGATGACGGCGCAGCGTTCGCCGCGCGCCAAGGCGCCGCGCAGTGCCGACAGCACGAGCTGTTTCTCGCCAATACCGATGATCGCCGACGAGATCGCTTTCTTGACGGGGCTCTCCGCCAGTTGGAGCTGCTCGATGCTCGCGTAGATCGACGCCGCGAGGGTTCGTGGGATGGGGGTGGCAGACACTTCAAGGGTGTGCGTCCGCGCCGCAACGCAGGCCTCGCGTTGTTCGGCCGAGAGCCGATGCTGCTCATCGAAGATGAGGAAGTTCGGAAGGTACCCCACGCGCTGAGCGGCGTTCAACAGGCCCTGCGTGCCTACGAGGATGGCTCGGGGGTCGTTGATGCTGCCGCCTGACTCTACCCGCTGCACTGCGGTAACAAAACGCCCGAAGCGCTCGACCAGCTCGCGCGCAAGCTGGTCGGCCAGCAGGCGCAACGGTGCGACGATCGCCACCTGTGCGCCCGCAAGATGCGCCGCTACCGCCGGAATCAGAAATGCCAGCGTCTTGCCCGTGCCCACGTCGCCGCTCAGGAGGGCGGACAGCGGGTGCTCCTCTGTCAAACGCCTCGCAATGTGCAATGCGGCGCGCCGCTGGTCCGAGGTCAAGGCGCGGCCCTGAGCGGCCATTGATGAAATCAACTGCTCCATCACCCGCGGGTCGACGGCGATCGGCGCCTGTTGCGAAGGGGCGCGGCTGTGACGGCGCGCCGCGGCGTGCTCCATGGCGATGGCCGACAAACGCCGCGCGCCGCGGACTGCTGCTTCGCCCTGCTGCGCTGAAGACGCGGCATGCATGGCCAGCAGCATCTGGCCAACACTATCGAAGCCCTCGGCGCACACGCATGCGTCCATCAGGTCGGCTTCGCTTCGACCGGTTTGTTCGCAGATCCATGTGACGCATCGGGCGACGGAATCGGCGGAAACCAGGGCGGCCCGAACGCACCGTTCGACCCGCTCGCCAGTGATGACTCCGGCGCGGCCGCCGTAGCGCGCCCATACCGAGCCGATGGCATGACTGGGTAGCCGGTGCTGAATCTGCAGGGACAGTCCGGCGCCGAACCGCTCGATGGTGCCGACCACCCAGACCTGGTCACCTGGCTTGAGGTCGACCCAGGCCGACGGGAGGCCGAAGACCCAGGTTGTCACCTCATTGTTGGCGTCGTCGAGTAGTGTGAGCCGGCTGCTCCTGGTCCTGTAGAGGCTGTTGCCAGCGAGGTCTGCCAACTGCGGCACCTCCGGCGATGGAACCTGCCAGAGTGCGGTCTTCTTGTCATCGCGGCCGAATGCCTCTCCGGAAAAGCGCAGCATGAAGGTGCGCGGGGTCGGGTCGCCTGCAAGGTGCGCGGGCACCCGTGTCACGGGATGGCGGCAATCGATGTATTGAGCGGGCGCCACCAGTAGCGCGTGCGCTGGATCGGAAAGCCCCAGGAGCTTGAGGGGATCGCGTGGTGCGCGCTTCACGGCCGGCCGGCCCTTCGCCGCAGGACCACGCTGGCGCCCCGCGGGCGGCCGCTGGACCAGGTCAGCCTTTCCGACGAGGGCCATCTGAATCTCCTGCCAGCCGCCTCACTGCTTCTCGTCCCAGGCTGTCCGCCACGGACAGCAACGTCTCTATGCCCTTGCTCGTCGAGGAGCCGAAGTTCTTGACTCGCTCGACCAGCGCCTTGCTGAGTAATACGGATTCAAGATCGGGCGCCGCGGCGGCTTCCTTGGCTCCCGGGATTCTTCCTTGATAGAACTCCAGCGCCCGGCGAACGCCCTCGGCGAGGTTGCCTTCACCGAGTTGCAACGCGAATTTTTCCTGGCTGTCGCCCAGGCGAATCTTGGTGGCCTTGCCGACTGCGGGCCGGCCGCGCGAGCGCTTCTGAGGTTCCGCCGCTGGAGAGGGCGGTTTGGCTTGGGTGCCGCCGGCTTTCGGCGGCGGAGTTCGGCGAGAGCTCTTCTCAGAGCGCTGCTCGTCGACTGCCGGCGCAGTTGCTGCCCGCAACTGCGCGACACCGCCCCGCGGGGGTGAGTCGTTCATGTTTTGCCCGGTTCATGGTTTTCGTTCGTCCTGCGCGGGAACTATACGCGGCGAAATGAATTAAAGCAACCGGAAAACGTGAAGACGCATAAACGGGGTCGTTTATGTTTTGGAGAGGGCGTCCATAGAATGAAGTGCGTAATAACCTTCATTGCGAAACATGAACGACAAGATCACGTATCTTAACGCCGGAGAGGCTCCGCTACTCAAGCCCGGGTTGGCCAGCGCCATCGCTGCGTTGCCGGCCAAGATCCAGACGATGCCAGCCGGCCAATGGATTCAGACCGTTCAGGCGCTGCCGCAGAAGGGGGCGGTGCGTGCGACCGAGCTGGAGGAATCCAAACTGGTGGAGTGGCTCAAAGGACTGGGCAAGGACAAGCTCACCCGCCAGGAGATCATCGACCGGATCGAGGCCACCAAGGTGACGGTAAAGGAAGTGCAGCTCGGAAAGCCGCAGTACGCGAGCTGGACCCATGCCCAGCACCTGGCCGGCAGCCGCTACCAGGAGCTGCTGTTCATCGCGTGTAGCGAAAAGATGGTGATCGAAGACTCACTCGAGGAAATCGAATGGGAGATCGAGCAGTTCAACTTCAGCCCTGAACTGCTGGTTGACGACCCTGAAAAGCTGCTCGCGCTGGAAAAGCGCCGCCGCAAGTTCTACGAAGTGTTGCCCACGGCCCACGAATACCATGCACCCCACTTCTCGGGGCAGGACCAGTACGGAGAGCGCTACGCCAAAAATCTGTTCGCACACGCGCGTGTCGTGATCGCTCCGGAGCAGGGGCTGTACCTGATCGACGAGGTTCAGTCCGACTGGGCGCAGCGCGGCCGAGGAACCGACTGGGTCGGCACTCCCAAGGGCGCGTTTGTCACTGAGACCAAGACCTGGGCCGGCCTTGTGCTGCGTAGGCTGCTTCAGCGTGCGGCTAGCACGCCGGGCATCCAGCGCGTCGCGTGGATCCGCTCTGGGCTGCACAACGGCGGCTTGACCGTGAAACCCGGCGAGCGTCACGACGACTTCTACATGGAGATCCTGCGCGGGATAGCCGACAAGGTGATCAAGCCGCACGGAGGACAGGTGCGCGTCCAGTCTCTGCAGATCGGCTCGACCCTGGTGCCGGACCTTTGCCAGTTCGAGATGACGGACGCTTTGCGTGAGGGCTTGTCCCAGTCCCAGACGCTCTATTCCCGCGCGCAACTGGTGCCGCGCTGGCAGGTCGACGTCGAACGCGAGCAGATGAACTGGGTACACCTGGAGGGCGCGGCCCGCAAGATGCTGGGTTCGCGCGCCCACGTGCAGCTTCTCGACCGGCTCTACGATGCGTCGGCAGGGCACCAGGTGGCCGGCCGCATGCGAAACCACCAGGTGATGGTGAGCCTGCGCGCGGCCGACAAGGAATTCGCGCTGAACCACGAGTGCTGGCACTACGCGCACGAGTACTTCCTCACATCCGGCGAGCGGCGCATTGTGGAGGAAGAGTTCGCACCCGGAACCATCCTCAACCTGCAGGTGCGCCAGCTGCTGCAGGAACGCGGCGATCTTGCCGCCATGCGGCAGTGCGTCGACGCGAAGGAGGCGGCGGCCCACGGCTTCGCCCTGTTTGTGCGCGGCTCACTGGATGTGAGCGAGCCGACGGCCCGCGGGCTGTTCGCCCAAGTCTGGCAGGCGTTTCGCGACATCGCGGCCTGGCTGCGCTCCCAGAGCAGCGAGCGAATCGAAGCCTCGGATGTCTTCGGGATCTTTGAAGGCGTGCGGCGCGGTGACTTCGCGCCGGCGGAGCCGGAACTGGTTGCTACCGCCGCGCCGCGAGGCTGACGCCCAACCTTGGATAGGAATTCGCCAATGAACACTTTTTTGCCCGTTCGCGTCGCCGCCATCGAGAATCGCTTGCCCGAGCACCTTGTACCAATGCGCGGATACCTGGCTAGCGATGCATTCATCGAGCGCACCAGCTTCGAAGGCCCTAACGGTCCGGCCGACAGCGTCGCTGTGACTCTGCTGCTGCTGGGACGCTTGGCGCTGGATCCGCGCCTTCTCGATGAAACCGAGCGCGCGTTCCGCGCGGGCGTGATTGCTCCGCACTACTTCGGCGTCACCAATCCCGTGCCGCTCTATAGCGTAGTGCAAGGAAGCCTCGACCACCACAGACTGGAGGCTGCGCTGCAGGCCAACCGCGGCAGCCAGATGTTCGACGCCGCGCAGCGCGTGCTGCGATGGCGTCAGCCCGACAAAGTTCGTGCGCGCGCCGCATGGGTCGATCAGGTGGTCAGCCGAGCCGGCGTCGATTGGCCGACGAGTGCGGAATGGGATCGGGACGGCCAGGCCGCCAGGGAACGATATGCCCAGTTGGTGAAGGCGTTCAACGAAGAACAGAAACAGGTGTTGGAGCGCCGCCAATGCCGGCTCGCGAAGTTGGCCCGAGCGGCGGCGCCGGGGCTGACCTGGTGGACAGGGCTGCTCTACGACATTGCCGCGGCGCAGCTCGGCCCCGAGGGGTACGAGAGCGAAGAGGATGAGGAAGCCCGCGAGGAGATCGGCGTTCCGCGCGAGGGCTAACGCAGCGGCCCGTCGGGGGCGCCGTTCAAGCGCGCCTCCTGTGGGCGTTCAGATGCTCAGGTCGTAGAACGTTGTGCTCTGGGAAGCCCAGCCCAGCTTGGCGGTGCCGATCGCGCCCTCCCGCTGCTTGGCAACGATGATCTCGGCTATGCCCGGTTCCTTCGAGTCGGGGTTGTAGACCTCGTCGCGGTAAATGAACATGATCACGTCGGCGTCCTGCTCGATCTGCCCCGACTCGCGCAGGTCGCTCATCATCGGCCGCTTGTTGGCCCGGCTCTCGAGGTTGCGTGAGAGCTGCGAGAGAGCGACAACCGGCACCCCCAGCTCGCGCGCAAGCAGCTTCAGCGCGCTGGATACCTCGCCGACGTGTTCATTGCGCTCGCTGGAGCGTCCCTTGGCGTCGGGGCCTTGAGCGATCTTCTGGAGGTAGTCAACCCAGATGTCGCACTTGCCGTGTTCGGCGACAAAGCGGCGCGCCCGGGCGCGGATCTCATGGATGGTGAGCCCTGGCGTGTCGTCGATCCAGACTGGCAGATCGCCTATTTGGTGCAGTGCATCGGAGATCCGGTTCATGGCCTCGCCGTCCAGGCGGGCGTTACGGATATCACTGCTGGGCACGCGCGACTCGCTTGAGAGCACCCGAGTGGCCAAGGAGATGTCTCTGCTTTCGCACGAGAAAATTAGCTGCGGACGCCGATAGACCTGCGCGCGTTTCTTCGCAATGCCCAAGAGAAGGCTGGTCTTGCCCATGCTGGGGCGGGCGGCGACCACGATCAGGTCCTCGTCGTACAACCCGTCGATCAGGGTGTCGATCGCGCTGAAGGTTGTGGGCAGGGCAAGCGCCGCGTTGCCGTCCTGGACGTTCTGAATGTGCTCGAGGAGGCTATCAAGAATCGTCACCAGCTTCTTGGGCCCGCGCCGCGCTGACGCTCCCATCGTCTTCAAGTTGATGAGGTCGTCCTCGACTCTGGCAATGATGGACTGAGGTGGCTCCGCAGCGGTCCCGCACAGTTCACGCCCTCGCTTGAGGGTGGAATCCAGGAGCCGTGTGACCGAGTAGTCCTTGACGCGCGTGGCGGCCTCGGTGACGGTCTTGTCGGTGCTGTTCTGGCAGAGCGGGTCGTCCAGCAACGCGATCACGTACTCGGGACCGCCGACGAACAGCTGCTTGCTGCTGGCGTAGTCCAGGAGCTTGACAGCGTCGACTTGCTGGCCAAGTTCCGCGATCGCGCGCGCGCAATCCCACATTACCGCGTGGGCTTCCAAGTAAAAGTCCGTGCCGGCCAGCTCCGCCATGAGCGCGGGCAGCAGGTGGACCTTTTCCGGCCGAAGCACGGCGCTCAACACCATCCGCTCGCTCCCGGGGCTGTGCGCTCCTCCCAGCGATGCCGATGTCTGGCCTGAGGCTTGGGTGGAAGGGGAGGCGTCCTGGGTGGCGGTTGTCACGATGATTTCAGAGAGGTATTGTGTTTCGCATCATATGCTTCCGCGAAAAACTGTCAACTTTGACAGAGCTGCGTTTGCGAATGCGTTTCGCCGCTGGTACAAACACGAACTGAAACAGAATGTTTACAAGTGCGTCCAATCAGTAAAATTCGTTTAGTAAAATGTTTTTTGAATTCACATAACCAGCAGACCACAATCGGCGCACCAATTCTTTCGCTCCGTACATGACCACCCCTTCCACCCGTGAAACAGCCAATGGCGTCGGCCTTGAGCGCATGTCGATGGCAGCAATGCCGCACATGCCGCTGCATTCCTCCTGGCTGCTGGAGTCGCCTGCGTTCCAGGCGGGGGATGCAAAGGTGGTGCGAGCGGCCTTTCTGATGTACGAGCGCGCATGGAAGTCGATGCCCGCCGGTACCTTGCCGGGCAATCCCCGTGTGCTGGGCCCGATGTTGGGGCTGTCCGACCAGGAGCTTGGCGTCAACTTCGAGATCCTGTCGGCTGGCTGGCACCTGGCCCACGGCCGACTCGTGCACGAAGGCATGTACGAGCTCGCGCAACGCATCTGGAAAACGCAAGCCGACGCGCTGGACCACCTCAGTTCCAAGGCTGTCGTGGTGAGTCAGGACCCCGAGGCCTTCGAGCTCCTGCCGCAAGAGGCCGTCGCTGCGTCGCCGCTCAAGGGGCGAAAGCGCCTCCCCGCCAATTTCGGACTGACGCCCGAGATTGCAAAGTGGTTGCGCGAGACGCTGTTCGTGGACAACGAGGATGATCAGAAATTCCTGATGGGCAAGTTCATCAGCTACGCGCGCTCCTACAACGAGAAGTACGCCGATCCGGTTTCCGGTTTTCAACTCTTCGCAAGCCGCGAAAACCTGCGCAGCCTGCCATCGCGTCAACGCCAGGTGGCCAACGGCAATGGGGCGGGCGGCGTTTTCGAGCGCATGACGCGCTACGGCAACGGTGGCGAGAGCGCCACCAATCGAAACCTCGGGACGATGGACGCCGTCATGGCCGAGCGCCGCGCGGAAGCGGCTCCCGGCCAGAGGAGCGCGGCATGAACGCGGGCAACACCGAGGCGTCCGTGGAGGCGGCAATGAAGGCGCTGGCGCAGTTCGCTGGTGCGCGGCGCTACGAAATGACCGAGATGGAAGTGCGCATGTGGGTCGAATTCATCGAACGCGTCGACGCCACCAAGTTCATCCGCTTCCTCGGGTCTTGGGCGTTCACGAGTACGCGAGCGAACTTCATGCCCCAGGTGGCCGATGCCGCGAGAGCGCTCGGCCTCGTGGCCACCCCGGAGCAATCGTTTGAGCACGTGATGCGCCAGGTCAAAGAAGTGGGCCCGTACGAGACGCCGGCGCTGGACGCTACGTTGCGCCAGGCCGTGAGCCTCATGGGCGGCTGGGCCAAGTTCTGCGAAGAAGCCCCCGACTCCAGCAATGAGTTCGCGTATTCGCAATTTCGCAAGCGCTTCCTCGAAATCTTCAGTCAGGCGCACGCCCAGGTTGAAGTGCAGGGCATAGAGCCCCCCGTGATCCGAGGTCTGGCCGACGCGTCGCGCGAACGGCTTGCCCTTGCACACAACCAGTCGGCGCAGGCCAGTCTGCCGGCGCCCGCGGCTGGTGCCTTTCCTTCCCCGCGCGCCTAGCGCGGCGTCCCCACCAACTACACGACTCATGGCTTCAAGCACCCCCGAGCAACTGATTCTCGAAGCGCGCGCCGCGATGTTTCCGCGCATGACGCGCTTTCTGGTGGTCCAGGGAATCGTCACGCTGGTCGCCTTGGCGGTCGCGGTCGGCGCCCTGGCGATCGCCTTTTCGCGCAAGCCGGTGGTTGTCGGCATCACCGACTCCGGCCGCGTGGTTCCGCTGATCGCGTTGGACCAACCCTATGTGAACGACAGCCGTGTGGTGTCCTTTGCCACGGAGTGCATTACCAGGGCCTTCAGCCACGACTTCGTCAACTACCGCGGAACGATGTCCGATTCGAGCGCGTGCTTCACTCCCGACGGAAACCGCGAGTACGTGGCCGCCATCTCGCCTCACATTGAGGAGCTGGTGAAGAACCGCTTCGTGATGAGCCTGAACATGCGACCGCCTGCAGTCTTGAAGGCGGAGGCCGTGTCTGGCGTGCACACATGGAGCTTGGAGACCGAGATGACCCTGTACCGCGAGGGGACTGCGACCCGCATGGCGCCCACGAAGTACAGAGTGAACATGCTCGTGGAGCGCGTTGGCCTCGATCAGGACCCGCGCGGGCTGGCCGTGAGCCGATTCTTCGTGAAACCCGCTTTGACCTGAACCCCCAGCTGAACACCATGAGCGACCGAACCACCGCGTGCGCCACAAGCGCGCCTGAGACAACCCATTGGATGGAGGATGAATTGAACAACACCAGAAACACGCAGGGCAACCCGCAGGAGACCGGCGCGGCCCAGTCAGGGGTCAAAGCCGTCGCAGGTACCTGGGCCGATGAGATCCAGCGAATCAAGGTGATCGCGCCCGAGTGGCACGAGGATTTCGAGGAAAGTGATCCATTCATCGCCCCACGGCCCGTCGTGCAGCGCCTGATGGACACGGCACCTGACGCCTGGGCGCGCGGTCTCATCATGGGTATCGACATGTTCCGCGTGCAGATCGCGGCATGCACCGGCCGCGTCTACGAATGACTCGCGACGCGACCCGCGCCCTCCTGCGGTTTGGTGTGCTCTGCCTGTTGGGCGCGTGTTCCTTCGCCTATGCGCAAAGCGGCATCAGTCGCGCGGGGGCAGCAGCTCCTGTCGCGGCGACGTCGCAGCCGGGCGCGCAGCGTGCCCTGCCGGCCCCCGCCTTGGACTCCATGCCCCGCCCGACGCCCCTGCCGGGCCAGCCTCTGCCAGGCCACGGCGGCAGCGCTCCGGCACCCGTTGCCGCACCGCAGATCAGCATCACTGAAGACGCGTTGATCCGCACCGCACCGTTGACGTCGGCGGAGGTTCTCGAACTTCGCCGGGAGCTGTTGAACCGACAGCAGGCCGTGCAGCAGCCGATCGAGCCTGTGGCAAAGCCCGTTCGGCGTGCCGTGTCGCTTGACCTGTCGCCCACGGGTGCCCCGGAGGTGATTCGGCTGTCCCAGGGGCAAGGGGCGATCATCGCGTTCTACGACGCGGCAGGCCGTCCCTGGCCCATCACCGTGGGCGACGGCTATTCGCCGCGCTCGCTCGACGTTGCGACCTTCGGCGCGAACAGTTTGTCCGTGGGGCTGAAAGCGCGCCTTGTCGGACGCACCAACCTCGCAGTGTTGTTGGAGGGCCTGGACACCCCGGTGGTGCTTTCCGTGTTGCCCGCCCGCGAGGAAACGGACGTTGCGCTCGAAGTGCAGGTTCCGCGTTATGTGCCCAGCCTGCCCGCACCGGTGAGCGCGGCTCAACAGATGGCGAGCCTCAATTCGAGCGAGCTGATGAATTTCCTGCTGGGGACCCCGCCCAAGGAAGCGCGGGCGCTTACCGCTGATTCCGCTGTCGTGAAGGCGTGGCAGACGGGGCCAAACAGGATGATCGTCCGCACCAGTGCGTTGCTTGCCGCGCCTGCGTGGACGCGGCGCCAAAGCAGCGGCGCCGGCGTGACGGTCTACGAACTCCCGCTGTCACCGGTCGTCACGGTCGCGGTGGATGGCTCTCTTTCTCTGGTTCGGATCAGCGGCTTGTCCGCGACGGCCGTGCCAGCTCCTGTTGCAAAGGTGGCCCCATGATGCGGACAGCGGCCGAAGAAGAAGCAGTGATCGGGACAGGCAGCGCCGGCGGCACCGTGGGGCGTGTTGAACCCGCCGCCAAGCGCAACCTGGTGATCATGGGCGGCGGAATTGTTGTGGCGTTGCTGATCGTGTTCACGGTGGCGTACTTCGGACTGCGCAGCAGCAACGAGCCTGTGACCCGCGCCGCCAGCGCCATCGCGCTGGGCAACCCCGCGGCGCATCGCCGAGATGCGGGAGAAGCACTGTCGCCTCGCATGCAGCAAGAACTGGCGAAGCGACAGACGCAGGATGCCGACCTTGCCGCGTCCGAGGGCCGCAGCTACATACCTCCTGACAACGCCCCTATCGAGAAGGTAAGCGCTGGTCCCGCCACGACGAACACGCAAGTGCCGCTCAACGCGGGCAACTCAGCGGCTGGGTTTGCAGCCGCCGCGCTCGTGGACAGGTCTGCCTACGAGCAGGAGCGACGCAAGGGACTGGAGAAGTTTCTCTCATCCTTCGAGGAAGCGCAGGGGCCGGACGAGGTGCGCCGCCGCTTCGGCGCCGCAGGCGACGGCGGGCGTGGCCAGCCGGGTGCCGCGCAACGCGTCGCTGGTGCCGCGCCTGCGGTGGTCGTGACCACGCCGCCAGCCGCGGCGAGAAAGCTTGTGGAAATATTCTCCGTGATGGCCGCACGTCTCGTGCTGCCACTCAACATCCCCGAAAACGGCACAGGTACCGTTCTCGCGGAGGTGGTCTCGGGCCCACAGAGCGGCGCCTTCATCTCCGGCACGGCTCGTGTTGTGAACGAGGGGATCGAAATTCGATTGACCCAGGCACGCTTCGGGAAGGAGCCCTATGCGGTCCAGGCCATCGGGCTGGACGGCGCCACGTCCGACCAGATCCTCGCCGGTTCGGTCGACCGCAAGCTGTTCCAGCGCTATGTCATCCCGATCGCCGCGGCCGCAGCACAGGGGTACTTCACCGCCAAGGCTGCGGTCGGCAGCACAGTGGTGGGGCTGAGTGTCGGCTCCGGCTCATCGTCCGGCACTGTGGCCGGTGTGGCCGTCCCGCCTGCTACCAGCGCTCAGGCAGCTGCCGCTGGGATTGCTGCTGGCATGCAGGTGCTCTCCGCCGATGCCAGCAAGCTGGCCACTACGCCGATCGTTGTCTCCATTCCGGCGCAGACCCCCATCGGGGTGCTGTTCTTGAATGAAGTTGTCGAAAAGGGGAGCGCTCAATGACCACAGGATGGGAAAGCCTGGAAGAACCGGTCGTCGAAGCAGATCGCTCTCCGCAAGAGCGCGGCGATCCTGTATCCGATTTCAATTTCGCTGGCTCGCGAGCCAGCGATGCCGTGTTCGTCGATTCGGTCCCGCCGGAGGCGCGCAGCGAGGCCGCCGCTGGTGACCACGATCTCGACCATGACGAGCATGGTGGCATGGGCGATCAGGAGCACGACCAGCGGGCCAAGAAAAAGGGGCTGGGGATCTGGATCGCCATGGGCGCGATGGCCGCCGTCACTTTCGGCGGGCTGTATGCCGCGTTGAGTCCGGTGCTTGCCATCTTCAACCCGCCCACGGCCCAGGTGAAGCCGAACCGCGGCGCGATCATGGCCATCGAGGCCATGAAAACGGATGGCGCTCAGACGGCTGCGAGCGCGGCCGCCAAGGCCGCATCGTCCGCGGCGGTCGCTGCAGTAGCCGCGGCAGCTCCTGCACCAGCGGTTGCCAGCATAGAGCCCCCCGCAGCGCCGGCAATTTCGCCGGTCGCCTCGGCCACGGTTCCGGCCGTCATCGCCGCGGCCAATGCTTCGGCGCCGGCAGAACCGGCGCAGGTTGCGGCCGTCAAGGCTGCGAGCAGCGACCCCAGCACCGCGAGCGCGGTCGCGGCTGTGCTCGCCAACGCGCAGCGCGCGGTGCCTGTGCCGGCGGCACCACCAGCACCCGTCGCTGCTGCGGCTCAGGTGCCGGTGGCGACGGCTGCTGCTAAGCCTGCACCGAAAGTCGAAGAGGGGACGGGCCCCAAGGTGGCTGCGGTTGCGGCAGAGCCAGTACCGGGCGCGGCACCGCCGAAGAAGGCAGATCGCGCCAAGCGCACGAACCGGTCGGCCGCTGTCCGCTCACGCGCCTCACGCGCCGCGAAATCGCAGGCGCCGACCGGTGGATCCAAGGCCAAGGTGACGAATCAAGCTGTAGAAGCCGAGCGCGCCCCCGAGCACACCGCTGGGGTGCTGGTGGGCTACACGCTGCTCGCGATCAACCCGCGAACCGGCGATTACCAGCAGGCCTGGGTGCGTGACGCGCTCGGCAAGCTTCAGATCGTAGGGAAAGGCGACCGGCTCGGAACGCTGCAGGTGCTCCGCGTGGATGGCGCGCGAGGCGAGGTCCTCACGCCCGCCGGCATCATTCGCTAAGGAACGACATGGACGGCAACAGCGTAGTCAGCGGACTCGGCGCACTCGCCAGGAACCTTGTGCCTTTCATCGTGGGGGCGCTCGCGGTTCTGATGGGGCTGGCGTTGATGTTCAGTGCTGCCCGCGCGATGTATCGGCTGAACGGGCGTGGCGCGGATCCGGGCATCGGGACGCTTTCCTGGGGGCGGGTCGCCGGCCAGGCTTTCATCGGGGCGATGCTGCTGCAGTACGCCCGCACCATGCAAGACGTTTCCATGTTGGCCTTCGGTTCGCCCATCCAGGACGCCAGCGCCGTGATGGCGTACTTCCCCGCCGCGCAGGGCATGGGCAGATGGACCGAGGTCATGAACGTCGCCCTTCTGTGGGTGGTGACACTGGGATGGATATTCGGCTTGCGCGGGCTCTTGCAGTGGAACAAGGCGATCTCGGGCGGCGGCAGCGCCGGCCAGAACGGGGACCTGATGTGGGGCGGCTTTTGGCACCTGATCGGCGGCGCTGCGATGGTCAATCTGGCCGGAGCGCTGCGAGCACTATTCGGTTAAGGGCTCGAAACGAGCCCAAATTTTTCAACGTGACGAAGGAGCGAAAGCAATGAAATCAAAGATCAATCAACTGGCGACCGGACTGTGCGCGGGAGCGCTCGGCGTTTCCTCGTGGACCCGGCGCATCGTGCCTGCCGCGAGCGACATGTCCGCAGCGGCCAAGACCGGTGTCGTCGGCACCATGCTCCTGGCGCAAAGCCTGGCGGTCGCGCAGAGCAACGGTCTGTTGACCGGTATCACCAACGCGACGACTGGCGTGAAGGCCCTCATCGGCTTGATCGCCGTGGTGGGCGTGCTGGCGGGGCTGGGCTTCATGTTCGCTGCAGCTTCGGCGATGTACAAGAAGCACAACAACAGCCGCGATGACATCACGTGGGGCGACATCACGATGAAGGCGGTGGCCGGCGCAGTCTGCATGGCGCTCGTGTACTTCGGCACGCAGTTCGTGGTTGCGCTCGGCGGCTCGGCCAGCGACATCGGCAAGACGCTCGGTTCCTGATGCGCCGCCCGCCAATGCAAAACGCAGGGAGCGGGCATGCGTCCAGGCGAGCATAAGCCGCTGCTGGTCGGCGTCATCACCGACGCGGGCACGATGCGCAACAACTCCGGGTCGGCCGCCGTGGCCGATGCGGAGTTCCAGGCCAAGCGCAAGGCGCACCTGGAACGAACTCGCTACCGCTGCGCGTTCTGCAGCCTGGGCATGCGGTCTAACGAAGTCCACCACCGCGATGGCGACCACGCCAATAACGACGAGTCGAATTTCGCGACGGCGTGCTACCTGTGTCACGGCTATCACCACCTGGGGCAGCGCGCCCTGGGCATGGGCATGGCCGGTGCCGGGCAGGGCGAACCCATAGGCGTGGCCCTGATACCCGAGATCAGCGCTGTCGACCTGAACCTTTTCATCATGGCCGCTGGCGCCGCCCTGCACGACAGGGATGAGGTGAAAACCGCCTGGGCTGTGCTGCGCGAGGTCTTCGTGGGCGCGCGGCGCACCGAAAGCCTGGGCGATGCATTCGCTATTGAGCCGGCCGGCGCGCCGGCGAGCATGGCCGCTGCTCTTGCGGAGCTCGCGAAGCAGGCGCCCGACGAGTACGAGGGCAGGGCTCAGGCAGTCGCAGGCGTTCGCATCATCCCGCACGTGAACACGGTCAAGGCGCTCGGTGAGCGCTTCGCGGCCGAGTTTGCGTCGCTGGCCGTGAAGGATTGGAAACAGGTTGCCCATGGGCTTGAAAATAGAACCGCCTCCGGCATTTGAGCGGCCGCGCAAGCCGGAGGTGGTGGAGCCCACCGTCATGCGTGAGCCGATGCCGACGTTTGGCGTCGCGCTTCTGGACGAGTCGCGCGAGTCTGGCTGGGCGTGCCTGGGCGACACACGATCGCCCCAGGAGCCGTTTCGTTTCGCGAGCCCGAGCGACCTTCGCAACGATTGCTTCTGGATCGTCTCGGCCGAGCGTCTGGAGGAGTTCGCGCAATACAGCGCAACGCACAACCTGCGCCCGGGCGACTACTTTTCAACGAAGCTGAAGTACCTGGCCGCCGACTACGGCATGCGGGTTGACGCGCGCGGCCGTATGGATCGCATCGCTACGCAGGCCTCGCGCGAGCTGAGTCTCACGGTGCATCGGGCCATGGTGATCGCGGCGCAGTGCTACCCGTGGCGAACACCCTCGCAGATCCTGCGCAGCAACCGGCTGTGGGAAGACGTGCGCAAGGTTCTGATCGCGCCCCCAAATTTGAGCCAGTATTCGGCGGCGCTGAAGTCCGCCTACCAGTCCTATTCGAAGGTGACCTCGCGCATTCATCCGGAACACGACGTGATGCTGATGGTGCGCTTCAATCGCCTCGAGCACGCCAAGCGGGTCATGGCCACGCTGGTGCCGGACCCGATGTTCGTACATCGAAGCCGCGCGAGCGATGTGACCTTCAGCTATCCGATGGAGAAGGCACTCGATCCCCAGCGCCCCTGCCTGGTGAAGGCGACAGTCGAATTCCAGGAGATCGATCCGGAGCTGGCGAAGTTGATCGCCTTCGGCGAGACCGCCGGGCCGCGCTCGGGGCTGCGGGCCTGGATCTCACAGCCCGAGCTGCGATGGCTGTCTCAGTTCGCCCGCGTGCATATCACCGAAGTGCTGGTGTCCGAAGCCGCGCACCCACTGCCTCAGAAGGCACAGCTGCCCGAGCTTCTCACGTCAGACCCGTTGTTCGCGCTGTCGGTGCCGGCCGGCCTCGTTGCCGAGGTGCACTGGCACGCGATCGCGGAGCAGCCATGGAGCCCCAAGGCCGAAGACAAGCGCGAGACCACCCTGTGGGCCACGTGGCTGCGCGCGACCGACCGTGCCCTTTGCTTTCAACTCGCGCTCAAGGCGTTCCAGGCCGGGTTCGGTGTCCAGGGCTACGGCAACGGCGGGGTGCAGATCAGCCTGCCGCGGCATCGTTTGCAGGAATGCTTCGAATGGGCGATGCAAAACGAAGTTGCGCATCCGGCGTTCGAACCGATTTTTTATGAGCACGGATTACTGACTGAGGAGGGCGTGTGAGTTCTTACGTCCTGCCAATTGGCGATGCCGCGAGGCCCGTTTGCAAATATGCGGGTCCGGAAAATAGAATTTGGACATGGACGCAATTATCCATCTCGACGCCGCGCGCATGCGCCTCCTGTGCAGCATTTCGCTGTACCGCGGGAGCTCGTCCGAGCTGGACCTCCTGCCTATGCAGCAGGCAGCCATGCGGCCTTTCACGGCCGCTCGGGCGCTCTCGAACCTCGCCAACGAGTACCCCGACGTGCTCGAGCGGTCCCGCGCGGCCGGAATGCGCGAGGCGCTCCAGGGCGAAATCCTCGCCCGCCGAGGCGGCGAAGTCGAGTTGCCACCTGCCTTTCGGGACGAGGTTGGCACACCGGCGGCAGCCGGCGAAGTCGAACGCGTCGCCTGAACGCCACCCGGCCCTAAGCAACGTCGCCAGTAGCCGGAGGCGCCCCGCCTCGCGCGGGGTGAGTCTCAGCCACGCTTGCCTGTCCACCAGCATTTCTTCGAGAGTTTCATTGCATGTCTGATACCGCAATCTTGCTGGGGATCCTCATTGCTGTCCCCGTCGCCGGCATCTGGTTCGTCTTGGGGGGGCCGTCTACCGAGGCGTTCGAGCGCCTGATTTACCTGTTCGATTCGCTGACGGGCAAGGATGCCGCGCAGTCCTGCACCATCACCTCGCCGGTGGACGCTTACACCTTCGCCACAGATTCGGGGAGCCTGGTCACCTATTTTCTGATCCGGGGATCACGCAAGTTCATGGGCCCCCAGGAAGCGCTCGACCAGGCCGCCGCGCTGAACGACGTCGTGTCGACGCTCTTCGGCGCGGGCAGCGGGCTGCACACGCTCTCATTCGGGTTTCGCAGTGACCCCGCCAACGGCAAGGCGGTGATCAAGCGCATCCTCGAGCCTTCTCTGAATACGGCGCTACGCTTCGGCTGCGACAAGGCGGTTCTCGGCTGGATGCTCGGCGACAAGCTGCAAACGCTGAGCACTGGGGCGGTAGACGAGCTGGCCGTGGTGGCGGTTCATTCCCATGTGAGTGGTCTTTCCCGTCCTGAGCGCGAGAAGGTCGCGGCGCAGCGCGAGGAGGCGGCCAAGAAGCTGGCGCAAAGCAAAGCGCCGAATCTGGATTCGCGGATCGTGCAGACGCCTTATGGCACGTCTCCGCTGCTGATGTCGCGCCATGAGGCCGCGTGCAAGACCTTCAAGGAAAACATGGAGGACCGCATCGGCTTGATGCTGGACACCCTCACGGTGGAGCAGGCGTCGACGCAGCTGCGCCGTTTCATCGACGCCTCGCACTACGCTCCGGAGTGGCACGCGAAGTTCATTGGCGCGAAGCCAGGTGGGGCGGAACTGCAGCGTGCGACGCGCAGCGCCGACGGCCTGTTGCCTCCGCCGGTGGGTCGGCAATTGATCGTCGGCCCGATCAAGGCGCATTTCGGAGACGTGGAGCTCGCTCGGCACAACCGCCTCTGGTACGCCCCGCTCGTGCTGGAGGTCGCCCCGCAGGAAGACCCCGTGCCCTATTTCAACCAGCTGGCGACTGCGCTGTCGGGGCAGGTGCCGTGGCAGATGTCCATGGAGCTGTTGCCCAATGGTCTGGGTTACAACAAGATGGAGACCATGTTCCTGGCGATCATGGGCGCCGCCGGCGAGCACAACCAGCAGGTCGCGCGCGCCTACAAGGAACTGCGCGAACGAAATTCCGCCGGCGACAAGCCTGTAGCGATCCGGGCCTTGTTCTTCACGTGGGGCAACACTGAGGCGGTCGCGGCCGATCGCCTGAACCTGATGCGCAGCGTGATTGAGTCGTGGGGCCAGGCGGGCCTGTCCAACGAAATCGGCAACCCGGATCAGGCGTTGATTGCTGCAGCTCCGGGCCTGGCCAAGGTGATGCCGGCGCCGTACATCCCGGCGCCGCTGTCCGAGGCCGTGCGCATGCTGCCGCTGGCGCGTCCGGCGTCGGTCTATGACGACGGCCAGTTGATCTGTTTCACGCGCGAGGGCAACCCGTACCCCATCCGGCTGGGCCATCCGGAACTGCAGCAATTCTGGGGAACGCTGACGTTCGCTCCTTCCGGCTCCGGCAAATCCTTCCTCATGAACATGTTCAACGGGGGAGCGCTGTTCTCCCCTGGTCTGACGGATCTGCCGCTGTTGACGTTGATCGACAAAGGACCGTCGGCCAAGGGTGTCGTGATGTACGCCAAGGCGGTCCTGCCCCCGGAGAAGGCGGCGCAGATCGAGTACTGGCGACCGCTGCCTGACGACATCAGCTACGCCTGTAATCCGCTGGATACCTACCTGATGTGCGATCAGCCGACAGCGGAAGACCTCGACTATGTTGTTTCGGTCCTGGCGAGTATTTGCCCCAACCTCGGGCCCGAGGGCAGCCGCTTCTTGAGCATGGTCGTCCAGCAGGCCTACGAAGATTTCGGCCGCGCTTCGGTGCGCGGAAAGAAGTGGCAATGGAGCCTGAACGAGGGCTTGAGCGCCAAGCTCGCTTCCGTAGGAATCCATTTCGACGAAGAGCAGCCGCCGTTCGTGTGGGAGGTCGTCAAGGCGTTCTTTTCGGCCGGTATGTTCCGCGAAGCGCAGGAGGCGCAATACCATGCGGTGCCCACCATTCCCGACCTGGCGCGGGTGGTCGGCAACGAGCGCATCCAAGCCATCTATGGCGACATGCCCACGCCGACCAATGAGCCGGTCACCAAGGTGTTCACGCGCAACATCCAGACCGCCGCCAAGGAATACGGTCTGCTGTGTGCCTACACGCGTCACAGCGCGGACGTGCGCTTCAAGGTGATCGACATTGAGGGGCTGGCGGGCGCGGCCCAGTCGGAGGAGGGGATGCGGCGCTTCGGCGTGATGATGCTGTTCGCCAGGCGCCTTGGCGCACGCGAATACTTCCTGCGCATGGAAGACCTGAAGGGGGTATGCCCGCCGGAGGCCGTGGCGTATCACGCCCGCCGACTGGAAGGCATCCAGGAGCAGCTGAAGTTCCTCATGTACGACGAGGTGCATAACATGCGGGGCGTGCCGGCCGCGCAGGCTCGCATTGAAAAGGACGCGCGCGAGGGGCGCAAGTACTTCGTGGTGGGCATGCTGTCCAGCCAGGAGCTGCAGGACTTTCCCAAGGAGCTCGTCAACCAGTGCACGAACTTCTTCATCATGGGTTGCGCCAACGCCGAGGAGTCCAAGAAGATCGCAGAGCGCTTCGACCTCACGGAGTCCGAACGCCTGGTGATCCTGCGGGAGCTGGTGAGGCCTGGCCGCTTCTTCTGCATCTTCAAGACCAAGCGCGGCATGCTGTCCCAGCTGCTCTACACACGGCCGGGCCCGATTGAGAAATGGGCTTTCAGTACGTCGCCATCGGACAACCCGCTGCGCGACGCGCTTTATGCAGCGATGGGCCCACGGAACACCCTGATGTTCCTTGCCAAGCACTTCCCGTCGGGCAGTGCCGCGGCAGAGATCGACCGCGTCCGAATCCGCATGGGCGGCGACGACATGGATAGCTCCACCCTCACGCGGCGCGTTATCAAGGGATTGCGGCCGCAGCTGCAGGAGTTCTGCGACCAGCAGCAATTTGCGGCGCCGCCGGAGTTGCTCGAGAACGATTGATGCTCCAGGCCCGGCACCGCGCCGGGCCGAACCGGTCTAGGCGGGTGGCTGAGCGGACGGAGTTGCCACAGCTTTGTTTCGGATTCGCAGAAAAGCATCCTTGGCGTCGTCGAGCTTCACGAGGTGCCCCCACAGCTCAAATGCGGGCTTCGCCTGGCTTGCGAACTGCGGCGTTTCCACCTGGTAGTCGCTGAAGGTCTTCAGCAGGTGGTCGCAGGATTCAATGATGCGCCCTGTGTCGCCGCTCTCGATGTCCAGGCCGAGACGTTCGAAGTGGTGCACTGCGTCCGCAAGGAACATGAGATCGACCGGGGAGCGAGCAGGGTCGGCGTGCCGCGCGCCGAAGAATCCGCTCTCGTAGCCCTGCGGGTTGTACGCGCTGTACATGCGGATTGCTGTCGCGGTCAGCCCGGCGAATTTCATGAGCTGGAGCAGCTCATGGGTGTAGTCAACGGCTTGGGGCATTGGGTAGGAGCAAGGTTGAGATTTCGCTGTGGACGTAGTCGAACCGGTTCGGGATCGCAAGATTCGAGAAATTGAATGAGATGCAGACGTCGAGCGACGTCACCTGATGCCACCAGCCCAGGGGCAGGAACACCGTCTCGCCCGGTTCGACGACGACCTCGATCACCTTCGCGTTGGCGAACCGAGGAAAGCGGTGGGTGTCGGGCGCATCCAGGTCGATGAGGCTGTAAAACAGGTTGAAGTTGTAGAGGTTGGGCGTTTCCAGGGGTGAGAGAAAGCGCCAGCGCTTGCGACCGTATACGTGGGTGTGGAACAGCATGAGCGTGTCGTGGTGCAGCCACGTGTTCGTTCCCGCGGGCCCGAACCACAGCGAGCTGGAGCCCGCCAGCGCATTGGGATTGCACAGCGAAGGCAGCGTGCCGATGTCCTCGAGCAGCGGCGCGAACGCGGGGTTCATGAGCAACTCGTTGTTTGCGGTGAGGTAGTAGTCGTTGGTGGGCCCGCCGGCGACCACTCGATCGACGAAGTCCGACATCATCACGCGTTGCTTGTGGGCGTTCTTGTTCGGCTCGAAATTGCGGTCCGAGTTGCGGTTGCCCTGGATCTCCACTTCGTGGTCGCCGAAGCGCGTCTTGAGGTATTGGGGCGTCCACTTGGCAAGGGCCGGCCAATCCCTGGCGGCTGCCGTAAGGATGACCGGGCGGCAGCCGCGCACATAGCGCTCGACGAACTCGTCGTGGGGCACGCTGTCACGCCGCTCGATCTCGTCGTAGGAGGGCGAAGAGGCCCAAAGCGACTGCAGGTTGCCCACGACGGATTCCAGCTTGCGGTGCATTTGCTGATTGGCCAGGGCGGCGAGGAATACCGGATCGCGATCAAGCGCCTCGAGCGCGGCAGCGCCCAACTCGCGATCTACACCGGTGCGCACCATCACGTCCAGCAGCAGGGAAGGGGCGCAGTTGCGAAGCCGGTTCTCTGCGAGCCACTGGATCATTCCGTCATCGAGATCCTTGCCCGAGACTGGGGCCGCCGCCTCGACGGCCTTGGGGGGGCGCGGTGCAATCAGCGGCGGCCGAGGTGCGATCAGAGGTTCCGGAGCGGGTGGTGGCACCACCAAGGCGCCAGGCACTTGAAAAGGCATGGGCGCCATCAACGTCTGAGTGTTCATGGGTTCTCCGATGGGAATAGGGGGGATGCGGCCTGCGGACTGCGGACCAGCATGTGTGCCAGGAGCGGCTCCCAGTGTCCGTCCGGCCCGTCGCGGCGATCCAGTGCAGCGGCGCCGCGGTGAAGGCACTCCACCACCGCGCGCTTGGTCATTGCGACGCCGACCAGGTCGCAGGCCGCGGCGATCTCACGCGCGTTCGCGCTCTCACTGGAAGTCATTTGCCCGAACGCGGGGATGGCAAGCGTCAGCCGCAACGTTTGGGCGGCCCGGACGCGCTCGACCTGCAGGGCCACCAGGAATGCGCCGGTCACCACCAGCCACAGCACGGTCACGGCGACGGCCAGGCGGGGGACTTGGGCGCGGTCAGTGTCTACCGGGGGTACGCGCAAGAGAGCGAGAGCCATCACGCGAATGCCCCCGGTGGTTGACAAATTCAGTCGGGCATTACGCCTGAAGTCGCTCGTTTGCATTCGGGTTTTGTGGTTGCTACATTGCTTGTCAATCGTAATTCATTTCGCTAGACATAGTCCATGCAAAGCACGAAATTCGACGTCAAGCAGCTGAGAGAGGCCGTCCGCCAGAAGGTGGACGCCTTGCCGCAGCGTGAGCTGATCGCCGAGCACGATGCGCGCTTCTGGACGGAGGAAGTTGTTGACCGGTACCAGGATCTCGCGCTGTGGCATGCCACACGCGCCGGCGGCTTCGGCGGCTCCCAGATTGGGGCTCTGGTGCGCAACGACCTGGGCGTGCGCGCCGATTTCGGCAGCGCCCACGACATCGTCGAAGGGGCGCTTCTGCGCCGGCTGCCCGATGAGCCCAATGGACATATGCGCCGCGGCGTGTGGATGGAGCCGCATCACCGTGAGATGTTCTACGCCCGCTGGGGCGCACGGCGCGACGAGGCGGCTTTCAAGCTCCTGAGCAGCAGTACCGGTGTCGCATCCTGGATGCGCTACTCGCCCGACGAGCTTTGCTGGATGCCGGGCGCAGTGCTGGGCCGCCCGCAAGCTGCGGTGCGGATCCTGGCCGACTTCAAGGCCCCTTCCGCCGCCCACGCCGTGAACTTCGAGTACCAGTGCCAGCTGGCCATGGGCAACATCATCTGCCGGGAAAAGGGGCTTCAGGTCGACGGGCTGATGCTCTCCCAGTTCGACTGGGCCAACTGGGACATGCGCGACGAATGGATCGATTCGAGCGAGGAGCTCGAGAAGCGCATCACGGCCGCCGGCAATCGGTATTGGAACGAGTTCGTCATGCGCGGCGTGGTCCCGCCCTACGTGCTCAAGCCGCGGCTGGACCCCTCCGGTGAGATCGTCCAGCAGGTGTTGGCACCGCTCACACAGCTGTCCCGCTTGAAGGCCCTGGCGACGTACGTGGGCAAGAAGATCGAAGAACTGGAAGCGCAGGTCAAGCCCAAGCTGGCGGAGCTGCGCTTCGGCTCGGCAAAGCTGGCGGTCGGCGGCATCTCCTACTCGGCCTCCCAGGAGATCGACATGGAGCAGGTGCGCGAAAAGCTGCCCCTCGAAGTTCTCACCGGCCTGCCGTTGCAGAAGTCGTCCACGAAGCGCTGGGACGAGGACAAGCTGGTGGCCCGAATCAGGGCGATCGCGCCGGACACCGACCTCAAGGACTGCCTCAAGCCCAACAACCTCGAGGCTGAGGCGGTGCGCACGGCGCTGCTGGAACACGGAGCAGACCCGGACGCGATCGTCACGGAGAAGCTCATTTCGCGCGTCGATAAAGGCGTCGCGGAACAGACGGTGATGTGGGCCCAGACCCACGTCGACAACTTGGTTGGTGGCGCCGCGCAAACGGTCGCCGCATTGGTCAATGTCCACGACGCAGATGCCGACGGGGACAACGAGGACGATCGTGAGGGACACCGCTCGCTGCGCCATGTCCCAGGTTCACGGTCTTGAAGGCAAGGCGCAGCGAATTTCTCTTCGTTTATTCACACCCTACACACCTTAGGAGGTACATCATGGGTATCAAAACCGGCGGCGGTAACGGCGGCAACGTCCAGTTTTTCACCATCAACCAGAAGCTCGGCTGCTTCACCAGCGGCAGCGGCCCGAACAAGCAGACCTACGAAGCGGGCCGTACCGCGATCGAGGGTGTCCCGTACCGCCTGGCCATCCAGGAGGACACCTTCGAAGACCAGAAGAGCCTGCGGGCAAACCTGTATCTGAAGGATCCCGATGGTGGCCCGAACATGTGCGTCGCTTTCACGATCTACACCGAAGCGCATGAAGCGAGCTCGCAGGGCGTGCAGCTGCTGGCTCGCCTGTTCGCGGCCGACACCACCAAGGCCGTGTCCATCAAGCCCTGGTTCGCCGAAAAGGGCCTGAAGCTGGGCGACTTCGTGTTCGACCGTGAAGGCGGGCACATCTCGTTCAAGCAGCAGGACCAGACCGGCGCCTGGGTCACCGTGAAGCCCGATTTCGCCGGCCGCGGCGCCGAACTGCCGCCGATGGAAGAGCGCAAGATCGAAGGCACGAACAAGACCGTGAAGGTCAAGCCGGGCTGGACCGAGATCATGGAAGACCTGGTCGGCAAGCTCACCGCCCGCCTGGACGCCGAGAACCCGCGCAACGCCAACAGCCAGTCGCAGCAGCAGGGCTCCGGCGGCGGCGTCAGCGAGGCCGACATCGATCCGACCGAAATCGCCGGCATGCGCGCGCGCGGCTGATCTCCGGGCACCAAGGCGGACGCGACTCCTTTCGGGGCGCGCCCGCCTTTTTTTCACTGGGGGTCCTCCGGGCCTTCAGCGAAGCCCGAGCCAGCCCGCGCTTCGCTGAGTGCCTGCTTCGGCATGCCCTTTTCCCCGTAACCAGCAACCAAACGAAGTTCTATGTCCTCGAGCGACTCCATCAAGTGGATTGACCTGCGCGACCAGATGCACCCGGCCCGTCTCAAGGTCGGCCTGGTGGCTGACGAGGATGGACGCCAGCGCACCATCTTCTTCCTCATGGGCATCAAGGCTGACTCGCCTCGGTGGAACCAGGCGATCGAACGTCTGGGGTTTCGGCCCAGTGCGACCCGCAAATACTTGATGCGGGTTCGCGCGGACGATGAGCCGCGGACGATCACGCCGGCGATGTTCCATCCGGTCTGGGCGAATGCCCAGGCCGCGATGATGGACCGCAAGGATGCGGTGCTGGATCTCAACGCGGTGCGCAAGACACGCCTGACGGAAGAGCCCCGCACGGCGGACGAAACACGCGCGGCGGTGGAAACCGGGACCGTGCGGCGTCTTGGCCGCAACGCCGAGGGCGACGAGGTGTTCGCCAGCGCGGCCGGCCGGTTCGTCCTCCATGGAAACGGGGCGCGCACTTTCGAGGGCAAGCTCGGGCGGCCTGAGATGTTCCTGCGTGCGCCGGATGAGGAAGCCCTCGATCGCTGCGCCGACGGATTCGTGCAGGCCATGCTCCAGGGCGAAGTCCAGCATTCCGAAAACCTCGATGACTTCCTGCTCGCCGTTCTGGACCGTGAAGGCCCGTACACGGTCGAGGAGTATGGCAATGTGCAATCGGTGGTCGACGCCGCAACCGTACGCTTCCTGCACGGTGCCTACGAGACCGCCTCCGAGGCGTTCGGCGATGCCCGCCTCCTGTACGACAACCTTCCCGGCTACCGCGGCCCGCGGCGTGGCGAAGCCGCCATGCCGTTGCCGCTCTCGGTGATAGCCCAGCGTTTGTTGGGCGACACCAAGGGCCTGCGCATCGCCGTGCCCCAGCCCTGGGATGGCGCCAGCTTCGCGTTCTTTCCGCCCGGCACCGAGATCCTGGCCGCCGGCCACGAGGACAGCCTGTCGCGCCACGCGGCACGCGTCCGCGTCCAGGACGTGCGCTGGCTGGATGCCCGCGCGCCGGATCTGCATCAGAACCTGGATGGGCTCTTCTACAACGCCGACCCCGTTTACGGCAACGACGGCTCCCGCGAGGACCTGGTCCGTGCGATGACGGCGTTGCGGGGCTTGAAGGCTGGTGGTCGCGCAGTGCTGGTGCTCGCGGCCGGCGCGGCGAGCGGCGAGATCACGCCGGCTGAGCGGACGTTCTTCTCCGCGATCGCCAGGCGCTACGACGTCGAAAGCGCCATGCAGCTGCCGGAGGCGCTCACGCGCAAGCTCGGCTCCGGCGCCTGTCTGCGCCTGGTGAGCCTTCGCAACCGCCCGCCGGTGGGGCATTCGCTGCGCCTGGAAGAGTTCAAGGTGGTTGCCGGTTGGGACGCGCTGAAGAGCGAGGTCGACGAGGTGCTGGCCACGGCCAAGGTGCGCGAAGCCGAAAGCGAGAGCATCGACGTAGCGCGGGCGGCGCAGGAGAACCACTTCCAGCGCCCCTACGTGGCATTCTCCAAAGTCAGCGAGCCCCGCACAATGGTTCCGGCCAACCTGCAGGAGCCCCTGCAAGCGGCGCTGGCAGCCGTCGAGCAGGTGCACGGCCCCGTGGACGCTTTCGTAGAGCGCAGCCTGGGTTTCGGCCCCCATACCCTCGGCCGGCGATTTTCCGCGGAGCAAGTGGATGCCCTGGCGCTGGCCCTGCACCGCGGCATGCAAGGGCGCGGAATGATCATCGGCGACGAGACCGGGATTGGCAAAGGCCGCCAACTCGCGGGCGTCGCCGTGTTCGCCAACAAGCAGAACTGCCCGATCGTCTTCATCACCGACCGCGCCAACCTGTTCTCGGACTTCGTGCGTGACCTGCGTGACATCGAAGAATGGGGGCGCTTTCGCCCGCTCATCACCAACGCCGACGGCACCATCGTGGACGTCTTCACGAACGAGGTCCTGGTCGACAAGCCAGACCCGAAGCTGCTGGCCCGGGCCATCGAGGAGCACAAGAAGCCCGGCGAGCTGGGCGTGAACCTGATCTTCACGACGTATTCCCAGATCTCGGGGGAGGACTCCCCCAAGGCCGACTGGCTGCGCGAGATCATCGGGGATTGCTTGCTGATCTCGGACGAGGCGCACGTGGCGGCCGGAAGCGACTCCAACATCTCGCGCGCCATCGTGGACCTGACGACGGCCGCCAAGTATGTCGCCTACAGCTCGGCCACGTGGGCAAAGACCAGCGAGAACCTGCACGTGTACGGGCGTGCCCTGCCGGAATCGATCAACGTCTCCTCGCTCGCGCAGACCATGCGCCAGGGCGGCGAAGCCTTCTCGGAGCTTTTCTCCTCCATGCTGGCTCGTGACGGCGCGTTCATCCGGCGCGAACACGATTTGTCCAAGGTGGACTTCATCGTCGAGATCGACGACGAGAACCGTCTGCGCAATGAAATGCTCTCGGATCGGGTTTCCGAGGTGCTGGCGGCGATGACTTTCGTGGGCGGGGAGATCAACAAGCTGCTCGCGCGCCTCAACGACGATACCGTGAAGGTCTTGAAGCGCGCGCGCGCCGCACGGGTGGGCGACGAAGGCGGGAACCTGCCGCAGGCCCGCGTGCGGGCAGGCGCGGCCGCTGCTGAAGACCGGATCTTCCGATCGAGCTTTGGCGCCGGCTCGGTGCTCTATCAAGTCATGCGCCGCAGCCTGGCTGTCATGAACGCCGACAACGTCGCGCGGTCGGCGATCCGCGCCGTTGCCGAGAATCGCAAGCCGGTCATCATCTTCGACGACACCGGCGAGGCCTTTGTGCGCCGCATCGTGCAACGCGAGATGATCCCCGGCATCGACGGCGAGCGCCCGAGCCTGCCGGATTCGGTGGATGCACCCACGGTGCGCGATCTGCTTCGCAACGTCATCCAGCGCCTGGGCGTCATTTCCTACGACAAGGTCACCGAGAACGACCTGGCAGGCGCGGAGCGCGCCGCGCGTCGGGCGCACACCGGTGCGGCCGACGCGGTGGACGAAGACGCTGGCGCCGACGAGGCGGTGGATATCGACGCCGTCCTCGAGCAGGAGGACACGGCTCGCTCGCAGCACCGCGTCCTGGTGCTGGAGGACCTGCCCGGGATGACGGCCGAGCAGGCGCAGGATTACCGCTACGGCATGGAGCGCATCCTGCAGATGATCGAGGCGCTGCCGCCCCTTCCTTTGAACGCGATCGACGTGGTACAGGCCCGTCTGGCGGAAGCCGGCATCACCTACGGCGAGATCTCCGGGCGCCAGCTGCGCCTGGAGGCGCCGGCCGTGGCCCGGGCCGAGCCGATCGACTCGCCTGCCTGGTCCGAGAACAAGTGGCACCTCCACCGGCGCGACAAGCGCAAGCGCACCGTGAGCGCGACCGCCTATGCGTTCAACAACGGCGATCTGGACGCCGTTTGCGTGAACCGTTCCGCAGCGACCGGGATTTCGCTTCACGCGTCCCCGCGCTTCGCAGACACGCGGCAGCGCGAGATTGAAGAACTCCAGATCCCGGAAGACCCCACGAACCGCATCCAGCTGTACGGCCGGGTGAACCGCTTCGACCAGGTGATCACGCCCATCATCCGCATGTGCACGACCGGCATCTATGGCGAGGTGCGTGCGCTCATGATGCAGAACAAGAAGCTGGCCAGACTCTCGGCCAACGTGCGCTCGTCGCGCGAGAACGCTGCCGAGTTCAAGTCCATCCCGGACCTGCTGAACACCGTCGGGCGCGATGTGTGCCACCGTTTCCTGATGGACAACGGGGGAATTCGCTCGCGGCTGGGCATCACCGACGCGGACTTGGAGCGCCCGACCTTCGATGCGGCCGCGCGCCTGACGTCCCGCGTGGCCCTGCTGAAGGTTTCGGAGCAGCGCACCGTGTACGAAGAAATCACGGAGATGTACAACGACGAGATCGCGCGGTACGAGCTTTCCGGAGAAAACCCCCTCAAGCCGCGCGAGTTCGACTGGCGCGCCAAGCTTGCGCAGCGGGAGATCGTCACCGGCATCGATATGGAGGGCCTGGGGTCAACATTCGACGGTCCCGTATTCCTCACGAAGGTGAAGTGGCGCACCGAGCTGAAGCCGATCATGCCCGAGCAGGCCTTCGCGATCGCCGCGGCCAACTCTCGCAAGCTGGTGGACGCCGGCGTAGCGCGCGACAGCAGCTTCGAGGAGCACCAGGCGCTGATCGAATTCCGGCGTCAGGGCCAAAACGCGGTCACTGCGGCCGACGCCGCGCAGCAGCCCGCTGGAGGCGATGAGCCGGCACCCGCCGTCGATCGCGGAGAGCAGCTGCGCCAGGACGAGCTGGAGCTCGAGCAGCTTGCATCGGACGCCGAGGAGGCGGCGGTACACGAGACCGTGCCGCACGGGGGCTTCATGCCACCGTCGTATTCCAGCATGGAAAACGCAGGGATGTTGCCGTCCGCCCTCGCGCTGGGCGAGCCGGACCTCGTCGAAGTGGCGCATGCGCAGGCCCCCGATGGCGCAACGCTGCGAGTGGCACTGGCCGCAGGCCTTGCCGAACTGGCGGAAGAGCGTGAGGAGGCCGAGAGCGTGCCGGAGAAGCTGCGGTGGATGCAGGCGGCGTTGCAAGTGCCCGTCATTTCGCTCGAACCGATCGCGCGCCGCCTGGCCAAGATCCTGGAAGCCAAGATGATCCTGGAGCTCCCGGGAACCCGCTTCGCCGATGTGCAGGCGGCGCTGGCGGCTGAAGGTGCAAATGGCGTGAAGCGCCTGGATCTGCAGCGCCGCTGGGTGTTGCAGTGCCTGCCCGCCTTTGTGCCGGGCGCAGTGGTTGATTCGCCGGTCATCCAGAAGGGCAAGAAGTTCGAAGAACGGTTCTCGGCCAGCTACCTGGTGCTCGATCTGAAGCTGCCGCCGAAGGGGAAGGAGCACAACCTCGCGCGCTGGAAATTCGAAGTGATCACCCCGGGAGACGAGAAGCCGCGGGTGGTGTCGCTCGCCACGCTGATGGATGAGCTCGACGAGATCAAGTACACGTACCGCGGAGCTGAAACCGTGTCGGTCGTGGGCGGCTGGCGGCCGCAGGCGCACGTGCACGATGTCCGCATGGCCAATGCGCGCAACATGAACGCGCTGCAGTACACGGACCTCGGAGAAAACGCCTGGCACGTTCGGCCGTTGCTGCGAGAGTTCGACTGGATGCCCCGTGGCGACCGGATGATGACGGCACACGTTCTGGACGGCAATATGTACATGGCTTCCGAGTGGGCGGCCGCCACCCGCATGGGCTCAGGCGTGGTCTACACGGACGAGCAGGGCGTTCGCCACCGCGGTGTGATGCTGCACAAGTCGATGCTCAACCGCCACGGCGAGCTGTCGGCCGACCTGCCGGTGCGCCTGTGGTCGCCGGAGATGATCGGCAATTTCATGTGGCGGCTGTGGTCCACCGCCCTGGATGAGAGCGCCCGCACCGGCCAAGGCGGCGGCGAGGCCCAGCCCGTGGCCAACGGCGGCGAGACCTTCGACCCGGCCATCATCGTGGAGGCCGTTGGCAATGAGGGGGTTTCGGCGGGGGCGTCCTCGCAGGATCTCCAGCCGCCGGATGGGCCTGTGGTGGAAGCCGGCGAGCCGGGACATCCTGTGGACCCCGCCGCTGCGCGGCGGCTCGAGCGCGAGCGCGTGCTGCGTAGGTTCATCCCGCAAAACGGCCCGGCACAGACCTACTTCTTCAATACTGACCTGCGCGTCGCGATGAAAGGTACCGGCGGCCACACCGCGTCAACCAGGAACAAGCCCGTGGTGGCACTACGCCCGGGCGACTGCCTGATGCTGTCGGTGGCCAAGGTGGACGCCCATCGCATCGATCGCGCCCTCAAGGCGGAGGCGAAGCGGGCTTTTACCGCCGCCCACCCCGAGGCGCGGACGTACACCCCCGAGCGGCTGGCCCAGGCCAAAGAGGCCTTCCTTTGGCCGGAGCTGCGCGGTGGCGGCGCCAAGAAGGGCGGCCGCGCCGCCAAAGGGATGGCGGCGATCCGGATTCCGGTCAGGGACGAAGCACAGTTGCGAGGGGCCGCCGAAATGATCGCCCGCGCGGCGGGAATCGAGCTGTACCTGCTGCGCGGTTCAATGCTGGGCGATCTGGCGCAGGTGGTGCAGGAGCAGTACTTCGAAGCGAAGAAAGACTCGCTGCGAGAGCGCCTGGAGGCCATCCGCAGCCAGAGCCAAACGCAGGCCGCTATCGAGCAGGACGATGACGCTCCCGCGGCGGTCGCCGCCGATGAGGAAGAGGAGGAAGACGGCGAGGTTTTCACGCCCGCCGTAGCGCCCGCTGCCTGAAGGGATTGATGCGGTTTGCAATCGGGAAGTCTCCGAATCACAATTTCCCACATGACCGCAATCAACAAAGTTTGGATCACGGAGAAAAGGGAGATGGGGCTGGCTCTGGCCGAAGGTCTGAAGCTGGCCTACGGCTGCACCGTGACCCGGGATGCCCGCGACCAGTTCGCCTTGCTGCTTTCCAACGGCGACGCGATCGCGTACCTGCGTGGGCACATGCTCGAGAACGCCCCGCCCGACGTCTACCTGACCGACGAGCAGCGCCGCGGCTCGGTGTTCCAGTACCTGCCGTTGTCCCCCGCCCGCCTGGTCAAGTGGCCCAAGGCCGAAGATGCGAAACGCGGTGCCGCACGGCCCCGTGGCGAGATCAAGGCCCCGTCGCCATCGCCCCACCTGAGGGCGGTGGTCGACCTGGTGAGGCGGGCACGCGAGGTCGTGAACGCGGGTGACACCGACCGCGAGGGCCAGTTGATTGTCGACGAGCTGCTGGAGTACGCCGGCGTTGATCCGGACGGATCGAAGAAGCCGGTCCACCGCTTCAAGCACGACGACCCCGACCCCGAGACGATGGCGGCGCTCCTGAAGAAGGGCCTGGACTCGAACGCGGATCCCCGCTGGCGCCGCAAGCGCCTGGCCGCTGAAGTTCGCGAACGGGGGGACTGGTGCATGGGCATGAGCGCCTCTCGCGCCTGGAGTGAAGTGACCCAATATCGGCGCATGTCCGCCGGCCGCGTGCAGAGCCCGGTGTTGCTGCTGGTGGTCTTGCGTGACGAGAAGATCGAAAACTTCAAGGCAGTCGACTACTTCGTACCGGTGCTGGTGCTGAAGGACGGCACCGTGATGCGCTGGCATGCCCGGCAGGGGTGCGAGGGCATGCCCGGGTTCGACGACCAGGGGCGGATCGTCAACCGCGCCATCGCCGAGGAGATCGTCAAGCGCATCCTCGCCGGCGCACAAGGAAAGTTCGACCTCGCCGAGTGCGTCAAGCGCAGCGAATCGGCGCCGTTGCCATTCGACTTGTCCAGCCTGCAGGTGGCGGCCGCGAAGCGCTTTGGCATGACGTTGAAGGAAGCCGGCGACGCCGCGCAGCGCCTGTACAGCACGCACAAGATGATCAGCTACATCGGCACGGACTGTCGCTACTTGCCCGAGTCCGTGCTGCAGTCGGCGCGCGTGACTGTGCAGGCCCTGCACAGCATGTTCCCCCAGGTCGCGGCCGGCGCGAACATGGACCTCCGCAGCCCCGCCTTCAACGAGAGCAAGGTCGACGAACACTTCGCCATCATCCCGACGGGGAAAGCCTCTGCCAATTTGACCGGCGCCGAGCGCAGCGTGTTCGGCCTGGTGGCCAAGCGCTTCATGGCGCAGTTCTATCCGAACCATGAATTCGCCCAGATGCGCTTGGGCGCCAAGTTCGGCATGGACCAATTCCGGGCGAGCGAGCGCGAAGTGCTGCGGCACGGCTGGAAGAGCGTGGAAGGCGACTATGAAGCTGAGGGCGAGATCAACGACGCGGCCCACAACCCCCAGCGCGACGATGACCGCCAGGAACAAGGGGAGCAGCAGCGATGAAAGCCGACGACTTCAAGAACGGCACCTACCAGGTGGGCAAGGTGGTTGGCGTAGTCTCCGCGCGGGTGGAAGGTCAGCGCACCAGCCCGCCGGATCGCTATACCGAGGACAGCCTGCTGGCAGACATGACCAGCGCCCACAAGTTCGCATCGGATGCGAACGAGCGCGCGGTGCTGTCGGAGATCTCCGGCCTGGGCACAAGCCGCACGCGCGCCGCCATCATCGCCAATCTGATCGGTCGCGGCCTTCTCACCCTGCAAAGCGTGGCTGGCCGCGGCGGCAAGAAGAAGGGTGTCATCGTGAGCTCCCAGGAGGGGCGCACCATCGCAAGGTACTTGCCGGCTGCGCTGACCAGCGTGGCCACGACGGCCAAGTGGGAGCTGGGTTTCCGCCTGGTGGAGCAGGGCAAGGCCACACCGGAGCAGATGCAGGCGCACCTGGATCGCACGCTCGTGGGCATTGTCGAAGACGCGAAAAAGCGGGGAAGCGGCGGTGTCCTCGATCGCGCTAAAGCCCGCGCCAGGACCCGCAAACGGAGCAAATTCCTCAACACATCGGGGCCCTTTCGGTGCACAATCGGTGGCGCGTAACTAACTACATTGCGAAACATATATGCTGCACGCGAACAATGAAGCGAAGTTGGCCAGCCGCAACCTGGGGTTCGCCGCAAGCGGGGTAATGCCCGCGGCCTTCAACGTGGAAATCTGCCAGCGAGCCCTGGATTCGTCACCCGAGCTGCAAAACGGAAGCGCGCCCACCGCGCGACATGTGGTCTCGGTCCTCGCCACCGGGGTGTTGCCCTCCCAGGCGCTCTGCCTCGAGGCGCGCCGCGAGGTGGAGGAACTGCGCCAGGCCTACCGCGAGGCAGAGGTTTCGAACGACGCCGTCCGGCCGGCGGCGCAGCACCGGTAAGGCTGGCGCATCCGATGAGCGCCTTCTCACTACTTGAGCGCATCGCGGTCGCAGCTACCCGGCTGGCCGAGTCCGAGCGCCAGCTCTTCGACGACCTGTTCGTCGCAGGCCTGACGCGCGAGGAAGTCTGCGAGCGGCGCAAGCTGACAACCGCGGAGTTCGCGATGGCTCATCGAGCCATGATGCGCAGCCTGTGCGGCATGACCGGCGGCGCTGGCGGCTCTCCAACCGAAGGAGGTGCCGTATGAGAACCGGCGACTCGCATTTCTTCGCCTGCAAGGGCTACGCCCTCGCAGCAGTCGGCGCGCTCGCCTGGGCAGCCAAGGCCCTGCAGGAAGGTGAGGACGATGACGCTGCGCACGCGCGCCAGTGGATCCGCGGCGGCCCGAGCGTGGCAGATGCGCCTATCGGATTCGATGTTGCGATTCAGGCGATCGGGCTGTCGTCTCGACGCGAGCAGCTTCGCGGCACATTTCTGGAGCGGCCCGCGGAAGCGATGGCCCAGTTGCTGGGTATCGAGCATGCTTTGCAGACCGAAGACCCGGGCGTTCCGGGTGACGAGGTCTTCGGGCTCATGCAATCGATGCGCGCAATCCATCTTGACGGTGCGGGGGCTGCGAGCTCGGCGCCACGGAGCTTCACGGCACGCGAGGGGTCGCATGCTGGCCGGTGAAGCCCTAGCCGCCACGATGGCCGCCGACGTGGCGCGCGTCATCCCCGCGCCGGCACTGTTGGCGGCCCTGTGCGACATGCAGAACTTCCGCTTCCTGGTCGACGGCGCCGAGGCGTCCGCGGCGGCGGTGCTCTCGGAAGAGCTCCTCTTTCCGGCCGTGGCCTGGGTGGCGCACCAGAACGGGCGTGACCTGATGCAGGCTGACCTCGGGTATCGCTTCGAAGCCTACGCAGACGCGCCCATGGGCGTGCGTGTGAGCGGCCCTCCCGTCACGGCGCATACGGCCGATCTGTACCGTGCGCTCTTCCTGGTCGACGCCTGCACGACGCTGTTCGGCGTGAGGCCGAACGGCGCCGTCGAAATTACCACTGTTGCGCCGCAGCTGCGCGAACACCTGTTCGCTCCATTCCTGGAGGGAAGGGCGCAGCGCGCTCAGCCCCGCCAGGACAGCGCCGCCAGCAGCGCCATTCCCGAAACCGTGAGCTGACGAAGGAACTGTATTCATGGCCACATCGGACATGCCTGCCAGCACAACGCTCTCCAAGGCAGCCCGCAGCGGGGTAGCGAAGTCGCGCCCGGCCGTCCCGCCGGCGCTGAGCGACACGTCGGCTCTCGACGCCGTTTTTGCCCAGGAAACAGCATCTGCTGGTGCGAGGGCCGAGACGCCGCCCAAGGGTGCCCATCCGGCGGCGCCGGAGCAGATCGTCGTGGCGCCGCCCGCTGCGGCCAGCGGCGACATTTTCGCGCGCCTGACGCGGGGTAACGCCGGCGGCGAGCATCAATCCTCCCAGCGGGCGGCTCCTTCGACTCCGGTCCAGGTGGACGATGCCCCGCGTGAGGGCGCAACGCCCCCGGCAGCCCCGAACGGTGCGGCGGTGGATGCCGGCCCGGGCGCCGCATCCAGCGTTTTCGATCGCATCGCGCGCGTTGCCGATGACGGCGGCGCATCGCTGAAGAAGGCGATGGCGGGCGCGAAGGTCCTCACGCCCCTTGTGGCGGCGGTGTCTTTTGCGCCGGGTAGCGCGCGCCCGCCGGCCGAACGTCGCGCGGCACTCGCGGCGACCTTGCTCGCGACGGAGCGCGTGGCGGACCGGGTGGCCGGCACGTTCACCCAAACCTCTGGCAAGCCGGTGCCGCAGTGGATCAAGACGCAGCTGATGACGGCTATCGGGGAGCAGGTTGCCAAGCGCGTGGAAAAGCGACGCTCGGCGCTGACCGAAGCGGAGATCCAGGGTTTCGCCGAGGACCTCTCCCTCATCAGCAGCGAGCACGCGGGCCTGCTTCGCGAGGTGGTGGAAGGTGCGTGCAACGACGCCTACCACCGTTGCGAGACGCAAGACGACGCCCGCAGTCGGCTGAGCGTCACCTTCGCGAGCTGCGCCTGGAAGATGTACGACTGGGTGACCCACGACTGCCTTTCCCTGGATCCGAAGGGCGAGCACCCTAGCTGCTTCTTCACGTTCGGGCAACGGGCCGACGAGATCGTTCAAGAACTCCTGCGCGCGGCCGTCGACCAGGCCAGCACGTTCGTGGTGAACCCCCAGGACAGTGACCTGCGCGTGTCGCACATGCAGAACTCGATCAATCGATTCACGAACCTGATCGGCTCCGAATACGTGACTCGGACCCGGGCCATCATGAACTGGATCGGCGAGCCGGGCCTGCCGGCGACCGAGGCCGTTGCCCGGCGCCGCCAGGCGTGCGAGCGCTTCCCCATCGAAACGCTGCCGCGCATCGTCGAGTACGCGCGCAGCACCTTTGTCTATATCGAGAACGGCGCGGCCCAAGTGGCTGACGGCCTCTATGACGCACTCCTCAATGAGCCGATCAACAAGGAATCCCATGCGACTTGAATTCAACTGGCAGCGGCGGCTCGCCGCGAGCCTCATGCTCCTCGCGGCGTGCTCGATGCCTGCGGCTTCGTGGGGGGCGGATTGCGGTGTCGACGGCGGCGCGATCCGCGAAGCCGCTTTGCGAGGACTGAACGCACAGAACAACCTCCTCAACCAGAGTGCAGCGGACGTCATGCGTGCCTCCAGGATCCGGATGGCCTGCCTCGAGCGGTTCGGCCTGACGCAGATCCCGCCCCTGGGGATTCCCGGCGGCTCCATCGTGATGTCGCTGGCCAACGGGGCCATGGAGCGCGCCTGCCAGCAAGCGGCGGGCACCGCGAGTCGATACCTTTCTGACGCCACAGGCGGGCTGACCTCCCTGGCCGGAGGCACCACCCTGCCTAACATCGGCTCTATCAATCTCGATAGCGGCCTCAACGGCACACTCGGCACTGCAGTGAACGGCGTTGTCAATGGGGCCGTGAACAACGCGACGGGTGCTGTGACGGGCGCTGTAAGCGGTGCGATCTCGAACGCCGGCAATCAACTCAACACGCAGGTGCAGCAGCAGCAACAGTCCGTTTGGTCGCGGATGGGCTGCTGGGTGACCGGAAATTGCTAAGGGAATGACAATGAAGCGTTTGCTAAATCGCGTGCGCCAGATCTTGTTGGCGCCCGCGTTCGTCTTCGGCCTCGGCTTCTTTCCTTCGACCTCCGCACACGCGGTCTGCGACGGATGCGTCGTTGCCGCCGTTCAAGTGGCGAGTCTGGCGATCGTGACGGCGATCGGCACAGCCCAAGCTGCGATGCAGTATGGCCACCAGAGCATCATCGATACGATCAAGGGTGTGGGGCAGGTGAATGCGTCGATGCAGGCGCAGGCCACGCAGACTGCCTCGGACGCCAACACGGACTCGCAAGCCAGTGTGGCCAGGTCCGCCAATTCCCGAAACTGGCAGATCGCCGACGAATGTGGCGTCACGGCGGCCTCGCAGGGTATCGCCGAGGCTGCGGCGAACTCGACGGCCAAGTGCTCAGGCCGAAATTGTCCAGCCAGTGGCGGGAACGGCGGCGGGGGCGGAGGTCTCTCGGCCAACCAGGCGGCTTCCTTGAGCATCGCCGCCGGTGCGCGCGTCGCGCCCGAGCCCGAAGTCCAGGCGGCATTGGCGGCATCCGGCGCGTGCGCCAGCTTTGTGGGTGGCGCCAGCAGTTCGGCGCGCCTGAACCGGTGCCAGGTGGCCAACCTGCCGACCGGGGCCAGCAACGGCAATCCCGACGCGGATATCCGCGCCGAGACGCTGTTCGATGGACCGCAACGTGATCCGAGCCGCATGACGCGTCGGCTTACCGTCAACGGGGAGGCGACGAGCTCGGACTATCGCGCCGTTCAGTCCCTGCTGAAGAACCTCGACACCCCCCTGGACCTGCGCGAGTTGCGCCGCGCGGAGATCACCACAGATTCCGGACGGCGCTACATGGCGCTCAAGGATGCCTACGACGCCCGCATGGCCGTCGCCCAGAAGCCCGCCCAGGCGCTGCTGGCCAACCGTCTCGAGGACCGTTCTCTGATCGACTATGTCAAGCAGCTGGTGACGAGCCCCATTCACGGGAACTGGGTGGCGCAGCGCCTGTCGAGGTCGGCGCCGCAGTGGCAAGCACGTGGCATCAGCTTCGACGAAATGATTGACATCGAATCGTCCAGGCGGCACCTGAACAAGGAATGGCAGGTGCGAATGGCCGAGTTGTCCGCCGAAGGCCACGTGCGCGAGCAGACCTCGATGCAGGCCTTCCAGCTCTACCTCATGTCACAGATCAACACGAAGCTGGACTACATCGCGGTCACGTCCGGGCAGCAGTTTGGAACTGCGGTTCGTGCCGAAATGCTGCCGCAGCTCGCGTCGGCGCACCAGGCCGCGACCAAGTAGCGCCTGGGCGCTCGGCATGCTGTTGTTCCCTCCGCCGGCTCCGACGCGCCCGACGGTGGTATGGCAAGGTGAGAACCTGCGGATCATTGAGTCCGATTGGGTAAGCCTGGATACGTCCGGGCCGGAATTCAAGCATGCGTACCGGCGCACCTCCCAGCGCAGCCCGTTCGGGCTTGCGCAGGGCAGATACCGGCTGGTGGCGCTCAACGAGGCGAACGAAGCGGTGGGCATGGCCGAGGCGGTCCGCCGGTTCCGCGGCCAGCAACCTGGACTTGTGCTCTCCTACGCGGTGAGACCGGATTGGTTCGGCTGGGGCATCGGGACGCTGTGCACCGCACATACAGTGATCGGGGCGCTTCAGCGGTTCCACGATGTGGACGTGATCTGGGCGGAAATCTATCCCGACAACAAGGCGTCAGCGCGCTTGGCCGCCAGGCTCGGCATGCGTGTCGAACCCGCAACGGAAGAGGGCGATCTTGCCGTGTTCTGCGTCGACGCGGACCTTGGATTGTTGCTGTCCTCGATCGCCGTCAAAGCGGCCGAGACGGCTCAAGAGCGTGGTGAGCCGGAAGTAGTGGGCGTAGACAATCCGGAGCCGTGCCGCGCGCGGGGGTAAAACGCTGCCGTGTGCCGTCGGGTCAGGTCGGGCTTGTGGCGTCGGTGAGGAGGCGCGCCAGTTTGGCGCCGTCCACCACTTCGAATCCAAGCGCTAATGCAGCACTCACCGCACCACTCGTGAAAGAGCTTGTGGTGATGAGCATTCCCTTGCTCGAGTTCTCCTGCCCAGCGCCGGCCAGCCGAATCGCGCCCTCGAGCTCTCGCACAACGTCGGGGCCAACCGGCCGATGGGCCGCCCAGCATTTGCACTGAACCACCCAGGATGCCCCGGCCGCATCGACGGCGAACAGGTCCACGCCACCGTCGCCATCTCGGTGTGCCGCCTGGTGGATGACGTTCATGCCTCTTGAGCGAAGCAACCTGGCGCAATCCTTTTCGAACTCGAACCACAGCGGCCGCGTGCCGGCTGGGGCGGTGTCAAGCTCCTGGAAAATCATCCGTGAAGCGGAGCGGCTCCGATAGATGCGGATTCGTTCCGCTTTGGCGGCCGTGCCCCGTTCATGAGGCTTCACGAAGGTGAATCCGGCCGGGAGGTGAATTCCATAACGCTGCGCAAGGAAGCGCTGCGTCGGGGAAGCATTGTTCGCGCGGCGCAAATGGTGCTCCACAGGGTGGCGCTTCCGGAGTAAGCCGCTGGGGTCGTCCTCCGGGATACGGCTCAGGGCGGGCGTCGTGTAGCGCACCCGCGGCAGGTAGATCACCGTGCGCACGTCGCGGCCGCGCAGTCGCCGGCGCATGGGCCTGCAGGTAAACAGGCTTTCCCGTTCTTCCACCACGATAAAGTCGCGCACGATCGCCGCAGCAATGAGCTTCAGCGAGAGTTCAGCGTCTTCATTCCACATTGGCAGGCCATCGTCGCTTCGCATGCGGACCAAGTGATGGGTCGAGCTTTGCGGGGGCTGGTGGCGCAGGCCGACGGCGACGTGGAAGTAGCGCTCCTGGTCGTCTAGAAAGAGGCACGTGAACTCGCCATCGACCTCGAAGATTCGAACGGCCACGAAAGTTCCGAATGCAACCGCGACACGGGCTCCCCATGGGACGGACCATTGCCGCGCCGCCTGAGCCTCCATGAGAAGGGTCTGGATCTTGTCCTCCGCCTCTTCGATGGAGCAGTCCAGTGACACATTCGCCAGGGATTCGCACACATCAGAGAGAGGCGCGGGGAAATCGGACGATGTGAGCACCAGGCCGGCGTCGATCAGGTCAAGGGGGTCCAGGCCCGCATGCCACAGCCGCTCTATGTCCTCCAACGGAGCGTCCAGGTCGATCGGCAGCGACCGCAGCTCCATTGCGTATTTGCCGGTGTTTGCGAACCAGGGCCGCGCTCGCCCCTCATTGGTCACGCTGGCGTCGGTGGCTGCAGCCTCGAAGGAATAGCGCACCGCTTCGCCAAGCTCGGGAACTGGGGCGTTGGCCAGCAGGCCCAACAGTTTGTCGAAGATGGCGAAGGCGGTGGGCCCGTGACTTACGGCCTGGAGGGCCGCGGCGTGTGCAGCCGCAGCGTCGGCCGCCGGCCCTGCGAGCGCGGCGAGCCAGGTGGCCAAGAGCGGGTATCGCCGAACCAGTTCGCGGAAGTGGATCCCCAGCTCGTCGTCCTGTGCCCACTGGCCGTCAGCGGTAAACAGGTGCGGGGCGCCGTCAATATCGTGCTGGTCCCGGAGCATCTGGATGAAGCCGGCGGCCCGTGCGCGCCGGCGCAGTGCCAGAGCCCCCCAAGCAGCCTGGGCGCGGTCGCGGTGACTAAGGTCTTCGGCCCAGGGGCCCTCATAGTGGATGGTCCGCCAGAAATCGCTCTCTGGCTGGGGCCACAGCGGCAGCTCCTCGTCGCGGCCATCGTTGAATGGCTCCGTACGCGCCGGGTCGAACCGCACGTTTCGTTTGGAAAAGGGAATCCCTGGCGTGCTCATGCGCTGCCACAGCGTCTCCAGCGCAGGCAGGTCATGGGACGCTTCGATGCCCGGCACATCTCGAAAGGCCGCGTCGAACCAGGATGTGTGCTGGCCATCGGGGTGGGCAATCACAACGAGGAAGCGCCCTTGCCGGCGGATCGCCTGGACAACTGGGTCGTCGCTGGGCGCCAGCCAGCGCGCGTGCGGCCGCGGGGTCGGTACCCCACGCACCATCGCGGTCAAGGAGAAGTAGACCGAGGGGGTATCGTTCCAGCGCCACGTCAGAAACGCGCAATGACCCACTGCCGTGACGCGCCGCGGCCACTGCTTGTCGTAGGCGACGACGACGATGCAGGCAACGCCGTCTGAGTTCACCCACGAAGGGCCGCGGTACATCTGGGCGACCGACTGGCCTTGAAAGGGCTTCAGGAGTTCCGCCACGTGCTGCCAATCGCACGGCGCAGCCGTCGGCTCCCCATACGCGACCGGTGTGCCGATTTTTCTGTCAGTGGTGCTCACTTGCCGCTCCGCCCGTGTAGCGCCGCAGCTGCAGCCGGCGCGATTCTGCAAACCACCTACTTTCCATGTGGCTCGGCGTCAGTGTAAGGAGGTTCGCGGCCGTGCCAAGCCAGCAGGGTGTCCGCGCGGCGCCTTGTCAATAGCCAATTTCACGAAAGATCGCCATAGCGCTCAGGCGGGTCGAGCGGGACAATTGGACTTGCGCCGGGGCCAGGAAGCGCCGGCCCCGCCCAATTCAAGGAAAAACCCGCATGGCGCCACCCGCCGAAATACACGCCTTTGACGAGGCCGCTCACCGCGCGCACTGCCTGGCTATGCACGTCGCATTTGTCACCGCGATCGAAGCGCACCCGGGCGGCTTCGAGGAGGTCGGCAAGCGCATGAACAAGACTGCCAAGCGACTGCGCCAGGAGATCGACAGCCTCGTGAAGCCGGGCGACTACAAAGCCGCCCCGAAGCTGGGGGTGGAAGATGCGCAGGAGATCATGAAGATCACCGGCAGCATCGCACCCCTCGAGGCAATGGTGGGGCCGGGTTTCAAGTTCCTGAAGCTGCCCCCGCCGAGCGTCGTCTCGGACGACCCGGAGGTTCTGTTGCGCGCGGCCTTGCGGCGTTTCGGCACGCTCACCGTGCTATGCAGTATTACCACCAGCTCCGAGCAGCTTACGAAGTTCACCGCTGCAATGACGCGCGTCGCCGAGTTTGTGAACCTGGTGGTGAAGCTCGCAAGCAAAAGGGAGATCAGCCCCAATGAGTGCCGGGCGCTGGGCCGTGCCCACCTAGCCGTGCTGGGCGCTGTTCAGGTGCTGGTTACCGGACCAGAGACGGAGGCCATGCTGCCGCAGATGGCTGCGGACATCGCCGCGGCGAGCGCGCTCCTCGAGTGCCGGTTGCCCGAACGGGCGCGCCAAAGGAACTGACCCCGGGGCGCGGCCGACCCCTGGCGGGGCGGCGATCCCGCCGTGCTAGGCTTGCCGCCAAACTCGCCGACGGACTCCCATGAGCGACAGCATCAGTACTGACGAAAAGCATCGGGCCACCCTGGCCATGCTGCAGGAGGCGCTCGACTACCTTCGACGCCTTCCCGCGGTTCCCGCGACTCACGCCATGTGCTCCAAGTTGCAGAAGCACCTTGACGACCCCACCAGTCGCCTTGTGGCGGGCCAGGCCGATACGTGGTCCCAGGAAGCGGTCACGGCCGCGGGGCTGATCTATCTGCATGCGCGCCTATGCAGCAACGTTCTCGATTTGCGCATTCCCGACGCGCCGCGGGATGTTGCCCAGACCCAGGTGAACCAGCATGCCGTGGACATGCTTCGAGGGGGCTTGAAACTGCCAATGCTCAACCGCGGGTTCGTCCCGTTCGCCGCCGGCGCGGGGGCGTCATGAAATCGCCGCCGCCTGGAATCGTCACCGCGAGGCGCGCTCTCTACATCAAGCTGGGTGAGGGGGGCGACTGGGAACCGGAGTGCATTGCCAGCGGGACGCTGCGGTTTGGCTACCACAGGATCCCGCACGACAGGTGCGTCGCCGGCGACTGGAAGGCGGTGGAGAATGCCCTGCACCAATACTCCAGCGATCAAGGCGCGGTGACGCGGCACCTGAATCAGGTGAAGGAGTTCTACACGGCAGCGAGTGACGTGCTGTGGGTCACGTTCCACTCGGACCGGTTGTGGTGGTGTTTTTCCGAGCCCCGGATATCTGTCCACGACATGTCATCGGGTGCGCAAGGAGCTCAATCTCCAAACGCGGAAAAGACCAGGCCCGCGATTGGAAAGTGGAGTGACCGAGACATCAATGGCCAGCCGCTCATCAAAGGCAAACTGAGCGGCAAGCTGCTGGCCTTGCAGATGTTCCAGGGGACGATCTGCACTGTACGTGAGCTGGACTACCTGCTCCACAAGATCAACGGCACGGTCGAGCCACACGTGGCTGCGGCGCAGGCCGCGTACGAGCAACTGCAGGCCGCGCTTCTTCCGATCATCCGATCCTTGCAGCCAAAGGACCTTGAGATCCTGGTCGACCTGATATTCCGCCAATCAGGGTGGCAGCGCGTCGGCGTGGCCGGAGGCACCGAAAAGGATATCGACCTGGACCTCATCTCGCCTGTTACTTCCGAGCGAATTGCCGTGCAGGTGAAGTCCAAGGCCAAACGCTCGGACTGGAGAGCCTACAAAGAGAAGTTTGCGGACATGCAGGGCTTCGCACGGTTCTACTTCGTCACGCACACCTCCGACAGCGCCTTTGAGGCTTGGGTGAAGGACGATGCTGACGAGAGCTTCGTGTTCTGGGGCATCGACCACCTGGCCACCCAGGCGGTGCGCGGCGGCCTCACGGGCTGGCTGCTTGACAAGGCTTCCTGACCGCACGTCGATCCCGATTAGGCGCACCCAATCGCTCATCAGCTGAAGATTGGCAAAATGGACGGCGGCATTCTCGGAAGGAGCAAGGATGAAGGATGCGGAAGAACGATTCTGGATCGATGTAGCGCAGCAACTGAACCCGGGCTGGACCATCGGCATGGGAAACGACGGTGCCCAGGTCGGCACCATGCTCGCCACGCACGACACCTGTCTATACCTGGTCGACACGTCCACGCTTTGGATCTCCGCAGGCTCGACGACGAGCGCGGAACTGCTGAGGGCCAAGCGGGAGCTGTCCAAGTCCAAGCTGAAGCCAGGCATCGTGGCTGGCGCGGCCGGCATGGCGATCCTCGAATGCGGAAAGCGCCACGTGCCGATGGACCATCGGGACGCACAGATGGCGCTCACCGCCGCGGCTTGCGCGGTCACCGAAGCGGCCACCTGGACGGCCGTGATGGACCGCATGGGCAGCCCGGCGGGTCACTGGATCTGGCTGGTCTACAAGCTGAAGTCCGGTGAGCCCTTGGGTCGCCCCCTGTTTGGCCACAACGACAAGCGCGGGTTCATGCCGCTTGAAAACTTGAAACAGAGCATTGGCGCGGCACTAAACAACGACATCGCGAACCCCGGATCCTCGGTTTCGCGGCAGATCAAGGCCGGCGGGGGCGTGCAGCTTTGCCAGCAGATGTTCGAGTGGTTTCCTGACGTCCTGGCAGGCGTCCAGCGGTAGTTTGTTGCGGGCAACACCCCTACAGTCCCGCATCCGCAGATTCCAGTCAGCGCGCGCCTTCGCCGACGATCCGGTAGAACTCCGCGAAGCACTGCACCATCTCCTCGCCGTCGCAGAGCAGGAATCGACTGCCGTCCGGATGAATGCGCACAACTTGCACGAGCACCTCGCCGGCGTGCGCCTGAAGCCCAGAGCAATTTGGCGCTGTGCCTTCGACCATGCGGTCCGCCAATCTGTACAGTCTCCCGCGGCTCGGAAACTCGGAAACGATGACGTGAGACCGACTGTGAACGCCAGCTGATTGCGCGGACTTCGTGCCATCGGAGAGCACCACGATCTCGGCGGAGCACTCCTCGTGAAGGTGGCTGCCTCGCCAACTGCCGAGTAGCGGGTGGCCAGCCGGTATCGGCGTGCCGAAGCGACCGAGTAAGAGCGGCGACGACATTCGGTACCGACTCAATGGCCCGAGCCCTGGCGGCGGTTCGGCTGCGGTGGACGCGCCCTGTCCCGCGGCGCCGGCGGCGCACAGAGTGAGCCAGAGCCCGAATATCCGGACCAGGGCAACTCTCCAGTTGAATTGGCGAAGCGGATTCATCGCTGCGTGGCGCCGCAGCTCCCTGGCACTCCCGAGCTGGCCACCAGCTGCTGCCAGCGCGCCCAGAGCATGCCGAGGTAGGCACGAGGTGTCGGGGTTGAGTCGCCGCGGTAGTAGCCCAGCGCCCAGGCGTCATTTAACTCAATCAGCCAGGTGCCGCCGTCGGCGGAGACGCCCACGTCCAAGCTGCAGATCGCGTCCACCGGCGCGTCCGCCATGATGCTGGTCACGTCCAGGTCATTTGGCTCTGGTGCATCGTCTGGCCCATCGTCGTAGCGCGCGAAACCCAGAACGCGACCTGCTTGAAGGTAGTAGCGCCACTCGCTCGCAAACGTGCAAGGATGAGCGCACCAGACGGCCAAGGCCGGATCGAGCTTGTTCACGCCGGCGAGGTGCTCTTGATACGCAGCGGCGTCTTCCTGGACCGCCTTCGGAACATCGAGTCGAACCAGGCGCCACTTCTCGGCGCTGGCGGCGAGGTCGAACCCCGTGGGGTTGTAGACGAACCCGTCGAACACCTTGACCCGCTGGGGCTTGATGAACACCGGTTTGGGGCTCGCGAGCGCGGCGCCGAGGGTGGTGCGCCAAGGGCGCTCGCACATATACGTGGCGAGCCGGCCGGGATAGCAGCTGAAGGCCGGCTCGGAAATGCCGGCAACCTGCATCGCGAGGCGCACGTATTCGACGCTGCCGACAGGAAGGCACAGGCCCGAACGGAGAAGCGTCGCCCGCTCCCTGAGTTGGGCCGCGGTGCAGCTTTGCACGTCGATCCGCTCCGGCGCGACGGTCGCGGCCAGCCGGACGGTGCGGGTTTCGCAACTGGCAGGATTTTGAAGCATGACCGCAGCGGGCATGCTGCTACTGGTTGCCGGGCTACCGCGAACGTGGCGACCAGTAGCCGGTATGGCTGTGGGGACGGACGACATCCTTGGAACTCAAGACGGCGTGGCGCCAGGCGGCGCAGGTACCGGTGCGCGGGGCCTGAAATCGACACTGGCGGGCATGGCCACCAGGTTGCGCTGCTCGAGCCAGCGTTCGACCATTACCGAACTGACCTGATCGGCGTCGTAGGAGATCGAGCTTCGCTTGATGAATTGGCCGTCCTCGTGGACATGCAGGTCGACCTGGATCCGGCCGGCGGCAAGGTACACCGGTGCCGGCGGTTCATGCGAAACCACCCGCACCGGGCGCTTAGCGAAGCCCCGCCAGATGCCGAGGAGGCTGCTGACCAGAAACCCCACCTGCAGAACGAGAAGGCCCCGGCGCTGGAGTCCGATCATCAGGGCGATGAGAATCACGTTCGAGACGAGAAATGCGACCCAGCCCCATCGGGACACCTTCATGTTGACCGCTAGGAGGAGGGCGCCGGTGAGGCCAACCAGCGATCCGGACCACTCCAGTAGGTCGAGTACGCTGAATTGGGGGGTCCAGATGGATATGACGTTGAAGGTCATGGACGGCGTCTTTGTATTTCGCAACGTCCATTGTTGCGCAATTAAAGCGCTCACTCAACCCCACCCTGGCACATGGATAGAGGCACGTGTGCCTCTAGAGCCATAATTTGCAGGCGATCATGAACGACTATAGCCAGCTGGTGCAGCAGAGCACGAACGAGGACTCGTCCGGTGAGTGGCTGCCACTGCCGGCGGTTATTGCGGCCGCGTTCCCATGGAAGCTGGATGCGCCCGGGTGGGCCCTGCCGCTGCCAATCGTTGCACTGTCAGATCCTTTGGTCGTCGCCGCCCTAGACAAACGTCTGGCTAAGGCGTACGAGGAGGCACTCAGGCGCAAGCTGCGCGAGCCGCTTGCGCACCTGACGCTTCCTGAAATGCTTTTGAAATCGCCGGTCCGTGCAGGGGCAGTCTCCGAAGTGCGATTTCACCTGAGCCGCCATGGAACGCCTCGCAGCTCGCAGCCCGAGACCTTGACTATCGCAGATGCGATGCCTTTCATCGGCCGGCGCCCGAATCGGCTTCTGCAGTGCGCCGACCGCAGTGTAGAAGTCCCTGGGCCGACCTTGCACCTTGATGCCCTCGAGCTGCTGGAAGTCCCTGCGAAAGCTCTCCGCCGCAACCAAACTCGTTCTTCACCGCTCGACGAAGAAAACAAGAAATCGCGGCTTGCTCAACGCCGGCACCCCTTTTCCATCTGGCATCCGCTCGGCCCACCGGCTAAGTGGCGCAAGCTCCGCACGGTAGCCCCAACTGACGTGCGCCTCACCCTGGAGGACGGTGGGGTGGTGACGGCAAAGGACCCTAGGTTCGGCTGGGCGTTGCTGCGTGTGAACGGCCTGCTTCCGCTGGACGGTCAGTCGCCGCGACAAGTTGCTGACTCGGTCAAGACCTCTGCCAGCGAGCCGCTCAAGGTCACATGGGCCTGGTTGGAGGAAGCGCTTGATCAGGCGGCCGCGATGACCACGGCTGAAGAAGTGCGGGCGCTGATCGAGGCCGTGCTGCCTCGAAACGCTGGCTTGTTGAAAGCGGTCGACATCGTTGCCGGCCGATATGGGTTGAGCGGTGAGGTCCTGACCCTTGAGGAGTGTGGTGAGGGCAGCGGAATTACGCGGGAACGAGTGCGGCAACTGCAGGCCGGCTTTGAAGGGCAAGTGACGGAAGGTACGGTCTATGCGCCAGCCCTACGACGGTTTGCCGAGGCTGTCCATAAAGTCCCGCTCGCGTCGATCGCGAGTCTCGCGAAGACGTTCGCCGCGGACCTCGGCGGGCAAGCGCCTGTCGGCGCCATAACGGCCGCGCGCGCGGTACTGGGGGAGCCCCGCGAAGGATGGGTGATCTCAGGTGTTGTCTACCCGGCTTACGGCCTCAGGGTAGGGTGTTGGAGCACGCGACTGGCCGTACCTGACGTGACTGCGATCCTGCGCTCGGCCCGCGCGATGATTGCGCGGGCTGGGGCCTTTCACGTGGTGGCGGTTGCGGGCGACGTCAGTGAGGAGCTCAAGGCGTACATTTCCCACGCGGAAGTTGAAGCGGTGATCGACAGCTGCGAGCAGTTTCGCTGGGTCAATCGGGACGCGGGCTGGGGCACACTGCACGGGGCTGGCGACGCACCGGTGTTCACCGAGGTCCGCAAGATGCTTGCCGTGGCCTTTCCGACCAGCCTGGACATCACGGACATCTTTGCTGGGCTGGTGGCGTGTCGGCGCCAGGTCATGAACCGGGAAAACTCTTCTCGATTCGGGGGCACGATGCCCCCGCCCTGGCTTTTTCGAAAACTGCTCGAGATGCAGCCCGACCTGGCAGTCGCCCAGTACGACAACTTCCGGCTCGTCGAGGGCGTCGACCCGCTTTCGTTGATGGAGGGCGAGTCAGAGAAGTTGATATTCCGCACACTGGAGTCTCTCGGAAGCATCGCCTCATGGAAGGAATTGCGGCATGCGATCGTGGATTCAAAGCTGCTGAATCCGATCACTTTTGGCGTGGTGCTTAAGTCCTCGAGCCACATCTACCAGCCTGGGTACGGGATCTATGCGCTGCGAGGGCGACGGTTCACCATTGAAAAGACATCTTCGAAGTACGGCAACCGGGTGTTCCCGCTGCCGGCCAGCCCAGCTCGAGCGGTCGTCGCCGCTGCCGACGTGATCGAGTTCGACGTGAACCAAACCTCGTCGACGAAAGGGAAGCGCTACGTGTACGCACCGGTTTCCGCGGCCCTGCATGTGCAGGGAACCTATCTGCACCATGAGGACCCTGACCTGCGCATCCGGATCGACAAGAAGGGGCAGATCGCCAGGCTGGCGCACGAGCTCACGGAGCGCGGGGTGCAACCTCGCGAGACGATCCGCTTGACCATCGACACCGTCGCCCGAACATATTCGTGGCGGCCGAGCGGCAGCTAGACATATCCAACCAGCTGTTTTGCGCTAGATGGTGTCAGCCGCACATGGGACATTTCGTCCTTTCCATGCAGATTGACACGGTTGGTGTAGAAAACTTGTTTTAAAACAATCACTTGCGACAGAGGCATTGCCCCGCCCAGCGTCCTTTCAATGCAAAATGACACGCTGCTCTCTGACAAAGAAAACTCTTTATCCATATGGCGCAGCAAATCGCCTAAAGTTACTCCATCGCTTGCTGGAGAACGTTAATGGAAGCCACCGTCGCCGCCCCGAAGCCTCTGAAGACCCCGCCCAAGATCTCCGTGAAGATCTGGCGCCCTATCATCGACAAGCTGGACGCCAAGCTCGACGCCGCGTGCCTGCGGCGCGATGCCTACCTGGCCAAGCTACTGGCCGGAGAGCTGGACCAGCTGGATGCGGAGGTGAGCCTCGCGAACTCGCCTGCGGCCCACGACTTCACGTTCGAGCGGCTGGACGCGCTGGACCGCAAGCTGGTGAGCATCGCGCTGGCGCCAGAGCTGGCCAACCAGCTGCACGACATCTGCAAGCGCAAGCGCATCGTGCGCGACGCCTTCTTCAACCGCCTGTTCCTGCTGCTGGCCGCAGGGCCCAAGACGGTCGACAAGCTGTTCTTCCCTGACGACCCGAAGTGGCGCACCGCCGTGTGGAGCGAGTTCAAGCACGACGGGCCCTTCTTCGAAAGCGGCTTCTACCCGCTGGAGGCCCCGGTCGATCCGTTCTGGGCGATCCGCGCCGGCCTGGAGCTGTTCAACGAGGGCGCCGGCGCCGAGGACTACGAGGTGCCGGGCACGGGCGCACAAATCAAGGTGCTGCGCGGGCTCGACGGCGAGCCGGAACCGCTGCCGGCGCTGCACACAGTCTTCTTCGAGCAGAAAGTCGGCGAGGACGCCGACCTGCTGGGCCTGAACTGCTTCGTGCCGGACTGGCGTATCCCCGGGCACGAGGCCGAGCGTCGCCGCACCAAGGCCCTGGACGAATTGCTGGAGTCGCTGTGATGAACACCCAGCACGCCGAGATTCGGGCCCAGCAGCGCGGCATCCCGCCGCTGGTGGACGAACTGCTGGACCGCTACGGCCACGAGCAGCACGACGGCCACGGCGCCGTGGTCCTCTTTCTGGACAAGCAATCCATCCGCGCGATGGAGCGTGACCTGGGCCGGCGCCCCGTCGCGCGCCTCGCCGAGTGGCTCGACGCGTACAAGGTGCGCGCCGCCGATGGCCAGACCATCACCATCGGCCACCGCACGCGCCGAATCTGGAGGAAGTGATCATGCAACCTGCTGCCCACACCCCGCCGCCCCAGGCCTTCCCGCTGCAGGAGCTCGAGCAGATCGAGCGCGCTATCGCGGCCGCGCAGGACTGCGTGACCACGCTGCAGCTGCGCCGCGAACTTCTCACCAGCGAGCTGGAGCGCATCACGCGCCCGGCGCCGCCGACGCCGAAGATCATCGGCCCGGGCTTGCGCTACCGCGGCGAGATGGTGCGCGCGTGGAGTGCAATCGACATCCACGCGGGGCTGCTGCGGCGCCTGTGGACGGACTTCCCCGAGCGGCGCGAGGCGATGGCACGCGCCATAGGCGCGCGCGGCTACTCGCGCGCCTATGTTGCGCGCACGCCGGCGGAGTTGTTTCCCGGAAAGCCCGCGGCATGGGCGGCGAAGTTCAGCCGGACGCTGGTCGAGGGCTGGGTGATCGACACCAACATGAACCGGCCGCGCATCGCCACGCTGATGCGGGTGGCGGTCGCCGCCGCTGCCCTCACCTGGGGTGAGGACGTGCAGGTCTACTGGCGACCGACCCGCGCTTGATCGTCATGCGCGGTGCCGATCAAAGTACGACACGCAGCCGACGCGCGCGTTCCTTGAATGCCCGCTCCCCACCTTCAAGGATATCGCACACACGCCGCCGGATCACCGGATTTTCTAGCCCGCCACACTCATAGGAGATCTCGGGCAACTGGCCCGGCCGGTGGCGCCCGCAGGAAGCGACGATGACCTGGTCGGCATCAGTGTTCACCACAAGGTTGGCGTTGTGGGTGACGATGATGATCTGGCGCCTCTTCTTGGCCTCGCGAAACCGCGTCACCAGTTCCTCGAAGACAGACTGCGGATCAAGGTTCTCCTCCGGCTGGTCGATGATCAAGGGCCGATCGTCCTCTGCGTCGATCGATAGGTAGAGCAACAGCAGCACGATTCCGCGCGTGCCCGGAGAGAGCTGCTCGATGTCGACGCCGTCGTACTGGAGGCTGTAGGCGACCTTGATGTGATCGGTGCTGTACAGCCAGTCCGACACGCGCTGCGCCCACTCGCGCAAGTCCGCTCCTTCTGGCCGGTGCGCACGCAGGTTGTCCTCGTTCGCCTTCACGAAGGACAGGAGCGCTGCAGCAGCTTCATTCGCAGTGCCTTGCTGCCACGCCGGCAACAAAGCCAAAGTGGCCACCTCCTGCAGCTGCCCGCGGCCGCGAAACGGTCCGGTCCGCAGGTCCAGCAAAGACTCACCCACGGCGGCCCACCGCTCCATGTCCACCTGGCGTCTTACGGTAAATGCAAGCCTCGCCATCGAACCGGTGTCGGCCGCGATCCTCGCCTTGATGGGCGCGTAGAGCTGGCCGAGCGCGGTCTCCTCTTCGACGATGGCCTCGAAGATTCCCTCATAGGAGGTTCGGCGCAACTGGATCAGCGACTCGATCCTGTCGTCGGCCTCACGCGCCCGCTTGATCTGCTCGTCGAGCTTGACCAGCGCGCCCTCCGCCTTGTTGATCTTGTCGGTCAGAGTCGCGTAGCGCTTCACCTTGTTCTGGTCGGCGCCGACCAGCTGGTTCAGGCGCGCGACTTCGCGATCGAGCAACGACAGGGTTTGTTTGGCGAGATCTGCTTCGTCGGCGATGAGCTCGACCTTGGGATCAGCGTCGGGCCGAGCCGCTGGATCGGAGTCCGCCGGGCCTTGCAACCGTCCTACGAGCGCGCGCGCGTCGCGAAGGCGCGTCTGCAACAGTAAATCCACGTCACCGACAAAACCGACCTTGAACTGGCTCCAGTCGTCTTGCGACAGCCCCGTGTCCTGCCGCTCCTGCTGCATCTCGCTCAAGAGATCGGGCGCCCGGCGATCGCGAAAGTCGGCGACATCCATCTCCAGGTGCAACAAGGTCTGGACGCGGCGCTTCGCTCGTTCCACCAGCTGACGTCTCTGCTCGGCCGCCTGCGTGACCTCCTCCAGGCGCTTGGCGCGGTCTTCGTTTCCTTTTGGGATTAGTGAGGAGCGATCGCGCTTGTCCTGTTCCAGCGCCTTGGCCTTGTCCTCGCGTTCCTTGATGAACGCGGCCATGCCCGCCTTGCGCATGCGCTCCGCGGTCAAGTCGCCGGACGCCTTGCGCAGGGTGTCTTGGTGGCGGCGGCGCTTTTGGCGCGACCCTTCAAGCTGATGGTCCAGCAGCTCAACGAAGGTCGACGCGCCCATTCGCTCGTCGCGCGGGTGCGCGTTGAAGATCACCCGTTCTATCTCCGCATTCAGCGGATTGTTGGCGTCCTCGGCGTTGCACAGTTCGGCAACGAATTGCTGGGAGAGATACTGAACGTGGGGCTCGTCCAACAGATCTTCCATGTCAGCATGAATCACCTCGTTGCCGGTGGTCTCGCCGTTTTCCCAGGCAAGCTCCACGTTGCACGTGGCCAAGTGCTCGTGGGCGCGGGTGACGAACGACTCCTTCTTGATGTGAGGCGATAGAGCAAAGCCGCCGGCGGCCACCAAATCGGCCAGGGCCGTCTTGCCAGATCCACGTGCACCAATGACTGCCACAAGGCCGGGATTCAACGGGATGGTCGGCTTGGTGAGCCACGAAGCGCCGGTGACGGTCATCGTGTGGATCGTGTGGCTCTGCAGAGAGCCGCGGCGCGGCTCAGGCCCGAGCAGGACACGCTCCTCCGGCTCCAGACAGGTCTGGCGAAGCGACTCAAAATTCAGGTCGCCCTTGATCCAGCAGAAGCGCTGTTGTTCGACGATGCCAACAGTCTCCGGTTTGTGGGCGTCCGAGCCATGCAAGCAAGGCTTGGGGCCGTCGTACTGTTCGTCGAGCTGCTGTCGCGTTAGCGTACCTTGGCCAAGCCAGAACCGGACCTGGTTCGGATTGGAGTCGAAAATGATCTGCGCGAGTTGCTCGATGTTCTTGCGGTGTGCCGCCCAGGAGTCCGACGCGTCGCGCAGGCCCGACGTGCCGTCCTTCTGGCCGCCGGCGACGGCAATTAGCGCATTCGCCTTGACCCAATCGTGCTTGTTGCGTGCCTCCATCAGCTGCTCCAAGCTCACCTTGAACTGGTTGGCGCCGATCGAGCGGGCTGTCTCAGGATCGGTCGTATCCGGTGCATGCTGCATTCCGAGTCGAATCAGATCCTCGCGCGAGCATCGGAAGTTGTCCTTCTGGTACTGGAACTCGAACTCGAGCAGGAATCGCTTGATCCGGTCCACATGGTCGGGATCATCCGGCGGGAACAGCAGATGGAGATTGAGCGGCGCCCCCCGATTGGTTTCAATGCTTAGGTGCAACTCCACGTTCGGGAAGATGAGGCCGGCTTTTTCCAGGCGCCCCGCGCGCTTGAAAGCGAGCACCTTCTCGTAGTTGTCGATGCTGAAATAGTCGGTGATGCCCAGGACTTCGATTGGGGGGTCGGATGCCTCGACCTTCGACAAGAAAGCCTCCCAGGGATCGGCACCCCGGTATTGGTTGTTCAGCGCGGTGTTGGGCGTGTGGATGTGTGGATCCCACCGATGCCAAAGCGAACCGCGATCGCTATTCGTGCTGTTGATTGCGTCCAAAAGAATCCTCCCGCCTGTGCGCCGGGCACCTGGATGCGCCCACCTACTGATCCGGATGATAAGTGCGCGGCCGCTCGCTCCATTTGTAGGTCGGGGCCTGCGCACGATCGTGCCGAGTGCCCGAGTGCCTGAACGTCCCTACGGGGCGCCCGCAATGCTGTGCCGCGCCCACAAGCCGCCGAAAAACCGTTCGATGGTTGAAACGGCCTGCGGGCCCACCAATTCATTCGCGCCGAACCTGTAGACCTCGTAACCGGTTAGGCGCAGCTCGCGGTCTGCTGAAACCATCTCCGCGTAGAGCGCCAGGGACGGCGTGCCGCCCTGGCTGAAGTGCTGCGAGCCATCCACCTCGATCACGACACGGTGCGCGTTTGGCAGGAGCAACAGGAAATCCATTCGCTGGCGTTTGAGGCCGTCGCGGTGCCGCAGTGTCTTGACGATCGCCGGGTCATAGTGGAGATAGACCTGCGGCACGAGTGCCGGCAGCCGGTCGCCCAGCCGCTCGCGATACAACTTGAAGTAGCTGTTGAAGAAGTTGCGCTCGCCATCGGACGCGAGCGAAGCCTGCAAGCGCGCACCCAGCGTCCTGGCCGCATCCTTCGTCGACGTTGTGGCCTCCCGCGCGGCCCACCACACCACTACCTCGTTCCACAGCAAGCCGTCGCGGCGGATAGGCCTGTCATAGACCAGGCAACTGTCCTCGTTGGACAGGATCTTGATGTCGTTGTTGATGGCGTCGGCAAAACCGATTTCTGGCTTCGGCCCGTTCGACGCGAACACCAGGTTCTTCGCCGCGCCGGCCACGCCGCGAGCAATGGGGTTGACCGCATAGATCGGAAAGCTCGACTCTTCGCCGGCTCGCACCAAGGCGTAGCCGTCGCGCGCGAGTACCGCCGAGACTTCGCCGGCCAACTTCTGCTGGTAGTCGCCGCGCACGCAGAGAGGGTGCAGTGCGGCCGCCAGAAGCCGAGCGAACCGGTCCCGCGAACACTGATAGGCGCCAATCCGGTCGAACAGGTACTCCACATCCCAGTCACCTGGGTTACGGACCATGTGCTGATCGATTTCCTCCGCCAGCGATTTGCCGACGACGAAGCCGTTCGCCACGCTCCCAATCCCCGGGAAAAGCTCGCCCACCAGGCCTACGACATGGCGCTCGCCTGAGAGATCGTCTCCGAAACACTTGGCCACGTCGCGCCGGGTGATTTCGGTAATCGGGGGCGTGGACTCCTCAAGAACTTGCAGCCCCAGCTCCTCCAGGTTGAAGTTCTTGGTATGCCGGCCGATGTCGCGAGCAATCTCGGCAACCCGAATACGGCTCTTCCCCTCCAGCGCAGCACGGACGCGGTCCCTTTTGCTGAAACCTTCGCCGGACGGCAGCTCGAGCTGCGCGGCCTCCAAGGCCACCCGCGTCATCTCGAAGCCCGTGAATCCTGAGCGCAGGGTTTCGGCGATAGCCTCGGTCAGATCATGCTCTGTGAGCACCGCGTCCGCCTATTCGCCGAGGCCGCTTACAAGCTGGCATGGCCGCAGGGCCACGCTCAATTCGTATTCCATGAGGCGCACGTTCGGGACCTGGGTGGCCGCGTATCGCAGCTTGCTGCCGATGTCAGAGGCCACCACGATGCCGTGGACCTGGCGGTCTGGACCGCAAAGATGGTGTTTCACCCAACCCATGTATCGCAGTATTTGCCCAAGCGCCGCGTCGGCGCCGCGACCCAGTTTCAATTCGAACAAGTAGAAATGGCCAGCAACGGACACCGCCAGGATGTCGATGGGTCCCACGTCGGTCTGAAACTCCACGCCGCCGCGCCCATCGTCACTTGTGAAAAGCTTCAACGGCGTGGCACCTTCGTCCAGTGTTGGGAGGTTCCTGGCCAAGTAGTCGCGCAGGTGGGCCTCAAGTGCGAAAGTGCCACCCTGCGCATTCTGCGCGGCCGGCGTGGGCTCTTCATCGACGGGCTCGCTGACCAGGCGCACGGCCAGGCCCGCCCCTTTAGGCACGATCTCCCACTGGCCATGCTTCTCCTCGTCGTAAAGCACGACGGTGCCTCGCCCGACGCTGTACAGGAAGTCGTAGTTGCCGTTTGCCCGCCGCGGCTTCTTGTTTTCTGGGTAGTGCACCCGCGAAGGTTGATTGACCGTGCAAATGATGATCTGGCAGGCCAAGGTCGATGGGTTGACGTCGGGGTACCTGTCCCAGACGTGCTGTTTGATTGCAGCGTAGGGCATTTCCTTGCCTGCTATGCCAATTTCGCGCGCGGCATCGCGGACCAAGCGCCACACCGGCGGTCTTACTGTGGGTTCGTCCATCGGAAGTTTCCTCCTCTCACGTTTCGGAGCGACTCCGGTTCAAACGGAGCTAGAAGGAACGGTCCCCCGCCTCGCCCGGTTCAAATCCAATAGTCTGCTGCGAATGACTTCGTCGGGCATCGCGGTGGAGTAGTCGGACCACCCGTATGCGAGTGCGACAGCCTCATCCAACTTTGCATGAGCATTTCGGAGCCAGTCGGGCCGTTCGTTGTAGAGCTTGGTGTACGTCCGAATGGCCAGGGCTTTTTCGCGACCTGCTTTGGGGACCAAACGCGGCGGGTAGGGCTCTGCTGGAGGACTTGGCTGCACAGGCTCCGGTATGACATCCACCCAATCCGGCGGATTGAGCCAGGCTTGACGCAGATCGTTCAGTTCCACTGCAGCCTGGCGGATTTCATCCGCATACGGATTCGCGAACTCAGACGGAGCCGTCGAAAGGGTGAGGCCGGCGGGGAACGGGAAGGGGTTCAAGACGATGCCCGTGGTGTACACAGGCCGATCCACTAAAGCGCTTCCAACGCCAAGAACCCAGCACACGTGGATCCGTGAGGACAGGATACCAAACGTGACATCGTCATCACGGGGAATGCAGACCAACTTGTGTTCCGGTGCTACCGACTTCGGGCACCACGCGAAGAAGCGATGTTTTGACGTCTCCACCGTCACGATGAAACGCGAGAGGGGTGCAATGGCAGCGCGTAGCTCCGGCCGCGGCCGACCGTGACGCCACCACTTAGAAACACGGACGGCTTCCCTATTCGCGGCGCGCTTGGGTTTCACCGCCGCCTTTACATGCTCGAACGGGGCATGGTACTGAGCCGCGTCCTCCTCATCGAGCATACCGAAATCGATAACCCAGCGGTCCCGCTGGCGCTTGGTTAAGTCATAGCCATTCCAGATCGGGCGAACGACGTCGGAGTTCGGCCGTCCATTTGGGTTGCCGCTCTCAGCCAGGAACCGACGGGCCGTCTTGCCGTCGATAGCGAATGCGCCTGCGAGTGACATACCAAAAAACGAAGCATTTTCGTTCTCGGGGAGCGGAAGCGCAGTCGTGAAGTCGAGTCCACCTGAACCATCGGTGAGATCTGCATTGATCTGCTGCACCTCAACGCCGTTCAGGCGAGCTGGGCCGGCGGGATGGCCCTGGCACACAAGCGACACCCTCACGGCAGCGCCTTCGTTTACCCAAGGCTCGTCGCGCCAGGCTTCGAAAATCCGCGACGTCGCGACCACGCGTTCAAGCACGCGCCGGTTGGCTCCCTGCCTGATTGAGTTCGTCGCGACCAGTCCCGCGGCACCTAGTGTAGTGTTGCGTTCTGTTTGGAACTTAAGCGATTGTTGGCGCGAATCACCTTTTGCAGGATGTCGCGCGCGCTCTTGGTCCAGATGAACGGTTTGGGATCGGTGTTGTGATGAGCGACGTACCCTTCGATGGCAGCGATCAGGTCAGGCACGCTGGTGAACACGCCGCGGCGCAGCCGCTCGGTGGTCAGATCGCGGAAGAAGCGCTCCACCATGTTCAGCCACGACGCCGAGGTCGGCGTGAAGTGCATGTGAAATCGCGGGTGCTTTGCAAGCCATTGCTGTACGACGGGATGCTTGTGCGTGGCGTAGTTGTCGGCGATCAGATGCAGCGTCTTGTCCTTGGGCGTTTCGCGGTCGATCTGGCGCAGGAACTTCAGCCACTCGACGTGTGTGTGGTGCTGTTGGCACTGCCCGATGACCTGGCCGTCCAGCACGTTAAGCGCGGCGAACAGCGTGGTGGTGCCATTGCGCTTGTAGTCGTGTGTCATGGTGGCCGCGCGCCCCTTCTTCATCGGCAGGCCCGGCTGCGTGCGGTCCAGCGCCTGCACTTGGCTCTTCTCGTCGCAGCACAACACCAAGGCATGCTCGGGTGGGGACATGTACAGCCCCACGATGTCCTCGAGCTTCTGAACGAACTTCGGGTCGCGCGAAACCTTGAAGCCGCGCACGATGTGAGGCTTCAGGCCGTGCGCCTGCCAATGCCGCATGACAGTGCTGGCGCTGACGCCCAGAACCTCGCCCATCTTGCGTGTGCTCCAGTGCGTAGCAGCCTCGGGTGTAGTTTGCGTGGTCAGCTCCACCAGCTTGGCCACGTCCACCTTCACCGGCGGTGCGCCACGCGGCAAGTCGCGCTCGATGCCTTCCAGCCCGGCTTGCAAATAGCGCTCGCGCCAGCGCGCGACCTGCACGCGCCCGATGCCCAACTGCTCGCCGATCTCCTTGTTCTGCATGCCCAGCGCGGCCAGCAGCACGATGTGCGCGCGCTGCGCCAGCCTGACGCTGGTGCGCTTGGAGCGCACCAACCGCGTCAGCTCGCTCTCCTGTTCTGTCGTCAACTCAATCGTCGGGGCAACTCGCACTTGCTCGCTCCAATACAAACCGTAGTAGAGCATTGGAGACAAGCTGTTCAATTAAGTTCCCTCAAGACTCAAACACTACACTAGGCCGTGCTGCTCAATCTGCGCGCGCGACTTCTCGAACCAGTAGGTCACGAGATCCGCGCCACCCGGAACGCGTCCTTTGTACACCTGCCGCAACGCATCGGTGTACGGGTCGCAGTTCTTTGCGCATCTTCTTGTCACCAAGGAATGGCGGGTTGCCAACGACGACGTTGGCGATCGGCCAGTCAGCCTCCTGGTAGCCACTTGGCGTGTCGGCCGGTGAAAGCAGCGCGTCCCGGCATTCGATATTGTCGAGAGGCTCCAACACTGGGTTGGTCTTGAAGTCGTAGCCGTGAGCGAGCCGCCACTGCAGTTCACCAATCCACACCGTCACTCGGGCCAGTTCCGCGGCGTACTCATTGATTTCGATACCCAGTACGTTATGCGGTCCGGACACCAGGTCCTGCGGGCGGTCCAGGCCCATGGCTGCTGCTTCGAGATGGCAGCGGTGCTCCAGATCCTTGAGAACTTTCAGGCTGAGGAACAGGAAGTTTCCGCTCCCGCATGCCGGGTCCAGAATCTTGTATGCGGCGAGTGATTCCAAGAACAGGATGAACGATTCTTTCGCCTTTCGCTCCTCGCTGTTCGCGCTCGTCCGGATCCTGCCGTAGGCGACCTTGTCAGGGATGGTTTCGGCCTTCTCCCGCAGCTCGTCTCGTTTGCGGAGACGCGCGGCAATTGCTTCTCGCTCCTGCTCCCACCGCTGGGTTATGGGTCGAACGACTACGGGCTCTACAAGCCGGAGGATGGTGCCCGGGTCTGTGTAGTGCGCGCCGAGCTGGGCACGTTTGGCCGGATCAAGTCCCCGCTCGAACAAGGTTCCGAATATCGAGACGTCGATCGCGCTCCAGTTCAGGCCTGCAGCATTGCGCAGCTCCGTCACATCGAGGACCTGCAGTGGCGGCACCTTCACCTTGGCAAATAGCCCGCCGTTGAACCAAGGAATCTCGTCTGGACCATATAGGCCGCCGTCACGCATGATTCTGAATAGCTCGCCCAACCCCTTCGTGAGCACATCGCTGGTCAATTTCCTGTTATTTACGAGTCGTTCGAACATGCGGCCAGGAAGCAGCCCAACGTCTTCTGCAAAGAAGCAGAACAGACACTGCGTCAAAAAATGAGCCACTTCCTCGGCGTCGTTGCCGCGTTTGCGAAGCTGTTCAGCCAGCGTCGCAAAGCTGCGTGCGGCTGCCTCCGTGATGTCTCGCGTCGTGCTCTTTGGTCGAAACCGCTCTGGATCCAGCCACAGCGCGCGAAGTAGCCCTTGCATCTCCGGCTGATCAAGCTGGTCCAGCCGAACCGTGTGAGTTTCGCTGGGGTGTCCGTTGAACTGGGTGTGGATGCGGATTGTCAGTCGATCGCACACCACGAGGAGGGGTGGATTGCCGAGGGCCAGGCTGTAGCCGAGAAGCTGCTTGAGCGCCACGTCGAGGTTTTTTCCGGGCGCCTTGTTCTCCCAGGCAAAGTGGTTGCGCTTGAAAACATCGGCGAAGCCGCGTGCCTGGCCAAGAAGAAACGTGTCCTGCTCGAACACGTAGTCGTCGGACGTGCCGGGTGGTGGCACGCCAAGAACGACGCACAAATCGATGAAGTGCGGCTGGGCGCCCTGCCGCTCGTTCAGGCCGTACGAAGGTCCGCCGGGTCCCCACTTCGCAATGAATTCTTGTGGCGTCATTCCTGCTAGGCCACAAAAGGCCTCTCCATGCTCATCATTATGCTCACCAGGCTGCTTCGCCAGGAACTGCACGCAGGCCCTTCGTGAAGCGGGGGCTCGGTCAGCGACGAGCGTTGGACCGGCGGCGCGCCCGTGGCAGAGTCTCCGCGGATCGCCGCTTCCCAGCGGGTCGCCGCTTTTTCCCACCGTACCGAATGCGGCCGCGCCGCCGGGCGGCGGTTGCGCAGACCGCGTGCCAGTCGACCGGCGGTTCGGAACGGCCGTTCCCGCGCAGTTCGTTTTCGATGACCCACGGGGTCGGCACGTCCACGTGATCGAGAACCTTCTGAACGGCCGCTCGCACGAGGTCTACTGGTTGCGCGGCGAGGAACTTGAGCGAATCGACCTGGCCGGCGCTCGTGAGCCACAGCCCCGTCTGGCGCACGAGCTCGGTGGTCGATCGCAGATCTTCTGTCATGTACATCGCGAGCTCGTCCCATTCGGGACGATCATCCTGGTCGGCGGTGGCAGTGCACCAGCGAAGGATGAGGGGCAGTGGTGCACCAGACAGCCCCAGGCCAAGGAATTCGGCCTCTTCCTCCGATCCCGGCGGCACATCGAACCCGACCATCGCTGGGATTTCCGATTCGAGAATCCGGCGCAGCACCAAGAGTGGATCCCGCGACATCTCGTCACCCAAATCCTGTGCACTGAGATATTGCAGCCCCACAGTGCAGTCGAGCAAGCGGGCGTCTTCGCGGGCGAGCCACTCGTTAGTGTTTCGGGTAGCCGAATGGATGATGTCGACGGGCATGAATCGGTTCTGGGGAGCCTTTAGATGCTCGGCGTCGAACATGCGTTGCGGGCGATCTGGTGCACGGCCGCCATAACAATACTCCGAGCGTATTCGTGTTTTTCGATGGTGACAGGGAGCTGGCCGTGCGGGAAGAAGCGTGACCGTTGGTACCCAGGGAGCAGCAACAAATACTGGCGCAGTGGATCTTGAAGGTGCTGGGCGTGCGGCCAAAGCGACTCGCCGCACCACGCAAGCAGCTCCAGTCGATCAACCTGCAGAAGCACCGCTAGGGTAGGCTCATCCAGCGAAAGGATCCCTGCATCGCGCATACTGACCGCCAGCGGAATGGCCGCGTTCACCAATCTGGACGCAAGGGCTCGGTACGTGCTCCAAGCAGGCACATCGAGGGCATCCACAAGCGCGTCTACGATGGCATCGGCCGGGGCGGATTGCAGCGGCGTGCCGATTGTTTGGTCGTAGTTGCGGTTCATAGTGGAAAGGTCATTTACCAAAGCCATTGCACTGCGACGAGGGCGAGCAGCCACGTCAGCACCAGCAGCAGCAAGTTCAGCGGCTTCTTGAGCCAACTATCAACGGAGTCGAAGATCGCCGCCTCCTTCTTGTTGTCGGTGGAAAACGTGAGCTTGTAGCCAAACCGAATCACGTGGTAGCTGATGAACAGAGCGACCGTGACCAAAGTGGCCCGAGCAAATGGTGAATCAAAAATGTCCAAGTGGAGTTGGTCTGCTATGAGTTCCGTTTAAGCATAAACGGCAAAACGTAAAAAGACAAGCCCGCGCGGCCGGCCTTGCTTACGAAAGTCGCCAAGCGACCTGGCGCCACAACTGCACCAGCGCCCAGCGAACCGGGCGCTGCTCCGCGTCCCGGACCTCGGCGTTGCGCTCCTTCAGCGCTTGCCGCAGCCTAGCGGTGTCAGCTTGAAGAGCGAATCGCTCGTCGACCAACTTGTTGAACCAGTCCATCGCCGGCCGCTCCGAAATGTTCACCCTCCAAGTGTTGACCGTCCGCAGCGCTTCTGCCCGCATGGGGCGGGAGCGACCGGCACGTTTGAGCCCGTCGCCCTCATAGTCAAATTCGATGTTGCACGCCTCGTAGAGCCTGTTGCGGCGAGGACCGTTGTTCTCGTCGGAAGCGTCGTCAGCCCGAAGTCGGATCTGGGCGACTTGCGCTTCGGGCCACCGCTTCGCCCAGGCAACGACCTGGTCGAACAGGTACCTTCCGATGCGCTGGCCGCGGAGCCCGTCCAAGTCGAGGAAGATCGCGCCAGGCGTGCCGGGCGAGCTCGACGAGAGAGAGACCATGGGCTCGCGACCGAACGCGCTAAAGCTGCCTCCAAAGAATCCTGCCTTTAGCCCGCGAGCGGCGCCGAGACGCTCGTAGCTCAAAGTGATGCTGGCTTCGAGGACGCGTCCATCGGCGGGATGCATTTTTACGGCTTCATGGCGCGAGACCAGGACCCAGGCAATGGGGTCACTGGTCGCCGGCTCGTTGCGATCTCTCACCTCCAAAAGAACAACGCTCGGGGTTGAGGAGTGCTGGTTGCGGAGTAGAGGACCGAAGCTCATCTGAGGATGAATGATGTAGTAATGGGAACTGTCACAAGAACAACAAAGCGATGGTGAGCAGCCACACCAGGGGCAAGTTCTCTCCGATCCATTCTTCAACAAGGAGCAGGAAGGCAAGCTCTTTTGTGTTGTCGCTTGAAAACACCAGCTTGTAGCCAAAACGCATAGCGTAGTAGCTGACGAACAGACCGACTGTGACCAGAGTGGCCTGCGCGAATGGGGATTCAAAGATGTCCATGGAGATCTCGCGTGGGATGGGGGGGCGCTATTTCTTGCCCTTAACGTCCGCCTTTTTGGGCGTGGTCGCGGCAGCGAGTTGCCTTTCCAATTCCTGAACACGTGATTGGAGCTGCGTGACGCGGCCCTCGCTCCCGGCCGCGCGTTCGCGCCATTCGCCGGCGGTTGCCAATGCCTCACGTTCCGCGCTTTGAGCCTCGGTGATCCTGCCTTGCAGCGCCTCGACCTGCTCGAGCGCGCTGTCTCGGGCTGCGACAGCGCGCGTTTCGCTTTCCAGCAGGGCCTCGACGCGCCCCTGCAGCTGCTCGCGCTTGTTGTGGACCGCGTCGTGACGGGTTTGCCACTCGCGCGCGGCCTGCCGCTCCTGGTCGACCTGCTGCAGAAGGCGTGCTCTTTCGTCGGCCGACGTGCGCACCAGGTGTTCGTTTCGATCGTGCAGTTGGCGGATTTCCGCGTCGAGCGAAGCGCGCAGGCGCTCGCGCTCGGAATTGGCTTGGTCGATTGCTTGGGCGTGTTCGCGCTTTGTCGTTTCCAGCGTAGCGCGTAGCGCCTGTAACTCGCCGGCGGCGCGCTCGGCTGCGTCCCGGGCGAGTTCCTGTGATGCTTGGAGCTCGCTGGCCAGGCCGCCCGCACGCTCCTGTTCTGCGGCGAGGGCCTTTTCCAGCTGCTGCGAGCGATCGGAAGCGGCGGCCAGCGCCTCCTGAGCGGATGCCAGCTCGGCGCGCAGCGGAGCGGCAACGCCTTGGTCAATTTCATGCTTGGCTGCAAGCCAGAGCTGCTCGAACAATGTGTTGGCCTGGCGCCGCGCGCCGAGCGGGATTTGTGCTTGGGGAAGGTTGAAGCGGGCCGCCAGAGCGGCGAACCACTGCCTCACGTCCTCGGCTTGGCTTGTCGATGTTCCTCTGCCTCCCAGCCTGCGCAGCACGCCGGCGAGTGGGGCGATTCCGCGAGCAGCCAGCCTGTCGCATATCGCGATGTTGAAGTCCCGCCGATTCGGGAACACATGGCGGTTTTCGAGCGCCCACGTTTTGACCTCTTCTTCAAGCTTTAGCTGCTGCCGCGGATCGATGGGGTTCGCCGCGGTGTCGTCGTCGATCTCGCCGGGGAGGGCGGGAGCCGCGCCGTCCGAGGGCGGCTGGACGGGTGGGGCGCTGTTCGGCATTGAAGAGTCGCTCATGGTCTTGAAGTGGGCGGGTTGTTGGGATGGGCCACGTTGGTTCGGGGACCTAACAGGCCTGCGGTCGACTTGGACTGTGCGGGGAAGGAGCGGGTTGGCGACGACATGCCTCCTGCACCGCGGCTATGCCTTGATCAGAATCCATTGCGTCCCCCTCAAAGCCCACAACTCAACGTCGGCGAGTCGGTACTGGCCACCAGGGCCGCCCTGCACCACATAGCCCATCGGATCGCTTTTGATGAACACAGGGAAGCCATCGTCGGCGGGCCGTTCGGCGGCGCCCTGGCCGTAGTACTTGCTGGATTTCTTGATGCGCGCAGCGAGCACGACCGGAGTCACAGCTTCAAGCGCTTCGGCAGGAACGTGCAGCGGCTTTTTCATGGGGTGTTGGAGAAGGGCGGGGCTGACGGTGCAATGTACCGCTCGCGCATAGTTGCGATGTCGGAAGCCAAACGGCGAAGCCTCATGTGCCTGTCCTCCCGACTGCGGCGGCCGCCGCAGCGATCGCTCCGTCGACCGCGGGGAAGCGAGTGCGGCCCAGGAACTCTCCGTCCCTGCTGCTTGGTGACGGCTCGATCTCCCAGTCGCCGTCCAGGCGCAGGCAGTTGCCGACACGGTCGCGCACCGCCCACATCTCGGCTCCGTCTTTTTGGCGCGCGAGTTCAATTCGAACGCCTTCAGGGCCTTCGCCTAGCTGGAACACGATCGCACGCGCACCCCCCGGGCTCTGCGCGGCCGCCCAGGTCAGATCGGCGTATCGCACGGCGAACTGGTGGAGCTGGAACCTGTCGAAGAGTTCGCCGAGCTGCGGGTGGCGCACCACTGGCAAAGGCGTCGATGGCAGTGCCACGTCGGGCGCCGCGGCCGGCGGCGTGCCCTTGGCTCGCACGAGCGGGATGTTGTATAGCGCGGCGACGCGCTTCCCTGGCACGCCCTGATTTTCCAGCATCGATTTCTTTTCAGCGGCCGTGATCGAGCGCGAGCCGTCTTCGTGCAGCCAGGCGGCTGCTTCTTGCTGGGGAGCCTCATTTACGTCCCTCATTGCCCGTTTTCCCTTCCTTTTGGGGCCGCGACCACGAGTACGAGCGGGGCATGGCCTTGTTGTGCATGATAGTACAGAGTTGCACGAAACACGGATATTCCGAGGGAATATGATTACTCGCACTTGTGGTTTGCGTGATAACTGTTATTATCAAGAAAACGAAGCTCAGCGGTAGGGCGGCTGCTATAAAAATATCCAGTAGATAAATGGTTCTATATGGCCCAGCGCCGAAAGGAAAAATCCCATGCCAAAAGCCGACGACCTGTACACCAATGCCAAGGGCGTGGCGCTCGATGGAGTTCACCTTTTCCGGATCGGCGACAAGCCGGTGGCGCCGGCGACGCTGGCCAACAGCGTTCGCCTGTACATGCGCGAGAGCTTCGTGCGCTGCACCGATGGCACGGCCGCCGTCCGCCGCTTGCAACAGGACAAGACCTTGCTGGTCCAGGAAGGCGTGGGCCCGCGCGACTTGCCATCGCAGTACGGCTACGTCACCGACGCCGGCGGCGCCGTCACGCATTGGTTCGCGCCCTCCGGCCTGCTGTTTTCCCTCACCTACCTGGGGCGCAGTGGTGACGAAGCGGCGACACAGCCGCATCGCATGCCCGACTGAGTTCGCCGCGCGTTTGCATTCTCGAAATCAGTTCGGCAAATTCATTCCCAAGAGGAACACAGGACCATGGGCCAACAACGCGATCCGCTGGAGCTCCAAATGACGGCTCGCAGCAACAGAGCCGAGGTGCGCAACCCCATCGCAGGCGACGAAGAAGTGGCCGCGATCATGCGCGACTTGGCCGTCGAGCACCCGGCGGCCGCAAAGGCGCTGAGCCAGGCGCTGCGGCGCCTCGCTGTGAAGTGGAGCGGTGCTGCGCACAAGAGCTGGGATAAGAGCAAGCCGCCGATGAGCCGCTACCACTTCCGAAACGCGTGGATCGCCCGCGAGTTCGCAACGGAGATTCGAGCCCTCGGCGTGAATGCGCTGCACCTGGCGCGAGCAATCCCGGATGGCATGGGGGAGGTCACCCGTGGCTGAGAACACGCTTCGCTGCCCCAAGTGCAAGGGCGCAACCTACACGCTCGGCGTCGTGATCGAGGAAGGCCACAACGTCGATGTCGAAGACGGCCGCGTGGTCTTCTCCGGCCTCGCGGCGCTGCCCTGCCCCGTCCGCGCCGAAGCCAAATGTTCAATCCCCGGCTGCGGCCACAAGTGGCGCGTGCGCGACCTGAGCCTGATTCCGACCTCGGAGGTTCGCCGATGACTTCGCATGCAGACGTCGCGCAAGGAACTCCGCATGAGCGGCCCCGCGCCACTTCCCGGTGGTGGCGCCTCGCACGCAAATCATTGATTTTGCTTGTGATCTTGTAAATCCCACTCTTCTATTTCTGCATACGGATTTCCCTACCGTACGAATTTCCGTATGCGCCCCCCAGGCCGACTACGAAAGCACCCGATGAAATTCACCCGTACTGCATACACGAGCCTGCCCTTGAGCAAGGTCCTGGCCGAGCTAGTCAACGACGCCGGCCTCCACGACCTGCCGACCATGAACAGAGAGTTGTATTCGAGGCGGCATCGCGAGGAGCGTCCTGACCAAGTGCGCGTCACGGTCATCGTCGAGCGGGTTGGTTCGCCATCGAAGAAGTCCTTGATGTCGCAAGCCGAACTTGTCATTGACCGCGCGGCCGCGATCGAGCGCCTGCACGAGGCGACTGCCTTCTATACGGCCGAGCCGGTGGTCCACCAGCTGCTGGCCATGCTCAATTGGCCGGCCGCGGGTCGCCGCCTTGTCGATTCCAGCTGTGGCGACGGCGCATTCCTCGGGGCCGCACTCGAGCTGCTGCTCGAGCGCCACCCGGCGGCCAGCGACGATTTGATCGCCCGCTGTGTTCAGGGCTGGGAGATCCACTATTTCGCGGCCGCGGAGGCCCGGGAGCGTCTGGCCCGTATCCTGGCGCGCCACGGGCGCACAGTTGAAGCCGCCGCCCGCCTGGTGCAGCGCATGGTGGTGCTCGGCGACTTTCTGACCGAAGCCCCGAGCGAGCCCACATGGGACTGCGTCGCGGGCAACCCACCCTTTTTGCGCTATTCCAATTTGCCAGCGATCCTTCGCGCCGAATACGAAGCGGAGCTGCCGGATTACAGCCAGGGTGACATGCTGCACAGCTTCATCGATCGCTGCACTGCCACGTTGAGGCCTGGTGGGGAGATCGCCCTCGTCTCGTCCGACCGCTGGCTTTTTACCCAAAGCGCGGCGCAGCTGCGCGAGGTGATCGGCCGCAGGATGGGGATCCATCACCTGGAGCGCCTGGACTGCACCTCAGCGTTTTACCGTCCGAAGAATCGACGCGCTGGCCAGCCCCCGCGCATCCATCCGGTGGCGGTCGTGTTGTGTGAGGCGCACTTGTGCGAACGCGCCCTCACCCGCGCACCGATCTACCCGGAGGCCGACGATGCGGCCTTCATTGGTTGGAGCAAGCTGGCCGATGTGGCCCAGGCGCGGCTGGCGCCGTGGCTGGGACCACACGGAATCTTCGTCATCGACGCTGCCACGGCATGCGCTGCTGGCATTGCCGCCGACCTGCTGATTCCCGCTATCGATACGGACAACATCCGCGGCGGGGTGCTGACCGCGCCGACGAAGTTCGCGATCCGCACCAGTCGTGATCGCATGCCGCCCGCGGCGGTGATGCGTCACCTGGAGGCCAACCTCGATCGCATGCCCCGCACCAAGCAGCGCACGACGATGCGCTGGCGGCCGCCGGAGAGCTTCGAGCGCATGGACCTCAGCAAGCCGTCGCTGCTCATCCCGCGCATCGCTGCGTCGCTCAGGCCGGTGCGCGTGCCGGCCGGCATCCTGCCGCTAGACCACGGTATCAGCATCGTTTCGGCAGGCGCCATGGATCTGGACACGTTGGAGCGCGCCCTCCTCCGACCCGAGGCTGAGGCCTGGGTCCGTGCCCGGGCGCCGAGGCTGGAGAACGGGTACTTCTCGCTCACGACCACGCTGCTGCGCGAACTGCCGATCTGCCCGGAGATCTCCGGGTGCAGCTCGCTCGCGCCTCGGGGCTCGAAATGCTGAAGGCGATTCGGACGCCGGATGGTTCAACGATGCCGCTGGAATGGGCGCGGCGGTACCGCGAGGCGCTCCTGAACGTGATCGACGCTGATAGCGGCATCGACCCGGAGGCCGACTGGCTGCATCTCGCCCAAACGTACTGGGCAGCCCTTCCCGAGGACAAGCGCATTCTGCGGTTGTCGCAGCCCGAGCTCGGCGAAGAGGACGGCAGGACCGATGCCGACGGGCTGCTCGATACCTGCAGCGGGGACGCATCATGAGCGCGCGCGACCTGCAGGCCTGGCACCCCACGATTCGCGTGGGCATGCCGCTCGTGCGCGGGCAACTGCTTCAGCTCGGGCTGAGCACCGGCTTGCCCCTGCTCTTCTCGGCGAACGCATTCGCGCGCATCGACCGCAACCGCGAGTTCTTGGGGTTCAAGTTGGACGCCGCTGGCGAGCTGCCGGATACCCTCGATGCGGCCTTGGACTCAGCGGGCTTCACCGCCTCGGTCATGTTCGGCGACTATCGCTGGGCGCCGGAGCAGTACATGGAGCTCGTCGCTGCCCGTCGCTGGACCTGGGCTGCAGCCCCGGACTATTGCGTCGAGCCCCAGGTCGCCACGGATGCGGCCGTACGTCGGCTGCGCATCGATGCGACGATCGCCATGTATTTCCGCACACTCAACCTCGCGGAGCGCCGCGGCGTGAAGGTCCCCATCCTCGGCGTGATCCAAGGCTGGTATGCAGATGAATACGCCCGCTGTGCCGAGGAGATGTTCGGTGGCCACTGGCCTGCAGTCGTAGGCGTGGGCTCGGTGTGTCGTCGCCAGATCCATGGGCCTGACGGCGTGCTGGCGATCGTGCGCGCGCTGGACCAGGTGATGCCCGCCGAAAGTCAGCTGCACTTGTTCGGAGTCAAGTCAGGCGCCCTCGCCGCGCTGGCGCCCTACTCCCACCGCGTTGCCTCCGTTGACAGCATGGCCTGGGATGCCGCCGTGCGCCGCACGATGCCTACCGGCCGGACGCAGGCGATCCGGGCGGAGGCGATGGCAGGTTGGCACGCACGCCAAGTGCAGCTGCTGCACCAAGTACGACAGCAGCCGGTCGGCGAGCAGCGCACGCTGCTGAGCGACATCGAGCGCGAGCGCAGCGCGCAGGAAGTCGCACTGGAGGCCGCTGGCCAAGCCCTTGGCGACCTATTCGGGTCGAACGACCTTTCCTATCCCGATGTCAGGTGGCTGACGCTGGAAAACGGCGGGCTGGTGGACGTCCTGCTGCGCATGCACGGCGTGCAGGCCTTCGAGGAGGAGGAGCCGGCCGACGACTTCGGGCTGGGCATCGTCTACACCGCTGTTCGCGACGCGCTTATCGAAGTCGGCCATCTGCATCCCAACGAGCCGCTGGCGCCGGCGCCAGCTTGCTGAGAAGACTGGAGATCACATTGGAAACCAATATCGATAGACCATCTCGCTTGGAACAGTGTTACGTGCTCTCTCCTAACGAGGGGGCGCCGCAACGCTCGTTCTGCACGCAAGGTGAGGTTCGTCAGGCCGCCAGGCTCATTCCAAAGGATGCCCGGCAGTACGCCCGCATCATGCTGGTGGGCTATCCGGTCAGCAAGCGGTACAACGTGGCGCGCCGCAACGGCGTCCCTGACGCGGACCAGGTGTTGCGCAAATGGCGCCTGACGTCGCGAGCTGCGCTCCTCGAAATTCCAGTCGACCAGGACTGAGATGCGTAACCTCAACGTGAACACTGGCGAAGTGCCGGCTTCGATCACCGAACGCTGCTTGCGCTGGAACGGTCGGCGGCACGGGTACCGTCCCGCCGGCGAGCCCCTGGATACCAAGCGCTACAGCGTCGAACCGTTAGACCAATCCAGGGCGAAGGCCTTTGTGCTGGAACACCACTACAGCCGCAGTTATCCGGCCGCGCGCTTTCGGGCCGGCATGTTCGAGCACCGCGCATTCAATAAACCGCAGCTGGTGGGCGTGGCGGTTTTCTCGGTGCCCATGACGCAGAGCCTCGTTCCGAAATATCTGGGGACACCGCCGGCGAAGGGTGTTGAATTGGGCCGCTTCGTCCTCGACCAGAGCGTGCCGGGAAACGGCGAGTCCTGGGCTCTCGCACGCGCCTTCCGTCTGGTGCGTGCCGCGCTCGACATCGACGGGATCGTTTCGTTTTGCGATCCCGTGGCGCGCTACGACCAGGCTGGGCATGAGGTGAAGCGCAGCCACACCGGTGTGATCTACCGATCGCACAACGCGCAGCACGCCGGCCGCACGCTGCCGCGGACGCTCCTGCTAATGCCGAATGGCCTGTCCGTCTCCGATCGCACGCTCTCGAAGATCCGCAACGGCGAGCAGGGCTACGACTACGCGGTGCGGCAGCTGCTCGACGCAGGAGCATCCTCCCGGTGCCTGGCCGAGGAGCCGCGCGACTGGATCGCGCGGCTGCGAAGGGAGGGCTTTTTGCGCCCGCTGCGGCATCCCGGAAACCTGGCCTTCATCTGGAAATGGGCCTGATGGGAACCCACTCCGGTCGATCCGCCTCAGCCCCGCGGCCGCTCCTGTGACGCCGAGCTCTCGATCATGGCGTTGCCTTCGGCAACGAGCCGTTCTTCGACTTGATCGGGCTCGACGCCACCCAGGTCCTGCGGACTGAAGATTGCCACCGCGTAGCCGCTGCGGCGCAGGGCCTGCGCAAACTGGTGGGCGGTACCATGATCGACTGGCGCCCCTACGGCGATCGCCACCTCCTCGAGGTTAAAGCGGCGCGCGCTCGCCCCCAGGATGCCATTCGCCTCAGAGGCGCCGCGCACCACATCGTAGGTTCCATCCTGCAGCTTGATCACCGTGCCCGCGAGGGACGGAATGTCGGCGGGGATCACGCCCCGCCACGAGTCGGCGCAAGGTGCAACGGCCGGCGCGGCCGCGCGAGCTTGGTGCTTGCGAAATTGGGCTTGGTCTGCGGTGTTCATCGAAATATTGTCTCGGGCGCCAACCGCAATTTCAAACGGCGCCGGCGTAGCAGCGGGCGACCGCGCCGATGTGGTGAAATCCATCGCACCACGATGCGCAGGGCAGCCCCTCAGCCGCCCTCTCACGACATGCACGCACCGACCCAGGAAGAAATTCAGGCCACACTCGCCGAGCTGCGCGCGGAGCTCGAAGCCAAGGAGGCGAGGCGCCTCGCCGGCACGCTGGATCCGTACGAGATTTTCCTTGATGACTACTCAGCGTACCTGCAGACCAAACTCTGGAAAAAAATCTCCCGCCGCGTCCTGAAGCGTGACAACAAGGTGTGCCGCCGTTGCGGCGGTCGCGGCTTGAGGGTCCACCACCGCAGCTATGACGCAGACGTCATGCGGGGTGAACGGGATGAGGCGCTGGCCACGGTGTGCGACACATGCCACCACGTCATTCACTTTCTGGACGACGGCTCCAAGCGTCCCGAGCAGGACTGGGACCAGGTCCTTCTAAGCGGGCCGTACCAGCCCCCCGAGGTCATTGCGGGGTTGGAGCCAGCCGCCGGCGGGGTCCCGTAGCGGCGATCGCGGTCATTCGGCCTTAGTGGCCAGAATTCGTGCTGCCAGGGCCAGGCCGATGCCGCGCACGGTAGACAGCTCCTGCGGTGTGCTGGCGAGGACTTGGCTCTTGCTACGAAACCCAGCCTCGTACAGGCTGCGAGCTGTGACCCTGCCAACTCCATCGAGCTTGCACAACGGATAGAAAAAGAGCGACAAGGGGAAATCGCGGTTGGCGCGGAGGGTCTTCCAGTGGGCCCGGTACGGTTCTTTCTTTCCCAGCTCGGCCAACTGTTCGAGCTTGATTTCGTCGGTGGCTTCGCTCTCGAAGATCGTCCGAAACTCGATCAGGAAAGGCAGATAGTCATCAGGATTGACCGGCCCAACGTCGGACGCGTGCGTGCTGACAGCGCCAAACTCCGGGAGATCGATCCCCATGCTCTTCCATGTTGTCGTTTGGGCCATCCAGATGCCCTGCGACATGTCACCGTACGCCGGGGCTTGGCTGGGCGGGCCATCGAATCTCTCTCCATGCCGGCGAAGAACGGCAAGCGGAGTGGTGACCTTCAGCGTTGCGTTGAAACGAAGGCCGTCCAGGATGTCCGAGTTCTGCAGGTAATTCGCGTCCCCCGTAAAGGAGACCGGTTCGCCGGGCACGATCGGCGGCGCATCGGTCGACACCGTTGCCGGGGGCTTGGGAGGGTCCTTGGGCCCGAAGATGGCTTGGAGCAAGCCTTTCATCACGGCGGCGGTGGCGGGTTGTCCAGCACGAAGTAGGTGAGGCCTCTGATCGACATGGCTATTCCTCCGTGTCCTGCCGGGCCTTGAGCTTGGCCACCTGCTCACAGAGGGTCTCTAGCTGCGAGAGCAGCGTGTCTTCCATGATCTTCGCGCGCTCCAGGATCTTGCCCGCGGCGTTACTGGACGTGGTCGCGCTGTTGCGGATCTGCTCGAACCCTTCGACCTGCTTGCGGATCCGCGCGACGGCCTCGTCGACCTTCTGGAAGCTGGCGGCGTCCTTCTTGTCGTGGACTGCGGCGCGCACGGACATGGCGGTGGCCACCATCAGCGCGGCCTTCAGCCAAACGTCAGTGGCAGGGTCTTCGGCGTTCCAGCGCACGACGATGTCATGCCCATAGCGGTTGAACACGGGGATGCCCGCCTGCGCGGTCTTCTCGGAGTGGATAAAGACACAAACCGCCGCGCCGCGGTTGCGCCGGGCGACGTCGGACTCTTCGAGCGTCGAGGCCAGGTCATAGGAGGCGCTTTCCTTCGCCTCAATAACGATCCGGGCGCCGGCGGCCGCCTTCTCGGGGCCGATGGTGATCACGAAGTCACCCACCTTCTTATTCGGGATCAGGCCGGTGGTGAGGCCGCAGTCCTGGACCACGTCGCCAGCGGATTCGCAGATAGACCGCAGCTGGTCGCCGACGGTCGCTTCGAACTCGATGCCGTGCCGGGTGCTCTTGTCGGCTTCCTGGCGGCGGGCCTGCAACTGCCCGATCGCCACGTTCAACGTTTCGGACAGCCGGCTCGAGATCTCCAGCTGCTGGCGATGGTTCTCCTGCAGCATGGCCTGCAGCCGGCACAGGGCCGAGCCCTGGTTGTCCAGGCTCAGCTCGCTGGTGAGGCTGCGCTGGGCCGTCTCGACCCGGTTGACCAGCCGGCTCAGGGCCGAGTCGGGCCGATCCAGGCTGAATTCGGCAACGACTTCGCTCATGTTGCGCGAGAGCGCGGTGTTGAGGTCACCGTGCTTGGCCGCGAGCTCGCTCAGGAAGCGCGTCAACGCGCTGTCCTTGTTGTCCAGGGAGAACTGGCCAAGGATCGCCGCATTCTGGGTCTGCACCACAGTGTCGAGGGTTCGCTGGAGCGCCATCACCAGCTGGTTTTCGCCGGAGGGGTCGAGGACCTTCAGCAGCTGGCTGTTCTCGCCAATGAACTGCTCGAACACCTTGCTCAGGCTCTCCCGAGCGCCCTGGACCTGCAGCTGGACGACCGTGGCCAGGTCGCCGTCGGATTTCACCAGGCGCTCGACGCGCTCGACGAATTTGCCTTCTTTCGGGTCGAAGTAGTGCGACAGTGAATTGGTCACGCGCTCCTCAAAAACACCTCGCCAGCTATTGAGCCGCTCTCCCAGCTGCTCGAGCAGGCGGTCGCCTTCCTTGCGCACCAGGTCGCCGTCGACGACGCCCCGCGCCGTGCGCAGCGACAGGACGCCGATCTTGAGAGCAGTGAGCAGGAAATCCGTGCGCGCGCGGCCGTCCGGGTATTCCTTGGCCGCCAGGATCACCTCCGGGTCGGAGATGACAAAGTTCATCCAGATCGGCTCGATTCCGCCGGCTGCAAGCGCAGCTGCGGCCGCAGCCTGAGATTCCGTGGTTTCGATAGCGGGCATGGCACTCATAAGCAACCTCAACAGTTATGGTGACGATTTTAGGAGTTGGCGATGCTCTTGAGTGTGATCGCGGCAAAGTGCTGGTAATCCGGCATTTTGGCAATCCGGTGATCAAGCAATCGGGGGATCGTCGGAAGGACGATCTGGACGGAACGCTGTCTTGACATGACTTCACCCAAGCGACAAATCCTTCGTTCTGCGCCCTACTTCCAGGGACGCCACCCTTGCCGCATCCGGTCCACGGTTGTGAGCCGTACCGGATCATAGGTCGCGGTCATATAGGCAGTGATGCAATTACCTGATCCTGAGTTCATGGATTCGAGAAAGTCCCGAGCGGATTGCTTGGCGTCGCGCTTCGAGTTGTACCCGCACTTTGAAATGAGTTGCTCTTCGACACCCGCGGAGTAAGCGCCCAGCGCACGAATGTCCTCTGCATCGAGCCAATAGATGTCGTTGGACGCGTGCGACATCATCTTGTCGATCAACGCTTGGCCAACCCCGAATTTCGTCAGGTGTGCGCGCATCGCCACCATCACTTCCTCTTGTTCCCGCGCTCCCGCCGGACCACTAGCGATCTCGCGGAGATATGGACGGTGCACGCCAAGGGCGCCCAGGTTTCGCCTTGCACCCTGGGCGCGCAGCGTGTCGATGCCCGCCGCACTTCGGGCGACGGCCGACACGTAAATCAGGAAGCAAGAACTTGCACACGATCCCTTGGCGCCGGGCGCGACGGCCACCGCGAGGCCGAGCGCACGAACGAGTTCAGCAAGGCGAACCGCCTCCAACACGTCACCGCCGGGAGAGTTCAGATACAAGGTATTGGGGAATGGGTAGTAGGAGCTGGTAGTTGAAATCTGAATCGGCTTTGTGGACATGAAGTGGCTCGCCAGACGCTCCGCGTCCCCCGGTACGATCGCGCCGCTCAAAGTCACGCTGGTGCCAAGGTCGTCGGCTGAGAGATTCGCGGCGACCGAATGTCGTGGCACGGTAAGACTGACGACGGCAAAAGTGACGGCCAGGAGAAATGAGCGCATAGCAAGGTCCCTCGAAGTTGTCGCCATTGTCATGGCAAACCATGTACGCGCTACCCGTGGTGCGCGGCACCAGGCCACCGAGTACATGCCGATTGGCCCGAGAACTTAGGACTGCCGCGGTTTGCGGCCCTTGGACTGTCGACGATCGTGTAGGGGGCTGATGTCCGTAGGCAACACCCGCCTCGCCTTGAGCAGGACGACCGAGACCGTGGTGCCAGCGAACTCGTTGTCGTGCAGCCGGCTCCATTCGTGCTCGAACCCAAGTAGGAAGTTCTTGCCGCGCATGCCTGCCGGCAGGATCGCCACGAGGATCCCGTCCGCCCCGAGCAGCTGGCTGGCGTGTTCGACGTGCAGTTGCGCGCGGCCGTCACTAAAGGGCGGATTCATCACCACCCTGCTGTAGCGGATGCCGGCAGCGTGGGCTTTGACCGCGTACTCGAGAAAGTCGGCCTGGATGGTGGTGAAGCCACAGGCGCGCAGGATTTCGCAGTGGAGCGACGAGATCTCGACGCAGGTGGTCTGATCGAGCGGAAGGCGCTTCGCAAGGTCGCCTCGGCCGGCCTCCGGTTCGAGCACGGTGTCCTCCGGGCCGATCTCGGCGAGCTCGGTCGCGAGCTCGCCCAGGTAGTCGCGTGTCGGATAGAACTGATGGCTCTTCTGATCCGGCACGCAGCCGGTCAGCATCACCTGGTCGATCACGGGGTCGGGCACATAGTCGAAGCTGAACTCGCCGGCACCGGTGGCCACTCCGCCGAGCAGCTCCAGGACATGGCAGGCTTCGTCATACGCCCTGCCCTTCTTGCGGGCATCGTGCGACAGGCAATACACCTTGCCTGGCCGATGTCCATAGGCCACCATGCCAAGGACTTCGAGCACGGCGAACGGCAGCGGCCGCTGCATCAGCGTAAACTCTTTGATGCGGTTTTTGGGGCGCGCGCGAAATTCTGCCGGGATGGCCAGCGGATACAGATGCGCGAGCACCTGGTTCAGGCGCCAGGCCATATCAGGATGCACTTCAAGGTGGGCGGTGCCCTTCTTGTAGACGCGGATGCGCATCGCGCCCCCGTCCACGGTATGCCATTCGCCCGTGCTTTGATTCATTCGCGCCAGCAACGGCTGTATTGACTGGTGGCGGGGCTCGTCGCGACCCATGAACTTGGCGATCACGCATCGCAGGTCGTTGATCAAGCCCGCCCGGTCGTGTGACACCGAGCCGAAGCTCAGGACGTAGCTGATGATCATCCGCTTGCCGAAGCCTTCGGGCCGGTTCGTGACGTGCTCACCAGATAAGCCCCGAAACACGCCGTCGACGCGCTCGGCAAAAAACTGGGTGCGGGCGGCGAGTAGACCGGTTAGGGTTTGACGGACGGTGGCCTCTTCGAAGGCGGGGAGGGGCTCCTGCGAGGAGCCGCTGCCGGCCTACGGGTGCTGCGACTTGGGCCCGGTCATCCTGACGCGGTTCGTGTCCAATCCTTTCGGCATCGGCGGCCAGCCCGAGTTCAACTTCGACGCGTTTGCGGAGGCCGTGGCGCTGCAGGTGCGCGCCCTGGACAACGTCCTCGAGATTACCCACTGGCCGCTGGACCAGCAGCGCGCGGAAGCCATGGCCAAGCGCCGCATCGGCGTGGGGTTCACCGGCTTGGGCAATACCCTGGCGATGCTGCGTCTGCGATACGACCGGCCCGAAGGCCGCGAGCTTGCGAGGAGAATCGCCGAACGGATGCGCGACGCAGCCTATTCCGCCTCGGTGGAACTCGCTCGGGAGAAGGGCGCGTTCCCGGCACTGAACATCGAGCAGTATTTGGAGGAAGGTACCTTCGCCAGCCGGCTGAGCGAGCCCCTCCAGCAGGCGATCCGCACGCACGGTATCCGCAACAGCCACCTGCTCGCAATCGCTCCCACGGGCACGGTGAGCCTCGCCTTTGCCGACAATGCATCGAACGGTATCGAGCCCGCGTTCTCGTGGAGCTATCGGCGCAAGAAGCGGGAGGCCGACGGCAGCACCACCGAATACGCCGTCGAGGACCATGCCTGGCGCCTGTACCGCGCGCTCGGCGGCGATATGACGCGGCTACCCGAGTATTTCGTGTCGGCGCTGCAAATGAGCGTGACCGATCACTTGGCAATGATGGAAGCGGTGCAGCCCTACGTGGACACTGCCATTTCGAAGACAGTAAACATTCCCGAGGACTACCCCTACGAGGATTTCAAGCATCTGTATCACGAGGCGTGGAAATCGGGCCTCAAGGGCATGGCCACCTACCGCCCCAACCCGATCCTGGGGTCGGTGCTGGACACCGGTGCGGCCGCGCCAGCATCCGTGGAGCCGGCCGCAGCACCCCAGGTCGACCCGATGCGCGCCGTCAACGAACTCAACGCGGCCATCGATGACTACGCCGCTCGCGAGAGGCACGCGGTGCAACCGGTGGACCCGATGCGCTCCGTTATCGCGAAACGGCCGAAGGGCGTATTGCCTGGCATGGTGGAGAAGGTCGAATACTGGACTCAACAGGGCCGCCAGGCGCTCTACCTGGTCGTGTCGTTCATTCCGCTGCCCGACGGCCGCGAACGGGCGGTCGAATTCTTCATGCCCGTCGGCCAAAGTGGCGAGTCGCAGGAGTGGATCACCGCCAGCATGCGACTGCTGTCATTGGCCGCCCGCGGAGGGTTCCTGGACCGGGCGCTGAGCGACATGCGGAAGGTCGCGTGGGATCGGGGTCCGGTGCGCCTGGGGACGTACCAGAAGGCCGACGGAACCTCGGTGCCGATGTGGCACGACTCGGAAGTGGCTGCGATCGCCTTTTCCATTCAGAACCTGATCGCACAGCGCAATGGTGCTACGGCGCTGGCGTCGGCGAGCATCGACGCGAGCGACGGTTCGCGCGCCAATGAGGCCAATAGTGGAAGTGCCGCCACAGGCGTCGAAGGTGGGCCGCCGCTCACGTTGGCCGGCTCCAAATGCCCGGAGTGCGGAGCCCACGCGATGATCCGCAAGGACGGCTGTGACTATTGCACGCAATGCGGCCACCTGGGCAGTTGCGGGTGAATGCGGCAGGAGCAGCAGGATGGCAAAGACACTGAAATTCGCGATCGAGCCCGTCGTCAAGCTCGCTCAGCACGCCATGGCGGCACCCGAACGAACCTTTGGCTACGACGTGCTGTTCGAGCCGAAGCACCACAAAGGCGGGAAAGTCAAAGAGGTGGATGGGTGGCCGGACAAGGCGAACATCGACATGGCCACGATTGGCCCCGCCTTGCTGCTCGTCAAAGACCAGGGCGTCTACCTGATGAGCGCGGGTGTTGGAGAGCCGTCGCCTGGCGTGACCTACGCCCGCGAAAGCGATCCGAACAACATGGATTTTGATGACTGGTATTCGGCTGCTCGGGAGATCATGGGCGGTGACGACACAGTGATCACGCTCTTTGGATTGCCCCAGGCTATTCTCGATTCCGCAGTGCAGGGTGCTGAGTTCCTGGAGGTATCGGTTACCCAGACCAGTTTGTCGATGGGCTTCACCTTTCCGGGGCCTGACGAGGAGCAGGAGCAACCGAGTTCGCCGTCCGTTGGCCTCCACTAGTTGCGTTTGCGCGGGTCCGCGCAATTTGGGTCGAACCGGACTGGGGGAGTGAGAAAATGGCGCTGATGCCGAATGAATCGCCCTCCCAGTTCGCGGTGACCGTGCCGGTAGGCCTTCCTGTCGCCGAGGGCGAACTGGCGCGCGGATTGGAGGGAAGCGATTCCTGGTGCCTCGCGTACTGGTTAACAGCTCGTGCGGAAGATTCCGAGCACACGCTTCGGGCGTATCGTCGCGAGGCCGGCCGCTGGCTCGCTTTCCTCGCCGCGCTCGCCGCGCTGCGGGCACAGGTGCCGCCCAGCGACAATTTGCTGCGCCAAGCTCGCTACGACGATGCGGCCAGCTACGTGGCGTGGATCCAGCCCGAAGGTGCTCCAGTTCAGCCAAATTTGCCCGAGCCGCCGTTCTCGGATCTGCCTGTATGGGCGGCCGCGATTTGGGGCGTTAGTCATCTTCGGCCAAAGCGCACAAAGGCCGTCTTGCGCAATGCCATGGTGATCCTGCATGGCATGTACGAGGAACTCGCCGGCGCCATGGTGGGTGAGCCGCCTCAGCCGGCGGTCGTGGTAAACCCGTTCAAGCCCTTCCGCCGAAAAGGCAAGAAGAGGAAAGGCAAGGGCGCGCTCACTGGCCAGGGACTGACGCCAGACGCATCAGGCGTGGCGAAGGCCCTGTCCGACCGGGCCTGGTCGCTGCTATGGCAAGTCGCGTGCGAGGCGCAGGGCGACCCGGGTAACCCGCGCAGCCGCCGTGTCGCAGCGCGTCGCCGTCTCGCCCTCGCCATGCTCAGGGCGACGTGGGAGCGTCGCTCAGCCGCAGCCGAACTTTTGTGGGGTGACCTTCAGAGGTCGCGCGATGGCACTTGGATGTTGCAGCGCACTCGCAAAGGAGACGGGCCTGTGTTCGAGGCGGTGCCCGAATCACTCATCCAGGAGATTGCTCTCTTCCGCAACGCACTGGACCTGCCGATGCTTCCATGCGCGGATGATGAAAACGGGCGCAGCATGTATTGGATTGGCGGCCGCGTCGGAGCGGAGGGGCCGATCAGCGACGACACCTTCTATCGCGACATCGTCGAGCTGTTCAAGCTCGCGGTCGAAAGAGTTGGCCAGCTGGAGCCTGACAAAACGAAGGCGGCGGAGCTGGTGAAGGAATTCACCAAGGCGGGCCGCGGCCCGCACTCGATTCGCCACACCATGGCCACGCAATTCATGTCGGCCGGCGGAGAAGCGCGTCGGGCCCAGGCGATCCTCGGGCACTCGTCGATCGCCATAACTACCAAGGTCTATGACACGAAGACATCCCGCGAACTGGCGGATGCGCTGGAAGAGCAATGGGAACGATCTGGATCTGGTACTGGCCAGGGTTCCTCCAAGGGAGATTCGGATGACGATGAGCAAACAGCCTAAAGACTTTCTAATCGTGCACATGGTGATGTCCGCCGTGCTCGGTGCCGTTGTGGGCGGGGCGATTGTTGCAGTAGTGATTTGGCACGGGCCGGTTGCAGCTCGTGACCAGGCGATCGCCGACCTTGGCGATAGCCTGGTCGAGATGGCGAAGTGCTTGGACGCGAAGACGGCAGCTGGATGCCCGCAGGGCCTCGTTCCGCTAGGTGCGGGCGCTAGAGGACTGCAGGCGCCGCCGGCCGGCTCTTGAACTGTTTGCCGCCTGGGGGTACGATTGCCCCCAGGCCCTCACTTGAGCCTGTCCGTTCGCAGCCGCAAGGCATGGCAAATCAAGCTGGCAATGCTTTTCGCGGTACCTGCTACGCAGCCACACCGCTTTGCGCCTGGTAATCCTGAACTGTTGCACTCGACCAATTCAGCGGGTCGGTTCGGCAATGCGAACACCGAAATATCCGCGAATCTGGAGGTGTTCTCATGGCACAGGATCGCTCGCAGGAGCAAGATTTTAAGAACCAGGCTAAGCGTCTGAAGGAGTTTCTAGCTTCGGCCGGGGTCTCTTTGAAGCACACGCATGCCCTGGAGGCGGTGGCATTCATGCATGGCGCCAAGGACTGGCACACGCTAGTTGCGGCTTCGAAACCGCCAGGCGCCACCGGTGCACAGCACGCGAGTCCTGACGGCGACCCGGGCGCTGCGCTGGTGGTCGTTACGAACTACCCCGGACACTCTACCGTCTCAAGCTGCCCAACACGTGAGCTGGCTCTTTTGGAGTTCCTAGCCGAATGCCGGCGGGTCACGGACGTGCTCGGTTCGGAATACGAGTTGCGCTTCATTGGACAGGACATCGATGGCGGGCTGCCAACCATCCTGGGTGAGAACTGACCTTGCCCCTGTTATCCGCACTCCATAGACTGCCCATTATGCGGACTTCCTGTCTTGCTGCTGGGCCGCGATCCAGCGTTGCTCAAACGCCATTG